>JAVYAJ010000176.1:0-10793 GCA_032229885.1 Candidatus Anammoximicrobium sp. | reverse complement strand
CGTCATCCGGCTAGAGACCGCGGCACAACCGAACCGTTCCCGGATCCTGGACGGCGGCCCCGTTCATTGCGAACTTCGCAACGCCGCGCGAGCCGCATCGACACCACCGACGCGGGGCGGCCAACTTGGCCGCGGGCGAGTTCGCGGCGATTCCGCCCGGCAAGGCGACACGACGAGCCATTTGCCGCGTATCATGTCCTGCGGCGCGCTGCGCGTGCCGTGGACGACACCCCCCAGAAATCAGAGAGGTCAAAATGACGGACGCGACGCAACCGGACCTGGGCTACCTGGACGCAACCGTGGCCCTGATGCGCCAAGTCGAGGCGGAACAGCGCGAGAACATCGAGCAAGCCGCCGATCTGCTGGTCGGCGCGATCGCCGCGGATCGGCTGATCCACGTCTATGGCGGCGGCGGCCATACCACGCTGGTCATGGGCGAGATGTTCTTTCGCGCGGGCGGGCTGGCCAACATCAACCCGCTGATGGAGACCGGCCTGTCCGTGTTCAACCAGGCGCTGAAATACCTCGAGCTGGAACGGTGCGTCAACTATGGACGCAGCATCGTCAAGTACTACAAACTCGAACTGGGCGATGTCCTGATCATCTTTCACAACATCGGCATCAACGCGGCGACGATCGACGCGGCGCTCGAGGCCAAGGAACAGGGCGCGAAGATCATCGCGGTCAGCTCGTCGAAATGGCAGACCGAGATGCCGCCCGATCACTTCATCCGGCATCCCAGCAAGCTGAATCTGTTCGATCTGGCGGACGTCTGCATCGACGACTATAACGAAGTCGGCGACTGTGCGGTCCGCGTTCCCGGATTCGACACGCCGATCGCGCCCAACTCGAATCTGATCGACTTTTTCATCGCCCACCGCCTGGAGATCGAGACGGTCAAGCGTTGCGTCGCGCGCGGCATCGAACCGCCCGTATGGCGCAGCGCCAACGCGCCCGGCGGCGACGAGTTCAACGCCCGCTATGTGGCCAAATACTCGCCACGGGTCAAATGCCTGTAGCCGAGCTGCGCGCGGCCCCTTGTTCGACCGCGGTTGGCGGCGCGTGCCCAACCGCGGTCCGGAGCCTCCAACGCCGATGGGCGAATGACGCCGCGCTCGGGCGCCGGCTCAGCCTGCCGCGGACGGCTTGGGTTTGAGGAACATCGTCTCCGCCCGGGTGATCCAGCCGGATCGCAGATCCATCCGGAACCAGCCGTCGCCGTTTTTCTGCTGCAGCCGGGTCGGCGAGCGTTTGCCGAACTCCTTCAGATCATACTGCTCCCAGGTTTTGCCCATGTCCGGCGAGATGATGATCCCCAACGTGTAGGGCGACGCGGTGGCGTAGTGCGCCGACAGGATCACTCCGTCTTGAATGACCATGTTCGCGGACTCGTAGGCGGGATCGAACAGCTTGGTGTGAGCTTGCGGATTGGGGATGTCTTCCGGGGCGCAGCGAAAGATGCCCCGATCGTGCGGCGTGGGGCCGTTCGCGTCGGCGGCCCAGTACGCCAACCCGTCCACAAAGTTGATCCCGCCGGATTTGTAGCGCGTGTTCAGGCTCTCGGAGACGATGACTTTCCACTCCCAGCGGTCCGCGCCCGCGTCGTATGTCCCGCGCAGCCAGTGGCACTCGAGCCCTTCGGGCCTGTTGCCATCGCCCGTGCAGGCATAGAAGGCGTTCTCGGCCGGGTTGTACGACACGCAGTGAATGTGGCGGGCGATCACGGGGTTGTCGGGATCGCCCAGCAGCGTTCCCGTCGAGCCTCCGCCAGGGCTTCCGTTGTCTCGATAATACGGGTTTTGGCCGAACGAGTACGCGATCTTCACCGTCTGGCCGCCATCGACCGTGTAATAGATGTTGTTCGGCGTGGCGCCGCCCAGGACGTTGCAGTAGTTCCCCCACACCAGCATCTCGACGCCGTTGACGTCCCAAGCGCTGACGCCGGTCAGGCTGTGGAAGTACCAGCCGGGGTTCTCGGGATTCTGAGGCGTGTGGGGAATGTAGTCCTGGCCGTTGGGTTTTTTGACGATCACCTGGCGATAGGTCTTCAGGTTGTCGGTGCTCAGAAACAATTGCGCGCCCGTGGCGAACAGGATGTTGCCGTTGTTCAGGATATAGCTGAAGGTGATCCGTTGGGCGTCGGCGAACGGGTGGCGGTGCGGCCACGTGCGGCCATTGTCCTCGGACAGACAGATGGCGTCCTCGGTGAACCCAAAGGCCTTGTTGCCGCGCTGCGAGTCGACGTAGGTGCCCACCGGCCCCAGGCGATACCAGAATCGATCCGTCTCGAACACGGTTCCGGCCACGGAATCCGCGTCGGCGGCGCGCCCCAGCCAGGCAGGCAGCAGCAGACCGCCCGCCGCGACGGCGCCCATTCCGGCAAACTGGCGTCGAGTCATCGGTTGTCGTAGCGTCATCACATGGTTCCTTTCGTCTAAGAGGTCAGCGCTGGTCAACGATATCGTCGGCCGCGACACGGTTGGGTTCGCAGCGGGAAGGCGTCCTTGTGGTCGTCGCGAGAAATCGTCTTCGAGCCGAGTCCGGCGACCCGGCGTGAAGACCAAGGCGCCAGCAGGCTCGTGCGCGGGCGTTAACCCCAAGACATACCTGCACGATTCAGTGCGCACGGTTCGCTGGCAGCCCGGGCTGGTCGGCCGCGTCGGCAAGGATCGTCAGCGAAACCGACCGCCCCTCCCCAAGACGCTGGCTCACCGGTTTTGTGCCGCAGCCCCCACACGTCCCGCAGCCACCGCCGCGACCCGACAGCACGCGCCAAGCTCGACCGACCAAGTAGCCCCCGGCCGTCGCGACGATCAGCCAGGTCACAATTTGCTGTAGCTCCACCACGTCATCTCTCCTTCCCACAACTATGTATCTTATCGTTGCGGTGGGCTACACGCCACTGTCTCGGGAAGACGGCCCTCCGGATTCGTCTCCAGCCGCGACCTTCCACAACAACCCATCCCGCTCGCCCGCGTACCCGCGCGACCGGTGCGTCCGGTCATGTCGGATCGAGACGCGAACCCTGCCCCAATCCACGATTGTTCACCGGCCGTTCTACGCATTGACGACGTTGATAGGATGGTCGGACACAAATGCGCGGACATTGTCGATGGCTTGCTGGATCAAGCGGGCGCGAGCGGCTCGGGCGGCCCAGGCGATGTGGGGCGTGATCAGGCAGTTCTTGGCGTGCAACAGCGGATTGTCCGCGGTCGGCGGCTCGACCGTCAGCACATCTAGGGCGGCGCCCGCCAGGCGGTCGTCGTTCAACGCGGCCGCCAGGTCGGCGTCGCGGACCAAGCCGCCCCGCGCCGTGTTGACTAGAAATGCAGTGGGCTTCATTTGCGCCAAGCGCGCGGCATCGACCAGCTCGCGCGTGTCGGGGGTCAACGGACAGTGCAGCGTCACTACGTCGCTGGCCCGGAACACCGACGCGAGGTCGGCCAAATGCACGCCGTCGCGGACGGTTCCGGACGGCGAGCGGGCGCAGGCCAGGATATGCATGCCGAACGCCGCCGCGATCCGGGCCACGGCTCGGCCGATCTGGCCAAAGCCCACGATGCCCAGCGTCAGCCCCGCCAGCTCGATCTGCGGATAGTCCCAATAACAGAAATCGGCCGACTGCGACCAGCGTCCGGCGCGCACGGTTTGAGCGTGGTGGCCGACACGGTTGGTCAGTTCCAGCAGCAGGGCGAAGGTGGCTTGCGCGACACTGGCCGTGCCATAGTCGGGCACGTTGGACACCACGATGCCGCGCCGGCTCGCCGCCGCCAGATCGACGACATTGCAGCCCGTCGCCACCACGCCGATATAGCGCAGCCGGGGCAAAGCGGCGATCACGCGCGCGTCGACGACCGCCTTGTTCGTCAGCACGGCTGTGGCGTCAGCCGCGCGAGCCATCGTCTGCTCGGGCGAACTGCGCTCGTAGACTTCGTATTCGACCAAGTCGCGCAGTCCGTCCCAGCTCAGATCGCCCGGATTGGCCGTATGGCCGTCGAGGATGATCAGTTTCATCTGTATCGCGCTCCGTTCATCCGTTGTCGCTGCGCTGGGCCGCAACCAAACGGCGCCGCCCCAAAGGCGGCACGACGAACGACGGGCGCGGCCAAGCGCGTCCTTGCCGCCACGCGGCACGGGCTTCGAAAGCTACGCTCCACGCGTGGCCGCCGCGAGGGCTACGAACGGCGCAGGCGGACTTTGTAGTTGCCGCGGCTGTCGTCCCAATCCAGGGCCAACAGCCCTTTGTCGTGGATGGCCTCCAACAGATCCGAGAAGCTGCGGTAGCCGTAGTACCCTTCGTTGAATCCGGGGTGCACACGGCGGATGGCCTGTTTCAGCGTCGAGCCCCATAGCGGGTCGTAGTCCTGCTCGACGGAATGGGCGACCTCGAGCACGCGTTCGAAGGCCTCTTGTCGTTTCTCGTCCTCGCTCTTGTCGGCATCCGGCTTTTCCTTTCTGGCCGGTTTGGCTGTCTTTTTCGCCGTCCGCACCAGGTCATCGTAATAGATGAACTCGTCACAGTTGGCGATCAGCAGGTCCGACGTCGAACTCTTGACGCCACAGCCGATCACGCGGCGATGGTTCTCCTTGAGCTTGGACACCAGCGGCGAGAAGTCGCTGTCGCCGGACAACAGGGCGAACGTGTCGATGTGGCTCTTCGAATAACACAGATCCATCGCATCGACGACCATGCGGATGTCCGCGCTGTTCTTGCCGCTCATCTTGGTCTGCGGGATGTCGATCAGCTCGATGCCCTGGGCGTGAAACTCGCGCACGGCGTCTTCGTAATGCCGCCAATCGCAGTACGCCCGTTTGAAGACGATCCGGCCCTTTTCCAACAGCCGTTTCAGCACCAGTTGGATCTGGAACTTGCCGGCTTTCATGTCGCGCACACCCAGCGCCAAGTTCTCGAAATCCACGAACACGCCAATCAATGGTTCGTCAAGCATCAATGCCTCTCTTCGACTCGATTCGTCTCGATTCGTCTCGGCGAGCCCCGACTCGTCGTGATTCGTCTTCGTCACGGGATGGCTCGCGTCAATGGAACTCTTGCTCGCGGCCGGGAAACTGGCCGCCGCGAACTTCGTCGCAGAACTGTTGGACGGCCTGCGAGATCGTCTCCCGCAGGTTGGCGTACCGCTTGACAAATCGCGGCAGCGGCAGCGGCGTGACGCCCAGCAGATCGTGAATCACCAGGACTTGTCCGTCGCAGTCCGATCCCGCGCCGATGCCGATCGTGGGGATCTCGAGCGCCGCCGTGATCTCGGCGGCCAGCCCGGCGGGAATGCACTCGAGGACCAGCCCGAACGCGCCCGATTGCGCCGCGGCCTGCGCGTCTTGCTTCAGCCGAAGCTCGTCCCGCTGAACCTTGTAGCCGCCCATCCGATGGACGTTCTGCGGTCGCAGCCCGACGTGGCCCATCACGGGGATGCCGGCCGACGACAGCGCGGCGATGACCTCGGCCTGTTCGACGCCGCCCTCGAGCTTCACCGCCTGGCAGCGAGCCTGTTTCAGGATCTGCGCCGCCGCCTCGACCGCCTTGTGGGTACCGATGGAACCGGTCGGGAACGGCAAGTCCACCACGACCATCGCCCGCTCGACGGCCCGGCCGACGATCTCGGCGTGGTAGATCATCTCGTCCAACGTGACGGGCAGCGTCGTCTCGCGGCCCTGGACGACCATCGACAGGCTGTCGCCCACCAGGATGACGTCCACGCCGGCCTCGTCCAGCATCCGAGCCGTCGGATAGTCGTAGGCGGTCAGCACGCAGATCTTCTGCCCGCGGGCCTTCATGGCCTGAAGAGCCGGAACGGTGACGCGCTGGGGGGTACTGCTCATGCGGGCATTGTGACGCAGCCCGCCGGGACTGGCAAGCCGAGCGAGCCGCCCGCCAAACCGAATCCGCCCAGCGCACGCGACGCCGCGGGCAGTGGGGGAACGGGGGCAGGATGCCGCAGCCACGAATCCCCCTGCGCAGCGGAGGCGGCCGCCCGCACCGCGTGTACGAACGCGATCCGCACGGACTGGAATTTGGGAAGAATCCCGCGTTTTTTTTGCGGTTCCGCCGGCGGATCGCCCTTTTCCACGGCGGCTTGGACCCCTTAGAATGAGTCTGCGCGCAACTCGCGCTGTATCTGCTGTTTGCGTCGCCTGCGCCCCGAACTCGCGGCGCGGGCGGCGCACACCCGTACGGACACAAGGATCCCCGTCATGGCCGACGCGCCTTTTCGCACCAGCCCTTCGGCGATCGCCCGGTATTTTTTTCACGACTGTGAACGCTTCTTTCGTTTTCTGTCGGCCGGCCCCGAGCGGCGCACGAAGGAAGGATTGCCGGAGGTCGCGTTCGATCACAGCCCGCTGATCCGGGCCCTGCTGGACAGCGGACACGCTTGGGAAGAGACCATCCTGGACCGCCATCCGCGGGGCGACGTGCTGGTGGCGCCCGGCGACGGACCGCGCCACGCGCGGCGTTTCGATTGGCAGCAGACGCTGGCCCTGCTGCGCACGGCGCCGCCCGACGCGATGATCTACCAGCCGACGCTGCGGCTGCCGCAGGCGTTCTACGATCGCTACGGGATCGACTCGCGGTTGGTTGCCATCAGCGACAACCACCCGGATCTGATCGCCGTGCTGCGCGGCGACGACGGACGGCGCGTGTTGCGGATGATCGACGTCAAACGCGGTGAGGCGTTGCAGATGACGCACCGCGTGCAGGTCCTGTTATACGCGTTGGAACTGGACGCGGTGCTCGCTGATCGGCACGTGGACGACGTCCGCGTCGATCTGACCACGGGCGCGGTGTGGCTGGGCCAGCACGACGAACCGACGCCGTTCGCGTTGGACGATCTGCGGCCGCACGTCGAGGCCTTTCTGCGGCAGGATCTGGTCCGGATCTTGCGGGCCGCGCCCGAGGCCGCGCGGTGGCACGTGCGCGCCCGCTGCGAATGGTGCGAGTTCTTTCGCCACTGCTGGGGCGAGATGCAGCGGGCGGACGACCTGTCGCGACTGCCGCGGCTCAGTTCGTGGGGCAAGCGATTCCTGACCGAGCGGGCCGGCGTGCGCACCACGGCCGAGCTGGGCGAGTTCCTGCAGCGGCCCGAGGCGGACGAGACGCTCGATCGCTGCGCGTCGCTCGCCGGGGGGCGGCCGCGGCTGGCGCAGCAGGTCGCCGCGCTGTCCGAGCGCCGCCCACAACTGCACGGGGCGTCGTCGCCGACGCTGTCGCGCGGCGAGAACATCGGCCTGTTCCTGACGCTGCAGCAAGAGCCGCTGGGCGAGTCGATCTACCTGGCTGGGATGTACGTGACGGCCCGCCAGGACCTGCGCCAAGCCGTCTTTTCCGACGAGGTGTGCGCCGCGCTGTTCGATCGGGCGCGCTCGCGGCCGTGGGTGGCCGTGGCGGCGCGGCCGGACGACGTAGACGCGGTGCGCCGCGGGTGGGTGCGGTTGCTGCACGACGTGATCGTTCAGGTCGATCGGTACAATCGCGATCGGCCGTGGAACGAGCAGTTGAGCCTGCAGGCGTATGTGCTGTCGGAACAGGAACGCGCGCTGATCGTCGCTTGGCTGCTCGAGTCGCTGCGCGATCCCGAGCTGTCCGAACAGGCCATGACGCTGCTGTTCCATTTCCAGGCGCCCGAGCTGATGGCGGCGGACGAGCATCCGGATCGCGAGGTGCCGTTTCCGCTGGTCGTTTTGTTGGATGCGCTGAGCCAGGTGCTCGCCCTGCCGGTCGAGGTGGATTACACGCTGCCCGAGGCGCTGATTGCGCTGGGCAGCCGCAGCGCGCTGCGGCGGAACGAGTATTTCGACTTTCCGCTGGGGGCGGAGATGCGGGCCGAGCCGATTCACGCCGCCTGGCGACGCGGCCAGCCGGAGCTGTTGGACGAGATCATCCGCCAGGCCGCCGCCAGGCTTCAGGCCGGCCGGTCGCTGCTGCAGAGCCTGCGTCAGACGGCCGCGCCGGCGATCTTCACCTGGTCCGCCAAGTTCACACTGCCGGCGCGGGAGGAGTTCGCCGATTCGCGCCTGTCCCGGCTGGCGTTCTTTGCCCGTTACGAAAGCCTGCTGCGGTGCCTGGACGTGCGAAACATGCGCTGCGAGCCGCGCGCGGTCCAATTGCTGTTGGGCAAGGCGCTGGAACTCGAGGCCCTGGGCGACGACCGATTTCGGATCGTCGCCGGCGCGATGGAGATCGACGCCGGCGGCTATCCCGAATGGCTGTTGGTCCGCGACGACGCCGCGGGCCGCCAGGCGCAGCTCGAGTTTCGCGACTATGCCTGCCGCGCACGGTTGTGGCAACGCCAGCAGGCCGAGCTGGCGCTGGTTGGCGTCGCCGCGATCGAGCGCGACCCGCTGGACGCGCCCACGACATTGACGCTCGACTACTGCCGCGGCTTCGACGGCCCGCGGGCCCGGCCGGGCGAGCGGTTCCTGCTGCATCCGCGGTTTACGGACTTTACGACCGATGGCGTGGTCAAGTTCTTGCGCGAGCGGCCCGTCGCGACCCATGCCTTGCTGTGCGATCTGCTGGGCGATCCGCAGGCCATCGCCCAGCTCCAGCCGCTGGACGAACCGATCCGCCGCGACGCGCTCGAACGGATCGGCGCGTTCGCGCTGACCGCCAGCCAGCGGCAAGCCTTTGCCCAGATCTGCCAGCGGCGAGTGACGCCCATCTGGGGTCCGCCGGGGACGGGCAAGACGCATTTTCTCGCGGCCATGATTCGGGCGCTCGGCGCCGCCCACGCCCGCGCCGGGCGGCCTTTCCGCGTGCTGGTGACCGCGTTCACCCACGCCGCGATCGAGAATCTGCTGACGAAGATCGCCGCGGGGCGCGACGCAAGTCCGGCCGCGTCGCCCGAGCTGCGGGTGGGCAAGGCCAAGATCTGGCAGGGCGGGCACGTCGATGGGATCGAGACGGTGGACGAAGCCGAGCTGAGCGCGTGGCTGGACGCCCACCCGTGCGCGGTCGTAGGGGCGACCGTCTACTCGTGCTTGAAACAGTACGATCGCCTGCCGCCGTTCGACCTGTGCGTGATCGACGAGGCGTCGCAGGTGCGCGTGCCGGAGGCGGCCGTCCCCATCGCCTTGGCCGGCCGCGAGGGCCGCGTGGTGCTGGCCGGCGACCACCTCCAGTTGCCGCCCATCATCGCCGGGGTGTATCCCGAGACCGAACCCGGCGAGCCGGCGTTGCACCGCTCGATTTTCGAGGCGCTCGCCCATTCGTCCCAACCGACGGATGGCCGTCGGCCGCCGCTGGCCGACGGGCCTGCCGCGCCCTGCCCCGCGGCGCCCTGCCC
Organism: Candidatus Anammoximicrobium sp.; assembly: GCA_032229885.1. Taxonomy (GTDB): domain Bacteria; phylum Planctomycetota; class Planctomycetia; order Pirellulales; family Pirellulaceae; genus Anammoximicrobium. The sequence goes on along the minus strand of JAVYAJ010000176.1, from coordinate 1,494 downwards.
TGCGCCCGCTCGCGCGGCGGCGCAGCTCGAACAACTGACCGAGAACTTCCGCATGAACGACGTGCTGACCAGCTTTGCGGCCGGTCTGTTGTACGGCTCGGCCTATCGTCCCCATAGTGCGGCCGTGGCCGACCGACGTTTGAACTTGCTGGCGCAACGCTGCCTGGATCCGCTGGTCGAGGCCTGTTTGGATCCGGCCTATCCTCTGGTGTTCGTCGTGTTGGACGGCGTATGGGCCGCGCGCGAGAATCCGCCGGAGGCCGAGCTGGCGGCCCAGTTGGTGGCCGCGCTGCGCGGCACGCTGCAACAACATGACGGCAGCCTATTCGCGGACGATGCGGCGTTCTTCCGGGATGGCGTGTTCGTGGTCAGCCCGCACCGCGCGCAGATCCGGGCGATCCAGCGCGAGCTGCGCCGCCAGCGGCGCTGGCAAGCGCCGCCGCTGGTCGATACGGTCGACAAGATCCAGGGACGCGAGGCCGACGCCGTGGTCGTCAGCTATGGCGTGTCGGACCCCGAGTTCGCCGCCCAGGAAGCCGAGTTCATCTACGGGTTGAATCGACTGAACGTCGCCGTGACGCGAGCCCGCGCCAAGTGCGTCGTGTGTCTGCCGCGACCGCTGCTGGATGCGCCGCCCCAGGTGCTCGAGCTGCCCGAGGCCGGCCGCGGCCTGGCGTTCATGCGCGAGTTGGTCCAGGCCGTATCGCACACGGGCGAGCAATCGACGTTCGAACTCGAGGACGGCGTCCGCGCGACCGTCTATCGGACACGCCGCTGTTGGGAACGGCCAAACACAACCGATCGCGAGGCGACGAATCGGGTGGCGACGAACCGTATCGAGACGACGGATGCCGCAATCGAGAACACCGCGATGCTCGAGGAACCGATGACCGACGTGGCAATGGCCGAGACAGCAATGGTCGAGACGGCAATGGCCGACGCCGCTGCCGCACTGGCCCCGACCGAGACCGCCATCGACGCCGAATCGTTCGTCGACGTCCTGACGCCGCCGATCGCCGCCCGGATGGTCCAGCCCTACGCAGTCAGCCTGCGGCGCGTGACGATCGAGATTGCCGAGCCCGAGCCCGCGGCGCTGTGCGCGGCCGAATCGGCCGGTCGCTATCAGCGCGGCGGACGCAACCGCCAGGCCAACCAGCAGGCGAAAGCGGCGACCACTGGAAGCCGGTCCGCATCCGCGGACGAGCAGAAACCCACGGCCGGCCCGCGAAAGCCGGCGCCCGCCGGACGCAGTTCCGCGACGGATCCGCGAAAGTCCGAACGCGCGACCGACCTCGAACCGCCGCCAGGGGAGAAACCGGCGAAACGAGCGAAACCCGCCAAACCCGCGGCCACCGCCAAGCCGCAAGGTCGCGCAGACACCGGCGCGCCAGAACAGCCGCCGTCCGGGCTGTTGGCCCACTTGAACGATGCGCAGCGGGCGGCCGCCTGTCACGGGATGGAGCCCTTGCTGATCATCGCGGGCGCAGGAACCGG
>JAVYAJ010000175.1:0-1829 GCA_032229885.1 Candidatus Anammoximicrobium sp. | reverse complement strand
TCTTTCAAGCCCGGAATCGGCGGGACCGCCGGGCTGGCACCCGTGGCGACCAGGCAGCGGTCGAACATCACGACGCGCTCGCCACCCTCGTTCAAACGGACGGTAAGGCTCTGGTCGTCCTTGAAGCGCGCCTCACCGTGCACAACGGTGATGGCCGGATTACCGCCCAGGATGCCTTCGTACTTGGCGTGCCGCAGTTCGTCGACGCGGGCCTGCTGCTGGGCCAGCAGCTTACTGCGGTCAATCGTAGGCACAGTTGCCGCAATACCGCCATCGAACGGGCTTTCCCGGCGCAGATGGGCGATGTGGGCGGCGCGGATCATGATCTTGGACGGCACACAGCCGACATTGACGCAGGTGCCGCCGATGGTGCCGCGCTCGATCAGCGTGACCTGCGCGCCTTGCTCGACGGCCTTCAGCGCCGCCGCCATCGCGGCTCCACCGCTGCCAATGACCGCTACCTGCACCGGGGGCTCGTTGCCACTGTGCTTTTCGGCGGCGGCCATCCATCCCCGCACCTTGTCGAGCAGTCCGACGCGGTTGTCCGCCAGTGGCGCATCGGCTAGCGTTGCCTTGTAGCCCAGTCCGGCCACGGCGGCAGTCAGCGCGTCCGGCGATGTGCCCGGCACGATGGCGAGTTGCGCTGTGCCCTTCGGATAGGACACCAGCGCCGACTGCACGCCTGGCACTTTTTCCAGCGCTTCCTTGACGTGCGCCGCGCACGAGTCGCAAGTCATGCCGGTGATTTTTAGATGGGTCATGCAACAGATCCTTTATCGTTTGTGGCGCCAGACAATGACGTCCGTTGTGCTGCGGTGCCGTTTTCAGTGACTCACTGCTTGACGCTGGACGGATAGCCCGCGTCTGCGGTTGCCTTGGTCAGCTTCTGCACGCTGGTCTTGGCATCGTCGAAGGTGACGACCGCTTGGCGTGTCTCGAAAGTCACGTCAACTTTGCTGACGCCATCGACCTTGGAAATCGCCTTCTTGACAGTGATCGGACAGGCCGAGCAGGTCATGCCCGGTACGGACAGCGTAACGGTCTGGGTGGCGGCCCACACGGGGGCAACAACGGCAGCGAGGGCAAGGGCGGAAAGCAGCTTTTTCATGGTGAACTCCTGTGATCAATAGAAAAATGGCACGACGTAGGGAAATCCGAGCGCGACCAAAACCAGCACGGCCACGCCCCAGAAAATGAGCTTGTAAGTAGCTCGCACTTGGGGAATCGCGCAAACCTCACCCGGTTTGCAGGCGGCTGACGGCCGGTAGATGCGCCGCCAGGCGAAGAACAACGCCACCAGCGCCACGCCGATAAAGATGGGGCGATAGGGTTCCAACACCGTCAAGTTGCCGATCCAAGCGCCGCTGAACCCCAAGGCGATCAGAACCAGCGGCCCGAGGCAGCAAGCCGAGGCGAGGATGGCGGCCAGCCCGCCAGTGAAGAGCGCGCCGCGCCCGTTTTGAGGTTCAGACATACGTTTGTCCTTTCGAATCTGAATTGGATAGCTTAAGCTTACTTCCGTAGTTATGTACGGAGTCAAGCGATATGGAAAACAATTTGGAGAACCTGACCATTGGCGTTTTCGCCAGGACGGCCGGGGTCAATGTGGAGACCATCCGGTTCTATCAGCGCAAGGGCTTGCTCCCGGAACCGGACAAGCCTTACGGCAGCATTCGCCGCTATGGCGAGACGGATGTAACGCGGGTGCGCTTCGTGAAATCAGCCCAGCGGTTGGGCTTCAGCCTGGATGAGATCGCCGAGCTGCTGCGGCTGGAGGATGGCACCCATTGCGAGGAAGCCAGCAGTCTGGCCGAGCACAAGCTCAAGGA
>JAVYAJ010000174.1:0-30089 GCA_032229885.1 Candidatus Anammoximicrobium sp. | reverse complement strand
TAAGTTCGTGTTTCGAGAAATCAGGACCGTTCATCGTAGCTCCTTGGCAAGATGGTAATCGGGGCGCGCTGCGCGGCCGCCTCGTGGCGTGTCTACGCGGCGTGCGCTCGGCCTGTGGGCGGCGATTCTCGCGACTCGGATCCCGCACTCGACGTGCGACGCGGCAGCCGCACAGCGCGGCACAACCGCGGCCTGCGCAACGTGCGAGGACGCAGGCCCCAGGCGCGTTGGCGTGCGGAACGCTGACGGGTTCGTCGGCGTCGCGCCTAGCGTCGGGCCACGCGCAGCCGGCCGCGAGCCCGCGCGAGCGTTCGATCGCGTATCTGCTCGTCCGCAGGCGACTTGACGGGCAGCTTCAGCGCGTCGTCGAGCAATTGGCGAGCGTCGTCCTCGCGAATCTCTTCGATCGGAACGGCTTCCGGGGTCAGGACGCTGATCTCGTTGTCGGCGACGTGGACGAAACCGCCGTCCACATAGTAGCGAACATCCCGGCCCCGTTGCCGCAGGCGCAACTCGCCAAAACCCAACCGGCCGATCAACGGCGCGTGGCCGCGGGTAATGCCTATCTCGCCGTCATACAGCGGCAAAGCCACGTACTCGGCGATCTCGTCCAGGGCGCGTCGCTCCGGCGTGATCACAACACATTGCAACTGTCGGGACATCTCGCGTACCTATCGCGAACGACGGCAAATGTTCGCTCAATCAACCACTCACGATCCGCCAGCCAGCTTCTTGGCCTGGGCCTCGGCCTGCTCGATGGCTCCGACGTACATGAACGCCTGTTCCGGCAGATGATCCCATTTGCCGTCACAGATCTCCTCGAAACTGCGGATGGTCTCCTGCAAGGACGTGATTTCGCCCTTCTTGCCGGTGAACACTTCCGCGACCAGAAACGGCTGAGACAGAAAGCGCTCGATGCGACGCGCCCGATGCACGACGGTCTTGTCGTCGTCGCTCAGTTCGTCGACGCCCAGGATGGCGATGATCTGCTGCAGTTCGCGATATCGCTGCAACGTGCGTTGCACGCGGCGAGCCACGGCGTAGTGCCGTTCGCCGACGTACTGCGGATCGAGGATCCGGCTGGAAGAAGCCAGCGGGTCGATCGCCGGATAGATGCCCTTTTCGGAGATCGAGCGCTCGAGATAGATGAACGCGTCGAGCTGACCGAACGCCGTCGCGGGAGCGGGATCGGTCGGATCGTCGGCCGGCACGTAGACCGCTTGAACCGACGTGATGGCGCCGTGTTTGGTCGACGCGATGCGTTCTTGCAGCGCGCCCATCTCGGTGGCCAGCGTCGGCTGATAACCGACCGCCGACGGCATCCGCCCCAGCAGCGCCGACACTTCGCTGCCCGCCTGGGAAAAACGAAAGATGTTGTCGATGAACAGCAGCGTGTCCTTGCCCGTCGTGTCGCGAAAATACTCGGCCATGGTCAGCGCGGACAAGGCGACCCGCAGCCGCGCGCCGGGCGGTTCGTTCATCTGCCCGAACATCATGCAGGTCTGTTCGATCACTTTACGGCCCGTGTCGCCGATCGCCGCTTCGCGCATCTCCAGCCACAGGTCGGTCCCTTCGCGGGTCCGCTCGCCGACGCCCGCGAACACCGAGTAGCCACCGTGGGCCGACGCGATGCGGGCGATCAGCTCGGTCAAAATCACGGTCTTGCCCAACCCGGCTCCGCCGAACAGGCCGGCCTTGCCGCCGCGGACGAACGGCGTCAACAGGTCGATCACCTTGATCCCGGTCTCGAACAGCTCTGTGCCGGTCGACAGGTCGACGAGCTGCGGGGCGTCGCGATGGATGGGGCGAAACTCGGTCGCGTCGACCGCGCCGCGTTCGTCCACGGGCTCGCCCAACAGATTGAACACGCGGCCGAGCGTGGCTTCGCCGACGGGGACGGTCACCGGCGCGCCCGTGTCCAAGCACTCCATGCCACGCACCAGACCGTCCGTGCTGGCCAGCGCGACGCACCGCACGCGGCCGCCGCCCAAGTGTTGTTGGATTTCACCGGTCAGGCGCAGATCGACGCCCTTGTGTTGAGACACCACCTTGACGGCGTTGTAGATCGGTGGAATCCGGTCCTCCGGAAACTCGGCGTCAAACGTCGAGCCGATGACCTGGGTGACGCGGCCGATATTTTTTTCTGTCGCTGTTGCCATGCCTGTGCTGTTGACTGGAAGAAAAACGTGTAGTGGTTTTGAACGCCGCGGATCCGCCCCCGCCCGGCGTCACGCGCGTCGTGCGCGAAATCCCGGGATGGATCAGCCGTTCTGCAACGCCTCGACGCCGCCGATGATCTCCGAGATTTCCTTGGTGATTTGGGCCTGCCGAGCCCGGTTGTAGGCCATCGATAGCCGCCGAATCATGTGCGTCGAATTTTCCGTGGCCGACTTCATGGCCACCATCCGGGCGATCTGTTCGCTGACGCCTGCATCGAGGAAACACTGGAACAGGCGGACGCGAAAGCTGGCCGGAATGATCTCCTGCAGGATGCTCGCCGCGGACGGCAGCAATTCGTACTGTCTGGCCACCGGCGCCGAATCCGAATCATCCGCCAGCTCGCCGGTCGCGGCATTGCTCAGCGGCAGCACCGTGGCGGCCTCGGCAACTTGCCGCGAAGCATTCTCGAACCGGGTGTACAGGACGTCGACGCGATCGAGTTCGCCTTTTACGTACGACTCGAGATAGCGGTCCGCAATGGCCTCGACATCCTGATACTTCGGTTGGTCATCGAACTGTTGAAAGGTCTGGACCATGCTTTGGCGACGAAATTTGAACGCCGAAATCCCTCGTTTTCCCGACACTTCCAAATCGACGGTCTCGCACTCGGCCCGCAGTTTCTCCAAGTGTGAAAACGCCAGCCGCAGCACGCCCGCATTATAGCCGCCGCACAGACCTCGATTCGCCGTCAGCACCAACAACACCGCGCGACGGGTTTGCTCGCGCGGTTCGAGCAGCGGGTGCTCGACCCGACGGCCGGACTGCGCCAGCTCGGCCACCACTTGGCTCAGTCGCTGCGAGTACTGTCTGGCCGCGGTCGCGCGATCCATCGCCCGACGGAACCGCGCGGTGGCGATCAATTCCATCGTGCGCGTGATCTTTCGGATGTTGGCGATCGACTTGCGATTACGGTCAAGCTGACGGGCGTTGGCCATGCGGGTACTCGAAAAACGGTTCGTGCCTCACGGGTGGATGTTCGGGCGGCGCGCCCGGACGCGGCGCGCAGACCCAGTGTATATCGGCTCGCCTCAGACACGTTTCCCGGCGTGTGCGTGCTGGCTCTTGAATTCCTTGATCGCCGCCACCACCTCGGCTTCGACTTCGCTGCCGACATCCGCACGCTCTTCCAAGGTCTTCCACAAGCCGGGTTTCTGGTTCCGAATGAAATGTAGGAACCGATCCTCCCAGGCGCGCACTTCGTCGACGGCCACGTCATCCAGATGACCGTGCGTGCCGACATAGATGCTCAGCACCTGGTCGACCACGTGCATGGGCTTGTACTGCGACTGTTTCAACAGCTCGACCATCCGATAGCCGCGGTCGAGCCGCGCCTGCGTGGCGGCGTCGAGGTCGGTGCCCAGTTGGGCGAACGCCTCGAGCTCGCGAAACGAGGCCAAGTCCAGCCGCAGGCCGCCGGCGACCTTTTTCATGGCCTTGGTCTGGGCCTTGCCGCCCACCCGCGAAACCGAGATTCCGACGTTGATCGCCGGCCGTTGGCCCGCGAAGAACAAGTCCGGCTGCAGATAGATCTGGCCGTCGGTGATCGAGATCACGTTGGTCGGGATGTAAGCGGAGACCTCGCCTTCAAGTGTCTCGATGATCGGCAGCGACGTCAGCGATCCGCCGCCCAGTTCGTCGGACAGTTTCGCCGACCGTTCCAACAGCCGACTGTGGCAGTAGAACACGTCGCCCGGATAGGCCTCGCGACCCGGCGGACGCCGCATCAACAGCGACAGTTCGCGGTACGCCGTCGCTTGTTTCGACAAATCGTCGTAGACGATCAAGGCGTGTTGGCCGCCGAACATGAAGTGCTCGGCCATGGCTGTCCCGGCGTAGGGTGCGATGTACTGCAACGGCGCGGGCGCACTGGCGCCCGACACGATCACCGTCGTGTACTCCATGGCGCCGTGTCGTTCGAGCTCGGCGATCACTCCCGCGACCGACGACTCTTTCTGGCCGATCGCGACGTAGAAACACTTGACGCCCGAATCGCGCTGGTTGATGATCGTGTCCAGGGCGATCGCGGTCTTGCCCGTGCGACGGTCGCCGATGATCAATTCGCGCTGGCCGCGACCGATGGGCGTCATCGCGTCGATGGCCTTGATTCCGGTCTGCAGCGGCTCGCACACCGGCTGGCGCTGGGCCACGCCCGGAGCAATGATCTCGACGGGCCGATATTCGGTCGTGTCGAGCGGCCCGCGACCGTCAAGCGGGTTGCCCAACGGGTCGAGCACGCGGCCGACCACGGCGTCGCCCACGGGCACGGACAGCAACCGGCCCAGGGCACGGACCTCGTCGCCCGCCACGATCCCTAGGTGATCGCCCAGGATGATCACGCCGACGCTGTTTTCCTCGAGGTTGAACGCCAATCCGCGCACGCCGTTGGGAAACTCGACCATCTCGCCGGCCATCGCGTTGGACAGGCCGTAGACGCGGGCGATCCCGTCGCCCGCTTCGAGCACCGTGCCGACCTCGCGGACGTCCACCTGGCTCTCATACTGCTCGATCTCCTGTTGCAAGACCGAAGCGATCTCGTCTGCATTGAATCTCATGGACTTCCTCGTGCCAAGGGTTCCAACACCACCGTTCGAACCCGCCCTATGTCTTGTTCCTGATCGCTCTCGTCGATCGCTTATGCTGTCTGACTCGCTGTATCTCAGGCTTTGGATTCCAGCGCCGTGGCGAAAAGGTTCAGCGATTCCCTCGCCGCCTGCGCCACGGCGTCGGCGGCCGTCTGGCGCAAACGCTCCAACGACCGGGCCACGCTGGCGTCGTACACAGTGTCGCCAACCCGCATCACGACCCCGCCAATCACCGCCGGATCCTGCTCTTTCACCAGATCGACGCGTTGCCCGAGCAAGGCTTCGAGCCGCTGCGAGATCCGCGCGCACAGCGCGTCGTCCAGCGGCGTCGCCGAACGGAGCAAGACTTCGACGCGGCCCTGTTGCGCGCGCAGTTGGGTTCGCGCCTCGCGGGCGATGGCCCGCAGACAATCGAACCGGCGGCGACGGCAGACGACCTTGAGGAACGTCAGCAGCGGCGCGGACACGCGGCCGGCCAGCGTCTTGTCCAAGGCCGCCAGTTGCACGGCGACGGGAACTCGCAACGACTCGAGCAGCGCAGCTACGCCCGGCGCTCGATCCAACACCTCGAGGACAAAGGCCTCGAGTTCCGCTACGACTGTGGCGGCTTGATCCGGCGCGGCGACAGCGCCCAGCAGGGCCCGCGCGTACTCGACTCCGAGACGTTCGCGCGCCGAATCGAAGACCGTCATCTGCCGGACAGGTTCGCTCATCGTTGCCAGGCCTACGGGGGGTTAATTCGGACGGGGAAACCGCTCCAGAGCTTCGGCGATGATCGCCGCGTGATCCTGCGGACTGAGCTCGCGGCGGACGATTCGCCCCGCCAGGGACACAGCCAGGTCGGCCGCGCGTTGGGTGATCTCTCGAACCGCCTCGTGCTTGGCCGTCTCGATATCCGCCCTGGCCCGGTCGCGCTCGCGCGCCGCCGCGTCCCGCGCGTCGCGACGCAGCGTCTCGGCGTCCGCCTCCGCGTCGCGGCGAGCCCTGGCGCGGATCGCTTCGGCCTCCTCCTGGGCGTTGGCCAACTGCGCTTGATACAGCCGCAATTGCTCGGCCGCTTCGTCTTCTCGCCGCTGGGCCGCCTCCGAGCGGCTGAGCATCGTCTGCTCGCGACGATCCAGGCCGTCGCGAATCGTTACCCACGCGAATCGACGCAGCAGCAAAAACAAGACCGCGAATATCACGAACGACGCCAAGGCCAAGTCGAACCGCCATTCGATCGGATTGCCCAGATCCGGCCCGGCATTGCCGTGGCTCAAGTCGTACGGATCGTGCCCAGGGCCGTGATCGCCGGGCGCCGACGCGGCGTCCGCGGCGGCTGGCGCCGACGCGTCCAAGCCGGCGGCGCGCGTCGATGTCTCGACGCCCTGCCACATGGCCGATGCGGCGATGATCAGAACAAACAGACTTCGTGCCGTCACAGGACCATCCTCAACGGGATATGTGGTGCCGATCGATCAGTACAACATGCAGATCAACAGGGCGAAGAAGGTGAACCCTTCGATCAGCGCGGCGGCAATGATCATGGCCGTCTGGATGTTGCTGGCGACTTCCGGGCTGCGCGACATGCCGTCGTAGGCGCTGGCCGCCAGGCGGGCGATGCCGTACGCCGCTCCGACCACCGTCAAACCGACACCGAAGTATTTGGAAAACATCCCAACGTTCTGCAGGTCGGCCCCGGCATCGGCTGCCCAAACAGGGGCGGCAGTCACCAACAGGACGCCAGTAGCCAACAACAGCAGCTTCATCATCTTGCTCACGGGAAACATTCTCCTTCCGAGAAAAATCGACGCCCAACCTCTACTCGCGGCCGCTGGCCCCGCTCAATGCGGGTGCACGGCCGCGCCAATAAACAACGCGGACAGGAACGTGAAAATGTACGCCTGCAGGAGCGCCACGAACAACTCGAGCATGCTGAACACGGTCGACGAGACAACCGCGATCAACGCTGTGCCGCCCCAGAGCCACGTGGGCAGACCGGCAAAATTCGCGGCCGCCGTCGCTCCGAAGGCCAGCCCCAAAATCCCCAACAACACCAAATGCCCGGCAACCATGTTGGCCAACAAACGAATGGCCAAGACGGCGTGTTTGATCAACAAGCCCACCAGCTCGAGGACGAGCAACATGGGTTTGATGACGATCGCCGTCACCAGCGGCAGCGACATGTGCGGAACCTGGTTCATCAGAAAGCCGAACGGCCCGAACTTGCACACTCCCGACAGCACCCCCGCCGCCAACGTTACAGCGGCCAACGCCGACGTCACGCCAAACGAACCCGTCGGCGATCCGACCCACGGCAACAGGCCGCATAGATTGCATCCCAGGACAAACATGAAGATCGTCCACAGCAGTGGGACGAAGCGGTCTCCGTCTTCGGCGCCGATGGCAGACTTGGCCACGTTGTCGCGAATCCAGCACAGCGAGTAGTCCAGGGCGTTCCACAGTCGTCCACGCGGCAGTTGCCCGCCCGCCACGCGTCGCGCGAGCCGCGCAAACAGGAAGATCATCACCACCGCAACAAAGAGCTGGATCAGCAAGAATTTGGAGATGCAGAAACCGGATTCCGGCTCGTACAAGTTTCGCAGCGTCGCGCCCGGCGGTTGCGGAATCAAGATCTTGCCGCTCAGCCGATCGTTGTACGCCGCAATCTTCTCGCGGGACCACTCGCCCGGCAGCGCTTTGTAGGCGGCCACGTCGCCGGCCGCCTGCTTCATCGCGACCCATTGGCCCTCAAAGCTCGCGTCGGCCCACTTGCGGCTAAACCAAGCGCCCGGCTGCTCGGTCGCGTCCAGATAGGACGCGAAGGAAACCTCGGCCCGTTGCGGGTCGGCGGCGACCCAGCGGCGATACCCGACGTGCGCTTGATCCTGCCATTGTTCCAGCATCCGCGACAGAGGCTTGCCGAAGTTGGCGTCGGCCGAGCGCCATGCCACGTACTCGTCGCGCAGATCCGACCATGATGGCGCGTTTCCGCCCCCGGCCGTGTCGCCAGCGATCAGACTATCATACAGGCGGCGCGCTTCCCAGATTTGGAATTCGGCGTCTAAACGGACCCAGACATCCGGAAAATCGGCCTTTCCTTGATGATTCGTCGGCCAAAGGAATCGCGGCACCTCGAAATAGTACGCGTCTTTGATGTGCAGTACGGACGATGCCATCTCACCCAGATGCCCTACCCAAGTCCTGTACGTCTTGTTCGTCTGCCGTAGCCCGGCCTGTCCGAGGTCGAGCCTTTGGGGCCCGTCGAGCCCCGGCTGCGCGAGTTCTGCACGCGCACTAGCCTATTCGCGCGGCGTCTCGTTCGTCTTCACGGTCGACATCAACTTCAACACCAGCCACGTCTCGGCGATCAACATCAGCAAATAATAGCCCAAAATCATCACCGGCGCGCCGGCTTTGACCAGGGTCTGGCTGGATGCGACAATTCCGATGCACGCCACCAAGGGCACGCCCATGCGGATCAACATGCCCAACAGAACCCGATGGACTGACTGCGGCAGCCGCCACACAGGGCCTATTGCCAACAGACTGGCGATCGCCCCGCCGGCGCATACTCCAGCCGCCAGCAAAGCTGCCAAGATACCTTCGATTCCGCTGCGCGCATAGCCCACCCCCGCCGTGAAAGGAAGCGTAACGACGGTAATTTGGGCAAGTCGCCAAGCGCCTTTGCGCACGGCCATCGAAATATCAGACGAAGACGTGACCATAGGCAATGACCGAGTCGGCCATCCAGGCGGTTTACGGCCGTGTTTCGAGTAGATCGGTTTTGATGAAATCCACGCCCGGATACGATATCTTGCGCGGCTCGTCGTGGCACGCGGGCCGGCGGATTTCGGTCACCGAGCTTCCGCGTTTCTCAAGTATACGCCACGGGCGCACGCCATCCGAGTCCACGGGCGCCATGTATCCAGGGCGTAGCCGCGGGGAGCGCTGAGCTCGCGCGCCGGCGTACAGACCGGGCGTGCAGACCGGACACGCTCGCGACCTACGCGGCGGCTAACGGTCCGCGTCGTTCTGGCTGCCGTGCTGATCGGGCGAACGCTGTCGTCCCGTTCCAACGACTCCGGTCAGCGTCAACAGGCGCCAGAATCCGAGGATCGGTCCCAGGACAGCCCCGACCAATGTCCACGCGGTCGTTCCCCAACGCTGGTCCAAATAACGTCCGATCAGGACCGGCAGGATGATCGTGATTCCAACTCCCGTCACCTGGGAAACCCAGTGTGCCGCGATGGCCAGCGGAGGTCGATTATCGTTAGGGCTGGTCACGCTTTGCGCGCCCAAAAACTGGGGCTCGATTCCGTCGCGCTCCGATCTCATCTCGGTGGCTTGGCCATCCCGCGCGGCCCGATCGAGCGGTACATCGGTAGGCAGAGCCGACAGGCGGCGGGTCTCGGATCTCGCCATGCCGGATCGCGGCGCCCGCGGCCGTGCGAGCAACTCTAGACACTATACTTCGGGCGACTCGCAATGGAACCCTAGCAGTCAAATCGACAAGATTCGGGTCCAAGCTGGGTGGGATTATGGCTTAGCGCGTCGTCAAGGCTGAATATTGGGGATAGCCGTGGTCTTCAGACCGCGGCAATCCCGCACGCTGGCGAGTGCGAGAACCCGGAGATTATAGTTGAACCACGCACTGGGCCGACGGCAGCCGCCCACCGCGCCCGACCAATTAGCGCTCGGGTTCCGCTGAGATTCTGCGAATCGATCGAGGGACGCCCAGGGCTGGCGGCTCGGACAATGCGCGACTGTCTTCCGCCGTGGAACAGATCACACGCGTCAATCGTCGTCGAATACGTAGTTGGTGTAACGGCGACGGCGACGGGGCGCTGGCCGGAGACGGATCCGCGGGTGGTGGCCTTCGATAAACCAATAGCCGGCGAGCAGACGGTAGAAGGCGAGAATCGTAAAAGCTCCGCCGGTGCCTACGGCGAATCCCATCGGGCTGATGGGCGTGATCCGTTGACCTCCGATCAAGAATGACAGCACGCCACACCCGATGACCGTGCCGCCAATGCCCATCGCGACGGTCGCGATCGGTCCGCCAGGGTCTCGGCCCGGCATGATCGCCTTGGCTAGCAGTCCGACCACCGTACCGAAGCCGATCCAGACCAGGACATCGTTCATCAGGGCCTGGATCATCTGCAACGTGTTAGCGGTGATGTCCAAGTCACGGACTCCCAAACCGAGCCGAGGCCGATCGGCATTCGGCTTGGCTCAGACAAGCGGCGGGCACTACCCGCATGAATATCGGGCGTGTCATCTCGCGGCCCGATGTGGGTTCGCGCCCACCCGAAGCGGATCGAAATCCATTTCCGGAGCCCGCTCGGAACCAGGCGTTCCATACAACCGTGATCGGCATCCGGCTCGGATAACTTGACCCGCGTGTCACGTCAAGAAACGAAAAAGCTCCCGGTAGCCGCAGGATCCCAGGGGGGCAAAGGATTCCAACTTGCTCCGGGAGCGATTGGACGGTCGACCCCAGCCGCTTCCTGCGGGTGGCGTCAAGTCCTCAGTCTCCGTTTCGTCGCCTTGCTCAACGAGGCGTCACTGCCAGCCTCCATGCCAGCATGGGCCATCGTGATCCGCAGAGACGCGGCACGCCGCGCTCCAGATGCGGGATCGTCGCTGGGGGCGATCGAATGTCACGCGAGCTTGCTTGCGGACGCGACCGTGAATGATCGATTTCCACTCGCAGCCATGTCCGATTCGCATCACTCATCGTGACGAGGCGGGAGGATAGGTCATTCGGCTGCAAGGGTCAAGAGCGTTTTCGACAATTTTGAAATGCGGCTGGCGAATCCGTTCCCGGGCGGCAGATAGAACGAGCTGTGGAGGCTGGCAAATGCGAGAAACAAGCCGGTTGCGCTTCGCGCAGCTCGGGATGGCGTCCCGTAGGGCGGCCTTCGGATCGTCCCTGCCACGAGGGACGTTGCGTGTGGTCATTCTCGCCGGCGCCGCGCCAAATCAGCCCGCCCCGACGACGATCGGTCGGGACAACGCGACATCGGAACGACACGCGACAGACGGAACCGTGCGCGGTACGTCCCCAGCCCCGCCGGCCACGACCGGATCTCTTGACAGCCGCCCACGCAACGCTTCTAACAAAAAGTGCTCTTTCTCGCCTCAATCGTCAAGGCGCGTGTGGCATAATGCAGATTCCTATTCATCGTCTCGAGCCACGTAGGAGAGGTAGTATGAATCATCCGTCACGACGACCGGCATTCACGCTGGTCGAACTACTGGTGGTGATTGCGATCATCGGCATCCTGGTCGCACTGTTGTTGCCGGCCATCCAAGCCGCCCGCGAAGCAGCCCGGCGAAATCAGTGCGCCAACAACGTCAAGCAGATCGCTCTGGCCTTCCACAATTTCCACGACACGTTCAAACAACTGCCCAACGGGGGGCGCGACGGAGATCACCGGGACCCGGGCAACAACGGCGCGTCACGCGCGATGACGCGCCACGGCTGGAACTGGACCTATTGGATTCTGCCGTTCATCGAGCAGGGCGCCGTGTTCGACATGAGTCGCGATGCGGACGACCCGGCCACGCCCGGCAGCGGGTACAATTCACAGGACGACGCGGTTGCGGCACAGTTGATCGTCACGTACTACTGCCCGAGCCGACGCAACCCGAAATTGCACAGCAGTTCGTACCGCTGCGATTATGTGGGCAACGCCGGCGAATATGGAACGAGCTATGCCAGCGGCGTCAGCCGCGGCGAGCGGGGCGTACTGAGGATGACCGATTTCAGCACGATCACGATCGAAGGCATTCGCGATGGTTCATCGACCACGATGATGGTCGGCGAGAAAGCCGTCAATCGCCAGAGCTTTGGCAATGAAGGCGGCGACAACGAGCGGTGGCACAACTCGGGCTGGGACACCGACATCCAGCGTTGGGGCGCGCATCATACGGGGATCGGACTTCCTCCCATTCCCGACAACGACGCGCCCGTATCCACGTCATCGCCCCCGTGGACGGAACGTTCGAGCGTGCCGATCACCTTTGGACAATGGCATCCGTTCTTTGGCTCGTCGCACCCGGCCGGTGTGAACATCGCCATGGCCGACGGCGCGATACGCTTCTTTGCGTTCACGATCGACGGCGAGGTCTTTCGCCGAATCGCCTTGACCGACAGCGGCGAACCAGTCAGCTTCGACTAAGGATGCGCTCGATCCGGCCGAGGCGCCTTGAGCCGGTTTCGGATCTGGCAAACGCGCGCCCCTCGCGGCGGCGCCGGTGCGCGAGGCTGGGAATCTCCGACGCCACGTGATCCGCCGGCGGCGAGGCGCGCGACTGGCAGACACAGGCCTTTGCCGATCGCCTGACATCATGGCCAATGCCGCCGCTGCGGCCGGGGCGCCGCGGCAGCGCGGCCCGCGGGTCGCGCGCGGCCCCCCTGTGGCTGACCTCCACGAAGTTGCGAGCGCCGCGACGAATTGATACAACGTGCGGTGTGGACGATTCTCCGCCTTGCTCACGCATCGAGTCTGCCGTTCATGTCCGAAGAGTTAGACGCTCGCGAAGCGGCGCACTGGCAATCCCAATGGAATCTGGCCGCCGGTGTGACCTATCTGAATCACGGCTCGTTCGGGCCGCCGCCACGGCCCGTCCAGGTCGCCCAGCGCGCTTGGCGCGAGCGATTGGACGCCCAGCCGATGGATTTTTTCGTGCGACAGTATGAACCGGCCTGGTTCGAATCCAGACGCCGGCTCGGCGAATTGATCGGAGCCGAAGAAGGTAATCTGGTATTCGTCGAGAACGCGACCGCGGCTATGAACGTCGTCGCGCACAGCCCGATCCTACGCCCGGGCGACGAAGTGCTGTTGACCGACCACGAGTATGGCGCCGTCCAGCGGATCTGGCGCCGCGCGGTCGACCAGATTCCCGGCGCGTCGCTCCGCATCGTCCAACTGCCGATGCCCATCGAGTCCGCGGAACAGGTTGTCGACGCGATCTGCGCAGGTTTCGGCGAGCGCACGCGTCTGCTGGTCGTCAGCCAGATCACCTCGGCGACGGCCGTGACGCTGCCGGTCGAATCGATCGTGGTCGAGGCGCGGCGTCGAGGCATTCTGGTCTGTATCGACGGGCCGCACGCCGTGGCCCAACTGCCGTTGAACCTGGAACGCCTGGGCAGCGACTTCTACTGCGCCAGTTGCCACAAATGGCTCAGCGCGCCATTCGGCAGCGGGTTTCTCTACGTTGCGCCACAGCACCAGGACGAGATCCGCACGCCGCAGTTAAGTTGGGGACGGCTACCGCCCGGACCTCTCCAGCGCTGGGACGACGAGTTCCTCTGGACCGGGACACGCGATCCGTCAGCCTATTTCGCTCTGCCCGCCGCGATCGACTTTTTAGCCCAAGTCGGCTGGGATCGCTTTCGCCGCCATACACACGCCTTGGCTCGGGACGCGCGACGACGGTTGGTCGAATTGACGGGGCAATCGCCACTGGCGCCGGACTCGCCGGATTGGTACGGCAGCATGGCTCAGGTTCCGCTGCCGGACGGCGAAGCCGCGCCGCTGCAGCAGCGGCTGTGGGAAGAGTATAGAATCGAGGCGCCGATCGTCGCCTGGAACGACCGTCGCTGGATTCGCGTCTCGTGCCACTTGTATAACACGCGCGAACAGATCACCTACCTGATCGATGCGCTGCGACACTGCCTGAAATGATCCGTCGAACATGCCCAGGTGTAAGCCCTCCTACAGAACAACACCGAACGTCTAGGGCTTTTCGACGACGGTCTCCGCCAGGCCTGTGGCAATCCGACCGTGCACCGCGGGCCCCGAACCTTCAACGCAACGCAAAGGAGCAATCATGCTGACTCACGACCTGCAATCCTCGGAGCGGACGTCGCGACGCGCATTCTTGGCTTTGACCGGCCTCGGCGGCTCGATGCTGGCGATCGGCTCGCCGGGGATGTTGCGCGGCGCCGCAGCCGAGACGACGGCCGGCGGCGACCAGGCGAAACCGCCGTTTTCCTTGGGACTGGCATCGTACACGCTCCGCAAGTTCGACCTCGATCAGGCGCTGGCGATGACACAACGGGTGGGCTTGACCCATCTGTGTCTGAAGAGCTTTCACCTGCCGCTGGATGCGCCGCGCGAGCAAATCGAGGCCACGGCCGCGCGCGTCCGCGCGGCGGGAATCGATCTGTACGCCTGCGGCGTCGTGAGCATGAAAACGCCCCAGGACGTCGATCAGGCGTTCGACTATGCCCGCGCCGCCGGGATGCGCACCATCGTGGCCGCGCCGGCGCCGGAGCTGCTGCCGTTGGTCGACAAGAAGGTCAAACGGTTCGATATCATGGTGGCGATCCATAACCACGGCCCCGGCGACAAGACGTATCCGACACCGGAGAGCATCTTCCGCCAAGTCGAGAAGCTCGACTCACGGATCGGCATCTGTATGGATATCGGGCACACGGTGCGGATCGGCGCAGATCCGATTGCCGACACCGAGCGATTCGCCGAGCGGCTGCTGGACTTCCATATCAAAGACGTCTCGGCCGCCTCGCCCGAAGGCCAGACCGTCGAGATCGGCCGCGGCATCATCGACATTCCCGCCCTGCTGCGCACGCTGTTAAAGATCAACTATCGGTGGGTCGTGTCGTTCGAGCACGAAAAGGACGAGAACGATCCGCTGGCCGGCCTGGCCGAGTCGGTGGGCTATGTCCGCGGCGCATTGGCGGCGATTCGCGCAGCGCAGCCGGCCGGGTGATTGGCTCTCGGCCCTGTTCAGCCGCAGCGGCTCGCAGGCCTCCGTGCCTCCCCGTCCAACCGACCTGCTTGGGGCGCAACGGTCCCACGGACCGCCTCCGAAGCTTCAGTTCGAGCTGCGGGGCACGGAGCGAGGGGGTCAAGCGTTCAGCCTCGAGAGGCCGACATTGGTCATCGAGGCGAGCCTCGGCAAGCGGCGGGCGCGCCGGGTCGCAGGCAACGAAATCCCGGGCGTTGCCCGTCCGTCCGTTCGCCCACGTCGCCAGGGGGACGTGTGGACCACGCTGTGCGTGCCCTGCGCGGTCAGTTTGATTTGCGAGGTTTCCCGCCTTGGCGAAGCGGTTTCAGCAGCCAGCCCAAAACCTCGAGCCCGGCGACCAGGGCGATCACCAACAAGGCGAAAGGCAGGGCCTTGGGACGGACGATCACCGTCAAAAGGACAAGCGCGAACACGACCATCAGCCGTGGCGAGCTGCGGGCCAACACCGCGGCCACCTGTTGGAAAGCCAGCCACCCCAGTGCCAGGATCAGCCCCGTGCGCAGGCACATGCTGCCGTACAGCGTTCGGGTATTCGCGTCCAACTCGGCGGGAAACCCAGCCAAGGCTGCCGCTGCCGCCGCCAAGAGCGCCAGCGCAAGGCCTCCCAGCACGTGACGGCGGATCGCGTTATTCATCAAAGCCTAGATGTCCGTGACGATCTCGTCGAAGAACCTGAGAAAGTTGCGGGCCCCTTCGGCATCCAAAAACTTGATCGCATGGTTCGGATGCCGATTCAATTGGCCGGTGATGTTGTAGGGAACCAACGGACCCCACAGCAATTGCTCGCGTAGCGGCTCGATGTAATCCTGCAGGAACTTGATGACCGGTCGCAGCCTGAACTTTGGGTTGCGGAGAAAGCCCAGCAGCAACTCCATCGGACAATTGCCCGCCCCGCGTCCCAGGCCACCCAAGGTCGCATCGACCCGATTCGCCCCCAAGACGATCGCTTCGATCGTGTTCGCAAACGCCAACTGGAGATTGTTGTGCGCGTGCATCCCGATCTCTTTGTCGCCGACCGCCTGCGAGTACTTTTTGTACAGCATGTCGATCTGCTCGCGATATAGATGCCCAAAGCTGTCGACGATCACCATCGTTTGCGCGGGCGTCGGCGCGATGGCCTCGAGCACCGTGTCGATCTCCACCTCGCTGATGTTCGAGACCGCCATCAAGTTCGCGCTGGTCTCGTACCCCAGGTCGTGGGCATGGTGGATCATCTCCACCGCCTCGGATACCTGGTGGGCATAGAACGCCACGCGGATCATGTCGAGCACGCTCTGGTCGCGCGGGACCAACTGCTCTTTCCAGTCGCTCTTGGACGCATCGGCCATGGCGGCCAGTTTCAATCCGAGTTTCTCGTCGTCGTGGCCGCGAAAAACGCGATTCAAGTCGTCCTCGGCGCAATGCCGCCACGGGCCGAACTCGGTGGGAGCAAACAGTCGCGGCGAGTTCTTGTATCCGACCTCCATGTAGTCGACGCCCGCAGCCAGGCATGTCTCGTAAACGGCCGTGACGAACTCGTCCGTGAACTGATGCTTGTTGATCAGGCCGCCGTCGCGAATCGTGCAGTCCAGCACCTTCAACTGGGGCCGATATGTAATCCAAGGCGCTCTTTCCAGTTCTGTCATTTCAAGCTGACTCGTCGCATCAAAAGAGACCGATCGCCGTCGTTCACACCACGGAGGCGACGCGGATCGGTCAAGGTCGGAAACGGTGGCGGGTATTTGCTGCAAAGGAAGGCATTTCTCAAAAGCGTGGTGCGAGTTCCGGATGTCCTGGTCGGCATTATAACGCAGAAAACGAGTGCATCAAGACGACCGAGCCGCGTACCCGCCGCCGTGGAGGCGCACCGCGGTGGCGTCTATGGGGTGTGAATGCGAACGACGCAGTCTGTTTCGCCCGGGGCCATCCCTTGCGCCGCCCGAACGGAAACCGCGTACGACGGATCTCGGTCCGCCCGCGCCGGCCGGCACAGGTGTCTAGCACATGACGTCTGGGCGGTCCCATTCAGCCGCTGCGGCGGCTGGAACTTGCCATCCCAACGGCCGGGCCCACCCGCGCGACGCGTGTTCCACGCGACTCAGTTGGCGGCGACCAAGTCATATACCCGGACGTAATCCACCAGAAACTTGTCGGGCAAGTTCGCCGTGGCGATATCGCCGCCCCAGGGGCCGATCTCGTCGGTCAGCTTGATGTACAGCGGCGCCTGACAGACGCCACCTGCCGAACTTCGCCAGACTTCCTTGCCGTCGATGTAGAAGACGTACTCGTCGTGTTTCCACCACAGGCTGAACGTGTGCCAGCCTTCCATTACGCCGGACATGCGCGAGACGTAACCCGCCGAACGGTGCGCCGAGCCGTAACCGTCCCAATGCAGCGCGTGCTGCACGCGATCGTCTCGCCAGGGCTTTTCCATGATGTCAATCTCCGTGCCGTCGCGACCTTCGTCTCCGATTCGTCCCACGCTGTCGTTGTACAGCCAGAACGCCGGCCAGTGCCCGGGTTGGCTGTGCAGCTTGATCCGCGCCACGTAGTAGCCGTGCGCGTGTTCGAACTTGCCGCGCGTGCGCACGCAGGCGTCGAGATATCGGTCGCCGTCCTTCAAGGTGCTGATCGCCAGATGACCCTGGCCATCCAGAGAGACAGCTTTGGACGACCACCAACCATCGCGACGCTGGTTGTCCGGCACATCCCATTTCGATGTGTCGAGCGTGTTGCCCTCGAACTCGTCGGACCACACCAGTCGCCAAGCTTGGCCCGCGGGCGGCTGGGGCAGTTGATCGTCCAACGCGGCGGCCCACGCGGCGCCGACCAGCAGTTCGAGCACAAGCGCTGATAGGATGAACTTCATCGCCACGGTCTCCCAAGGGTCGGTGGAAGGAACGGGCGGCATTGTATCACCCGGTAGCGGCTGCTGGTAGAATGCACGTTCGCGCTGCAAAAACGACAATCGGCGTCCGCTCGAATTCCAGCCCAGGATCCGTATCATGCCGATCACACGAAGCCTACTGTCGCGTCTGTTGCCGGCCTTGTTGAGTATCGCGTTGGGCGCGGCTGCGGGTGCGGCGGATTCCGACCAGCCGGCGGGCCAGTCGCCGGACGGCGGCAAAGCCACAGCCGAAGATGTCGGCGTGGAATGTCGCGAGTTCGCCGTTTCCGGACGAGGGTTTCGCGTCGCGGCGCTGGACGACGACTTGGCCGCTTTTGGCAACCGCAAATACGTATGGAAGCAGGTTCCTGCGACGCTGCGGGGCTGGCGATATACCCAGACCGATGGCGGGACGGCGGCGGAGATTCGGATCGCCGTGCGACAGGACACGACGATCTATGTGGCCACGACGCCAAGCCCCTACGGTGTGCGTCTGGCCGGCTGGGAACCGCTGCCGGGCCTCGAGTTTCACTACACCGACGGCGGCAATACCCGGCTAGGGGTGTTCTCGCGCCGCATCCGCCGCGGTGAATCGTTTGAATTGCCCCAGTTCAACTGGACCGGGACCCTGGTGCTGATCCCTCCTGACGGCCAAACGATCGGGCCAGGCGGGCTGATGCGGCTGCCATACAACCATCCGGGGCTGACCGTGGATCTGGGCGTCGGACTGTGGGCGTGGCCGCTGCCGATGGACTGGGATGGCGACGGCGATCTGGATCTGGTCGTCTCGTGCCACGATGTTCCCTACAACGGAATCTGGCTGTTCGAAAATCCCGGCGGCCAGGGCAAGCTGCCCGTGTTCAAGTCGGCGGTGCGTGTGGGGCCGGGACTGACCAACATCAGTCCTTCGTACGTGGACGGCGACGTCCGCGTGCTCGTTCCCGGCCACGAGTTGACCGACTTTCGCCGCGCGCTGTTTGCCGAGCGAACGCCGATCTACCCGAAATCCCAGATCCATCTCGGCAAGCTTCGGGCCAACCAATGGAAGCTCGTGGACTATGACGGCGATGGCCAACTGGATTTGATCGTGGGCGTCGGCGACTGGACCCAGTACGGCTGGGACGACGCGTTCGACCGTCACGGCAAATGGACCAACGGACCGCTGCACGGCTATGTGTATGTGATTCGGAATCGGGGAACAACGGACCAACCGCAATATGACGAACCGGTGCAGCTCACGGCCGGCGGCAAGCCGGTCGACGTGTTCGGGATGCCGAGCCCCAATTTCGCGGATTTCGATGGCGATGGCGACTTGGATCTGCTGTGCGGCGAGTTCCTGGACGGATTCACCTATTTTGAAAACGTGGGAACGCGAGCCGAGCCGGTGTACGCCGCAGGTCGGCCGCTGCTGCTGGACGGCGAACCGTTGAGGATGGACCTGTGCATGATCGTGCCCGTGGCGATCGATTGGGATGGCGACGGCGACGTCGACCTGATCGTGGGCCAGGAAGACGGGCGGGTCGCCCTGTTGGAACATACGGGACGCGTGGTCGATGGCCTGCCGGTATTCGCGGCCCCGCGGTTCTTTCAACAAGAGGCGGACCATCTGAAGTTCGGCGCGCTGGCGACGCCGTTCGGCTGCGACTGGGACGGCGATGGCGACCAGGACATCATCTGCGGCAACACGGCTGGCTACGTCGGATTCATCGAGAATCTGGGGACGCCGGCCGGCTGTGCCACGCCCAAGTGGGCCGCCCCCGTGGCGCTGGAGGCCGGCGGCCAGACGCTGCGGATCATGGCCGGCCCGAACGGCTCGATTCAGGGGCCGTGCGAAGCCAAGTGGGGCTACACGACGCTGAACGTCGCCGACTGGGATCACGACGGCCTACCGGACCTGGTCGTGAACTCGATCTGGGGCAAGGTCCAGTGGTATCGCAACGTAGGAACGCGCACGTCGCCGCGACTGGCCGCCGCCGAGCCGATCGAGGTTCAATGGGCGGACGCTGTGCCGAAACCGGCTTGGAACTGGTGGGATCCGCAGGGCAACGCCTTGGTCACGCAATGGCGGACCACGCCCGTGCTGATCGATTTGAACGGCGACGGCTTGAACGATCTGGTGATGCTGGATCACGAAGGTTATCTCGCCTATTTCGAGCGTTACAAGACCGAAGGTCGCTTGCAACTGGCGCCGTCGCGACGGATCTTTCATCTGACGGCGTCCACGGCGGCCGAGGCGGTCGCCGATGCGGCCAGCAGCGTGATGCAACTAAACCCAGGTCGGGCGGGGAAGAGCGGTCGCCGCAAGCTGTGCTTTGCCGATTGGGACGGAGATGGCCAGCTAGACTTGCTGGTCAACAGCAGCAACGCCTCGTTTTTCCGGAACGTGTCGTCCGCGGCGGCGCCATGGACGTTCCACGACGCCGGACTCGTTGCGCCGTGGCGACTGGCCGGCCACACGACCAGCCCCACGATCGTCGATTGGGATCGCGACGGTCGACCGGATCTGTTGATCGGCGGCGAGGATGGGATGTTTTACTATCTTCCCAATTCGAGGGCGAGCAATCCGTAAGGCGAACCCTGAGCTTCGTGCGACGGCCACGAATCGGTCCAACCGCCGGTCGAACGGCGTTGCCCGGCCGCGCCGGGCCGCGCGACGGGCGCCGCGGTCGCTTCGTGAAACGGAGGCAGGCCGAACGCGGCGCGTCCGGAGTGCGTTCAGTCCAACGCCTGAATCTTGGCCAGCAGTTGTTGCTTTAGCTCGCCGTCGGCGCGCGTGGCGGCCTGCTGGTAATAGATCTTCGCCAGGCCCGGCTTGCCCGCTTCTTCGAAACCGCGAGCCTTTTCGATCCGCACCTGGATCTCGTCGATCCGCGCCGCGTCTTCGACCGCCTGTTGGCGTCGAATCTCGGCCACGCTCAGGTCGCCGTGGTTCGCCGTGCTGTCCGCCACGGCGCGCGGCCGTGGGGCGATCGGTTGAGCTGCGGCGGCTCGAGCCGCCTGGGCTTGATTCGCCCCGAGGACCAGCGGCGCATCGTCCGCCGCGGGGCGGGGAACCGGCGCGACCTGCGCACGATGCGCAGACGGCGCCGCGGGCGATTGCTGCGGCAGACGGCTCAGCCGCTCTGCAAGCGGGCTGAACGGAGCTTGCGGCGCCATGGGCAGCATCGGTCCGACGGGCGCACTGCCCACGACCGGGACGATGCCGGTGACGAACGGGCGCAGCGAGCCGTCGAAGATGTATCCGGTCCCGCCGTTGGGAACGACGACCGTCGGGACGGTCACCGTGTTGCTGCGAGTCATGCCCTGTCCGGCAACGCCGTTGAACCCCAGGCCGAGCGGCCCGCCGAAACGCATGCCAAAGCGGGCGTCCGCGGCCGGGTCGTGACCGCCAAACGGCGGCGGGGCCATGCCGGCCGGGCCGGTGTTCAAGTGCCAGCCGCCGCCTCGGCCACTGCGGCCGGCGGTGATTCCGCCAAAGCCGAAGTTTTCGTAAAACCCCTCGTGAAGCCTCTGAAACGGCGCGCTGACCTGGACCTGCTGACCCGCGGCGCGCTCGTTCGACGATGCGCCGATGAGCGCCAACCCAATCGCTGTCATCGCCGTCCAGCGTGTCATCGTTCCACCCTTGCTTTTCGCTCCAAGCCCCACTGCGTGATCGACCCTGGCTCGTGCGACAAACGGCCGTTCGCGGCCTCGTCGGCGGTCCGAGACGCGCCGGTTGCGCCCGCAGCCAAGCGTCGCACCAGTAAATCCTTCCGTGAACACGCGGCCGTCATCAACGTTCATCGGCCACCGAAAGGCCTCGGCTACAGACTCTGCCCGATGCGCCGTCGTGAACCACATTGAATTCTAACCGTCCGCCGTATCATCCGTCAACGAAATGAGGCGATCGAAGGTTGGATCTGGGACTTCCGTCGAGTCGAAATGGTGAATCGCAGGCCCCGATCTGGCCGGCATGGCGCACCGGATTGCATTCCGCATAAACCGGAAGGCAGCAGATTCGAGACTCTGTCGGCGCCCTATTGTCGCCATCCGACGTTGCCATCCGACGTTGCGTCGCGTCCACCGTTTGGCCGGTCCTGAAGGAACGTGCTCCGTCGCGTCCGCTGTTTTTCGCGCGGGATGATCGGTAGGCTCAGACGCAATCCGGGAACAGCGCTTTGCTGACACATCCGTGATGAGCCTGCGCCGCGGTGGCCGACCAGTCCAATAGATAGCCGCGGGACGGCGTGTGGTTCCAGGCGGGCAGCGCGTCGCGGCGGCGTCGCAGTTCATCGTCCGGCACATGCAGCGTGATCTGACCTGCCAACAGATCGAACGAGATCTCGTCGCCGTCTTGTACCGCGGCGATCGGGCCTCCCACGGCGGCCTCGGGGCTGCAATGCACACCGATCGCGCCGTGCGAGACGCCCGACACGCGCGTGTCGGAGACCATCGCCACCCGCCCGTCCAGTTCCGGGACGGCCAGCGCGGCCGAGGCGATCAGCACCTCGGGCATGCCGGCCGCTACGGGCCCCAGATAGCGCAACACGATTACGTGGCCCGGCCGAATGCGGCGCGACTCGACGGCGTCCGCCACGTCGCGCGCACTGCTGAAACAGATCGCCGTGCCCCGGAAGCGTGGCTCCTGGAGGCTAGACACCTTGAACACGATCCCTTCGGGCGCCAGGTTCCCAAAACAAATCTGCATGTCCGCGTAGAGTTTGAACGGTTGGCCTGGCGGGGCGATCAACTGCTGATCCGGCGGCGGCGCGGAGACATGGGCCAGATTCTCGGCGTGCGTCCGGCCGCTGACCGTCAGGCAATTGCCGTCCAGCAGGCCGCGCTCGAGCAGATATTTCAGCAGCACCGGCGTGCCGCCGATACGATGCAGATCGACCATCGTCAATTTGCCGCGCGGGGCAAAATTGCAGCAGACCGGCGTGCGGCGGAAAATGGCCTGGAGGTCGCGGAGCGTAAAGGCGACGTGGGCCTCGCGAGCCAGCGCCAGCAGGTGCAGCACGCCGTTGGTCGATCCTCCGATGGCCGCGATCACGGCGGCGGCGTTCTCGAACGCGGCGCGGGTCAAGATCTGACGAGGCCGGAGATCGCGTTCCAACAAATTCCGCACCGCGGCGCCCACGGCCAAACATTCGCGAGTCTTGCCTTCATCGACGGCCGGCGTTGAACTGGTGAACGGCAGCGACAGGCCGAGCGCTTCCAGCGCGATGCCCCAGGTATTGAACGACGCCGCCACGCCGCAGCCTCCGGGTCCCGGGCAGGCCGTATGGATGATCTCGCGGGCTTCGTCCGGCGACATGGCCCCCACGGCCGCCGCCGCCTGCGCGTCGTACACGTCCAAGATCGTGATCTCGCGCCCCGCGTGACAGCCGGGCATGATCGTCCCGCCGTTGACGATCAAGCCCGGATAGTCCAGTCGGGCCAAAGCCATCGCGAACCCCGGCCCGTTCTTGTCGCAGTGGTGCAGGCCGACCAAGGCGTCGTAACCGTGCGCGCTGACCACGCACTCGGCGCCGTTGGCGATCATGTTTCGCGACGGCAGGCTGGCGTTGCCGCCTTCGTGGCCCTGGGTGATGTTGTCGCTGATGGCGGGCACGCCGAAGGGGAATCCCAGCAAGCCCGCTGCGCGACAGCCGTCGGCGATCGATCTGGCCAGCGCGTACGCATGCACGTTGCACAAGTTGCCGTCCAACAGCGGCACGCCAATCCCGACTTGCGCCCGTTCCAAATCCGTGTCGGTCAGGCCGAGGCCGTAATAAAAGGCGGTGATTCCCCGCTGCCAACCGGCGGTCAGGTGGCGGCTGTTCCAATTCAACGGCGGTGTCATGAGCAACGCGGGTGAGTAAGAAGGTGGAAAGCCATCGTCGACGCCTCAGCGCATTTCCAGATCCTGCGATCCGGCCAAGGACCATGTCGTGCCGCCATCGGCGCTGGTCAACACCGATCGACTGCGCGGACCTCGATCATTGCGGTAGAACCAGAACGTCGACCAGTAGTCGTAGGACAGGAACAGTCTGCCCTGGCGATCGATCGTCAAGCGGTGATAGTAGACGCTGTACTCGGAAAACGGCGGGAGGACCAGCGCTCGGGGCGCTTCCCAGGCTTGTCCGGGCCGTTTGCGCTGGTAGGTCAACGCCGCGTAGTGGCTGGCGGGAAAGGGCGGCTCGCCGCTGTGCCACAGCCGGTACACCAGGTGCAGCGTATCGTCGGGCCCGCACACCAATCCGATATAGGTCTGGCTCAGGGCCTCGCCCACCGGCTCGGCCTCGGTCCAGCCGCCGCCGGCGTCGTTCGGCTGCAACGAACGCGCATACTGAAACGGCCGGCCGTGCGTGCCGGCCAGGGCGTGCAGATATCCGCGGCTGTCCATGACGATGCTGGGCGAATTGTGCACGTCGTTGGCCGGCGCGCCGTAACCCACCAGCGCAGGCGTTCCCAGCTTGCCGGCGCTACGATCGTAGGTGATCACATACGTCGGAACCCCCGGGACTTTCTCCGCCGGGTCGGTCGCTTCGCCCCACACCACGTGGACCTTGTCGCCGCGCGAAACGACGCTCGATACGATGCCCGAGTGCGAGGATACGCCGATGCAGTTGCGCGACAGCAGGATCGGCTCGCCGACGACCAACCGTCCCGCGACGATCTTCGGCACGAACAGCTCGAGATCGTTCACGCGTCTCCAGAACACCTTCGGGTCGCGGGCCGTCAACGCCGTGCGGATGAACGGCGGCGGCGACGGACGTGTTTCGTCGCCCGGCGCAGACGCTTCATTGTGGCCCGAATACTGCTCGATATCGAACGAAAAGGATAGTCCTTCACGACTCGGCAGCGGACACGCTGTCCACGTCCGGCCACGGTCGGTCGAGTGCAACAAGGCCGTCTGTGCGCCGGCCCGAGCCAGCGTGTACATGCCGCCGCCGGCATCGAACGCGATCTTGCTGTCCGACGGGCGATAGGATGTCGGTTGGCCGTCCGCGGTCGCTTGG
The DNA here is from genome assembly GCA_032229885.1 of Candidatus Anammoximicrobium sp. GTDB lineage: Bacteria > Planctomycetota > Planctomycetia > Pirellulales > Pirellulaceae > Anammoximicrobium. The sequence goes on along the minus strand of JAVYAJ010000174.1, from coordinate 5,673 downwards.
TCCGCGGTGCGCAGAGGCATCGTCGTCCACCGGCCGTCCTGCGTGACGGCCACGCCGCCGGGCACAACGGCCACCGGCCGGTTCTGGGGATCGAAATACAACTGGTTGTCGAGCGGATAGTCGGGCAGATAGCCGAACTGCTCGTTTTCGTGTTGATAGGGCTGGAGCGCCAGCGGCAACGGGAGCGGTTGGCTTGCCGGCGCCGCGCCCGTGCGAATCTCCAGCGTGGCGAACGTCGTGAACTCGGGCCTGTCGACCGGCGTGACTCGCAGGTGACAAATCCGCGCTCGGTTGTCGTTTCCGGCAGTGGCCCGCACGGTTATCTCGGCGCTTTGTTTGGGGCGCAAGCGGACTTCGCCGGGCGAAATTTCGATCGGCCAGGCCGCCCCGGGGAACTCGATGGACAACCGCAGCGTCTGCGGCCGGCCAGAGTTGTTGTAGGCTCGAAACGCCGTCTCCGTCCGTTCGCCCGCCGCGGCATAGACCGTCCGCGAGCACGGTTGCAGCATCCAGGAACAGTCCAGCAACGGAAAATGCGCCGTCGGGTCGGTGGTCCAACACGCGCGATCCGGATACAGATCCGTGTCGTCCCAACGAGTCGAACCGTCGATCTGGATCGTGCCCTGCCGTGACGGCAGCCGCAGTCGCCAGGGCGAGCGGTCGCGAGGCACGTCCGCCCCGATTGTACACGAGGCCGTCTTGTCGGCCGTCACCTCGATCTCCTGCAAACGCGTGTCGTCCGCGTCGAACAGTTCGAGTTTCTTCGTCGCTGCGGCCAGTCCGGAAACGTCGATCGCCAAGGATGCCTTGCGCGGGAGAAAGCAGATGTCCAGAGGCGTATCGGATCCCTGCAGCACAATCGGCTCTTGATGCCGTTCGTCCTTGTGCCCTCGCGCGGTCTCGATCACGTACCGCGGCCAGTTGGTCGCGAACCCCCAAACCATCTCTTCGCCATACCGGTCCTGCGAGACCGTGACGTTCAAGACGTACACGCCTTTACGCTCGACGCGCGTGGTCAGCCGCGTCGTCTGGGTTGGCCCCCAGCCGCTGCCGCGCGGCTGGCCATCATCCGGAATCACCGCCTCCTGGACGACGCACCGATCCGGCCCGGCCAGAATCGCTCGCAGCTCGGCGGGGCTGCCACGCCGATTGCGGTCGCGTTTGAAGACCTCGATCGACAACTCGCCGGGCTCGGCCAACAGGAACACCCCGCCCACGCCACCCAGACAGGCCTCGCCAGGCCCATACACGGCCGACGTCGGGTCATCCGCGCCGAGCGCCGTAGTTCCGAGCAACGCGACCAGTGCGACCAAACGAAAGATGCGATGCCGATCGAAATGCTTCGTCATGAAAACGGACCTCCAGTTCATCTTCGGCCTGGCGCAAGCTCGCCCGCGGCGGCGCATGCGCACCGGATCGTCAGCCGCACGCCGCCCGGCGGCGCCTGGGTCGGCGTCCACGCGGCCGCCGAAACCGGGGCGGCTCGGCCACGACGTCAACATACCCGATCGACAACCCATCCTCCAGCGTGGTCCCTCCGGACAGCGCCGAGACATGCGCTTCGTGCGGCCCGCCGCGCCGATCAGGCGCCGGTCGCTGCGCCGCTCCAGATCGCGATCAGGCTCCAGCCGTTCAGCCACGCATGGACTACGATGCACGGCAGCACGCGGCCCGTTCGCGCGTACAGATATCCGAGCCCCAGGGCGAGCACGAACAGCGGGATCGGGGCGGGACCCTGCGAGACGTGCATCAGGGCGAACAACGCCGAGCTGGCGAAGATCGCGAACCATTCAGCCCAGGTCGCTGGCGCCTCGTTGCGCGAGACGTCGCCCGGCGGGGGCGTCGAGCTGCTGCCACCGGGCGGCAACGCTCCATTCGCCGTGTCATCCGAGACCAGCCGCCGAAGGTCGCTGTACTGCGCGACAGCGGCCAGGAAACCGCCCAGACATAGGACTCGATAAAGGAGCTCTTCGACGATCGGCGCCACGATCACCGCCGAGAAAAACACGGCCCCCTGGACGGACAGCTCGCGATGCTCGTGCAACGCCGAGATCAACGGATGCTCGTACGGGAACCACACGGTCAGAACTCGCTGCAAGGCGAAAACGGGCGTTGCCAACATGAAGAATGTCACCGTGCCCAACCATAGATCGGCGCCGATCTGCGGCCGTGAAACGCCGAAATCGCGGCACGTAGCGCCCGAGAGCCAGCCGATCACGCCCAGCGCAATCCCGATTCCGACGAGATTGGCGATCGCCTCGCAGAACAGGACCAAAGCCAACTGAGCCGCCGACAGACCTTGCCAACCGCGCGTCGCGTCGAGGCCCAGCACGTGAGCCAGCGCCGGCGCGCTGCCGGCTCGACACGCGATCATCAACAGTGCGACCAAGATCAGGTCGGTCAGGCCCCACGGAACGAGCGGACGCGATTGGCGGACCAGCACCGCGTGGCCGCGCGCCAGGCGGAGTCCGGCTGCGGCCCAGCCGACGCAACTCGCGACTAAACCGGCGACAAGCAGGATCGTTTGAAATAGGGGCGGCATCGCGGAGCGGACTTTCTGGAACTAGGGCGCGCCATGACGGTTCGTCGGCCGACCGATCGTCGACGGGCTTCCCACATAAAACGAGTTCGATCCCAGCCGTCGCTCATCGGTGAATCCGGCAAGCCCCCGTTTCGCAGCCCGCCCCGTTCGCGAGCCGATAGCGCCGCGCCGCGACCGCGCGATAAATCGCCTGCCACAGCGGAAGCGTCCCGGGAAGATATATCAGCGGAACCAGCGGCCATAGCCGAGGCAGCCGGCGGCATAGATATCGTATCGCGGCGGCGCCGCCATGCCGCCGGCCGCGCCGATCGACGACGTACATCTGAGCCGCGAGCTGTTCCGGCGACAGGTCCGGGCACCGCTGACTGGCCAACGGATCCTGCGCAGACAGAAACGCCAGCCGTTTCCTGCCGTCCCAGCGCGCCAGCCGCGCGGCCTGCGCGCAACAAAACGGGCATCGCCCGTCGTAGATCACGACCGCGCCATGCGGGCGATCGGCGATCGTCGGCAGCGGCGGCGACACACTGTCGGAAAGCGTCGTATTCATGGCATTCCACGTCGAGGTACGGCGTCGCGCTCAGCCCGCCAGCCGCTCGCCTGACGCCGTCCCGCGCCGGTATTGTAGTGCGCGACAAGACGCTCGAACACCGAACGGCATGGACCGCCACGTCCGATCGGCGTCGGGGAAACGCGAGAACCGCCGGTCCTGCCGCTTTTTCACGTGGTGTGCGTGCTCCGCGGCCTTCCATCCCATCTGCCGATTTTCCGCTCGATCTGCTTGCCGCGCGGCTGAACTGAGGAACATATCGGCCTCGTTCGGCCGACTGGCAGACGAGGTCGTTGGGGCACTGACCTTGACGCGTGGCCGGAACTCCGATAGCATCCCGCGCGCCATGACTCGCTTGCCGATCTATTGCCTGTTGTTCTGCGTTGTCCTCTCTGCCGAGCCGACCAGCGGCTGGGATCCGGCAGATGGGCAGGAATCCGGAGTCCTGGTGCTTCGCAACGGCGAGGTTCTGGTTGGCCGTGTCACCAGGATCGGCGATCGCTATCTGGTCACCAATCGAGGCGGGGTCGAGCTGCGGGTTCCGACGCGCGACGTCGAGATGCACTGCGCGGACCTAGACGAAGCGTACCAGCGCAAACGCCTGTTGGTCGCGCCCGGAGACGCATCCGCCCGGCTGCAGCTTGCTGATTGGTGTCTGCGATGCGGTCTGTGCGTTCAAGCGGCCGATGAATTGCTGACCGTCCAGGCGATTGCGCCACAGGATCCACGGGCCGTCGCGTTGCAGCGACGACTGCAGACGGCGGCCGCTGTACCGCCGCAGCGCGAGTCGCCGGCGGCGACCGGCGCGCCGTCGCAAGAATCGGCGCGCGACGCGTCGCTTGCCCGGGCTCCGAGTCCGCTGCCTCGCAAGTCGGTCGAGCAGTTCGCGTCTCGGATTCAGCCGCTGCTGGTCAATCGGTGCGCCTCGAATGGGTGCCACGGCGGGCGTGCCGCAACGAGTCTTCAGATCACCAACTCGGGACTAGGGCAGGCGATGACTTGGCGGTCGACGCAACGCAACCTGGCTACTGTCGTCCAGCAGATCGATCCGGCGCATCCCGCGGCGTCTGCCCTGCTCACCGTGCCGCAACGGGCGCACGGGGGCCTATCGGGGCCCGTCTTTAGCGAACGTGATCGCGTTCAACTCGAGCTGCTCGAAGATTGGGTGCACACCGTCGCCCCCGCACTGCCGCCAAGCCCCGCCTCAGCCGGCGGTCTGGCAGCGAAGCCATCGCTGGACGGCGAGGGACGAACGAAACCAAAATACGAAGCAGCCATCGTCAGCTACCACGCCGAGCTGCCCAGTGCGGCACAGGAAAACGCGGACCTAAACGGCAACAGAGTAGACCGCGCGCGAGCGGGCGGCGAGTCGAGCACGCTGGACTTCCACGACCCTTTCGATCCCGAGCGATTCAATCGCCGCTTTCTGCCGTCGCCCGAAGCGAACGGGCTCGATTGGCCCGCCAAACCAGCAGACGGGCGCCGTGGTTCGCCTGCGCCCAGACACGACCCGCCCGTCCCGTAACGAAGCCCGCGGCTAAGGTCGTCCTACGTTTTGAGTCCGACGGCTGCGCCCATGGGGCAGAAAGTATACTCGACGCGGCGGCTCAGCCGCGGCGCCGATTCCGTAATCAACCAGTTCCAGCGTGCTGCGACGCACGACCTTGCCAGAAGCGTCCGTGTCTTTCGAACTGTGCGCCACCACCCCGCCGGGCACATCGAGACAGACAACCTCGATCGTCAGCGTGCTCGCGTTCGACAGCTTACGAACCGTACGCATGTACGTCCCGGGCTGGACCTCGGCCGAGATCCGTTGCGGCATCTCGATGGCCAACGCTTCGACATTGGTCCGTTCGGCCACCTGCGAGCCATCCGCGTTGGTCACGATCGTCTCGCGTCGCAGCACGAACGGAGACACGGAATCGCTATAGTTCAACGTGGTCACGATCCGTGATTCGTCGTCTTTGCGGACATTCTCTAGGATCGCGCACCGCACGGATTTTCCGCCGACGTCTAAATTGGTCTCGCCGGTCTTGCGGTAGGTCGCCTGGCCGCCGTCCGTAGCGCCGTCGTACCCGATGCGAACTTGGCGAGGCTGGGCGACAAACCGTTTTCCCGCGACCTCGACGGTGACATCCATTTGCACCGTGTATCCGGTGTCGTCCACCGAGACGAGCGTCGTCTTGGTCTCGGTTACGCTCGCCGATTTGACGTTGCCAGACTCGTCCAATTCCTCCAGCCACTTGCGAACTTTGCTCCACGCGCCCGGTTCAAACCGCGCCCACGCATGCTGTTGACGCGGAATCGTGATGCTCGGAGCGTCTGCGCCGCTGCCTGCCACCGGCAGGCAGACAACCAGCAACGTGGCAAGCCATCCGATTGGGCTTCGAGTGTGGTTCAAGGCTACTAAATCCTAACGCGGGCCAGTGCCCGCAACCCAAGAATCTGTTTGGCCGAAGGCCTCCGATCACCGTAGCCTGGGGCAATGCCCCAGGGCTGACGCCGCGCGTGCCTCTTTTGCCCGAAGGCCATATTCATGCGGGCCGCGGTGACATGTTGATGTTGGCCTTCGGCCAACACGGTT
>JAVYAJ010000173.1:0-17462 GCA_032229885.1 Candidatus Anammoximicrobium sp. | reverse complement strand
GGGCACTACATTTCCCGGGACGTGTCTCCGCCTTAAGTTGGCCATTCGGTCCCCCGAACCGCTCACAACGCCATAGCCGTATGTCAGGAGATCTGAAATTCCTTTTTAAGCAATCGTAGCGATCCCGACTAGTCCCGAGCGCTGCAAAAAACAGCGACCTAAGCGGCCAGACCGTGCAGGAGATCCTCGAACCGCTCTCCGAGCCATTTACCAGTACTGATCGTCAAGGTGAGGCCCCTGGGATCGCGTGAGACGGCCAGCGCGCTGAATGAGTGAGTTGCGAAGCGTTTCGGCTCGCTCGAACGTCCGAAGGGAGGCCCGTCCTGAAGTCGCCCACTCCTTCGAGGAGATGCCGCCGAAGACTCGCTACTTTCTGTTCAGGTGTGAAATACTTCCGATTCGACAGCGAGCTTTTGCCTTTCTTTGGCTGAGTTAAACTCGAACATATAGATAAAGCTCAACGTCCGTCAGAGGCAAAACACTGACACCGCACGCGGCTGAGGCTGGTGCAGGTCATCGCAACCCGAAGCGTAAGCGAGAAGACATCGCGACTTCGACGCTTACGCTTCGCGTTGCGTGTTACAGGCAAGCGCGTGTGGTATCGCGACAGCAGCCGGAGCGCGGATCCAACGCCGCGTCGTGCGGCGGTTGTGATGCCGACTGTGGCGGGTGTTCGCCTCCGGCGGACGGCGCGCTGTTGTCTATCAGTTGCCACGGAGTGTGGCTCGGGGGGAGGATCTCTTCAGTTCGCTGCCGGGCAGGCCATCAGCCGCGACCGCGTCCCCAGACGGCGCCACCGCGTCCCCAGCCGGACCCATCACGCCCCCAGCCAGGACCGCCGCGTCCCCAGCCGGCGCCCTGCCCCGATCCCGGCCCACCGACGCCTCGGCCGCGACCTGCTCGCCCAGCGCGCATGTCGTTGGGCGCTGTCCCGCCTCGCGCCCAGGTAGGACGGAGGTCGGCGTCGCGGAGTTCGACTGTCATCTGATCGGCCGTCAAGGTTTGCGCAACGTAGTGGTTCTCTTTCATCCGTTCGGTGCGGAACGTACGGACAGCGATCTCTTGCCCGGCGGCCAGCCCGCCAACGACGTCGGCGAGCGCATCGGCAGGCCCCAGATGGATGTTGAGCCGCTGTTTGTCGGGCGATTCCACGATCAGGTGCGCGCCGGTTAGCGACCGGCCGGTCGTGGCCGCGCACGGTCCGGTCTGGATCTCGATGATCTTGCCGGAAAGCGAAACGATTTCCGGCTTCACCGGCTGTCTAGCTATGCCCGTCGCGTCGCCCACGCCTCTCTGCGCGTGGGACATTGGCAGGGCAATGCCGAAAATCACAACTCCAAAAACAGTTAGCCATATCGCGTGTCTCATTGCTATCCTCCTCGCTACTCCCAGTGGATTCGGCTTTGCATAAGTGCAATGGATGTGCCAGACGGCATGACAGCGTCCGCGCAATTCCGTTGCCCTCGAGCAACGTCGTGCAGAAAGCAGTCTCGCGACTGTTGCCCGTCCCGTGAACGGTTGGGCAAAATCCCGGGACGAGATCGGCGCGTCTGGCTGAGGACCGCGTGGGCGCGGTCCTCAGAAATCAGTCTCAGACCTGGGCTACGGCCTATCCCAAGCCCCCTCGGCCCACGGGCAACGTCCCCATCCACCGCCCGGTGGCCCTCCAGGTCCCCATCCGGGTCGCGGGCCTGTCGCACCGTACATCGGACCCATGCCTCGCCCCGGCATGCCTGCGGGCGGCCCCCAGCCGCCGCGCGGGCCACCAGGCGTCCATTCGGGTCGCGGTCCCGGAGCGCCGTCCATCATCCGCCCCATACCACGCCCCGGCATGCCTGCGGGCGGGCCCCAGCCGCCGCGCGGGCCACCCGGCGCCCACCCGGGCTGCGGTCCCGGAGCGCCGTCCATCATCCGACCCATGCCTCGCCCCGGCATACCTGCAGGCGGTCCCCAGCCGCCGCGCGGGCCGCCCGGCGCCCACCCCGGCTGCGGTCCGGGCGCTGCGTCCATCATCCGACCCATGCCACGCCCCGGCACACCTGCAGGCGGTCCCCAACCGCCGCGTTGACCACCCGGCGTCCATCCGGGTTGCGGCCCGCGAGGTCCGCGTGGCTGCGTCGCCGCACGGTCGCCAGAACTTGGACGGGTTCGACCGCTCTTCGGTCGCCCTCGCCCGCCGACGTTCGGCGCGCGGGCTTTGTCTGCGGCTGGCTGCGACTCGCTCGCTTGCGGGACATCCGCCGGCTTGTCGGCGTCCGCTTGTCGATCAGCGTCGGCCGCTGCGGGTTGGGCAGAGTCCGCGTCCTCGGCGGCCGCTGCGCGTTCCGCAGCGAAGATCAGGAAACAGGCAGCCACTGCGGCAAGCGACGCTGTGCGCCACAGCCACCTGGCATCGAGACGAGTTCTGACAGTGTTCATTGCTCACACTCCTTTCTCACGGGTTGACAGGCGCCGCGGCCGCATCGCCCTATGGCTTGCACGTCGCGGATGCCGTTACGAAAAATCAGCGCACAAACGAACGTCCTCAAACACCTTTATGGAGATCCGCGGCCGCAGGGCCGCACGGTCTAGGCGTGAGGCCCGTATTTCACGATTCGCGAGCGGGTCTCGACGCAGCCGATCAGAACTGCGGTTCGTTCTCCAAACCCAGTAGCTCGGCAAGACGCCGCTGGACGATCTGCGGCTGCGCCTCTTGACGCTTGTCAATCGACTCGCGCAGCCGTCCGAGCTCGTCTTCCAACCGCTTGAGTTCCAACCGCCGTCGCTGTTGACGCGTCTCGAAATGCTCGGCGACCAGTTTCTCGAGCTTCTGCTTGATCGCCTCGCGTTCTTCCTCCGGAGCTTGGCGGTATTGAAGCGCCAGCTCGCCGCTCTGCCTTTCCAGGTCGTAGTCGGCCTCGAGCAGCTTGTGCATCTCAGGATCGTTCTGTTCGAGCGACTGCCAATCGCCAAAGGGCCAACGAAACGTTCGTGGCGGCATGCCAAAACCGGCCCTCATTCGCCCCGGCCCACGGCCCGGATCGCCGGGCCCGAACCCTCCCGGGAATCCGGGACGTCCGAACGCCCCTGGCGCCGATCCCGCGTCGCCGGGCGGAACACCGGGTGTTTCTGTCGGGCCCTCGCCGGGCTGAAATCCCGGCATCCCGCCGGGGCCGCGTCCAGGAAATCCCATCTGCGGGCCTCCAAACGGCTGGGGCGTCCGCCCAAACTGCTTGCCCATCGGGAATGGCGGACGAAAGTCGTCGTCGGCCGCCTCGGCCGCTTCTGACACGGCCTGGACCTTGCCCTTGGCTTGGACCTTCGCCTTGATCTTCATTCCTCCTTCCTGCCCGGACGCCCAACTGACGGCCAACAGGCAGAGGACGCCACTCAGTGTCGTCACCCAAATCGACTTTCCCACGGCCATAAAGGTTCTCCTGCATCAACCTAGGATCACACGCATACCCACGGCGCACCATCCAGAATGAGCACTCAAGCGTCTGGCGCGTCATGAAGACGAAATGCGGGGGCGCCACTGGCTCTGCCCAGGCTCGGGACGCGGACGGAGTTCGTGGCCTACAATCTCGGAATCAAGCTTGGACAACATCCTCGTCGTGTGCGGCACCGGCGGACTGAAATCCCCCCGACAAAGCCCTATGCCGAGCTGTGCGAAACCCAACTACAGAGTCTCGTCGTCGATGTCTTGCTGGATCGCATCCATCCCGCGCTCGATCGCGTTCACGCGATAAGCCCATATATGCCCCTCGCGTTCCATCCAGATAGCCACCTGCGCGACAGCGGCAAGCTGGTCGTCAAGCGTCGTTTCCCATCCCCACTGGTCCGGGAAATCATCGAAACTCGGCTCGGCTTCGATTGCTCCCTCGGCCTGGGCGATCGCATTCGTCGCGCTCGGCATTTCCTCTGCGGGCACGCGATCAGCTTTGCTGAGTTCCCGAGCGTTGTCCGCGGCGTTCTGCTGATCGTTGCGGGCAAGCGGCTGCGGGTCGGGCGACGCGCTGCGCGGCGAGCCGGCCAGGCGATACGCGACGGATAGTCCCACCGCGATCAACAGCGAGGCGGCGATCGCGACCGCCCAGCGCAGCGCCCGCGGGCGACGCGCCGGCGCCGTTGCGACTGCCAGAGGCTCGGGGAGCGCTTCGGTCGCCGGGTACGCAGTCTCCAGCAAGCGGCTCAGCGTCGCCCATGTTTCGGACAATACGGCCGTCTCTGGGTCCAACGACTCGGTGCGATCCACATCGGCCGAAGTCGCCTGGTCAAGCATTTCGTACAGCCGCCTGGTTTCCTCGTTCACGACGCATCCTCCGCAAACTGTCTGCGCAACATCTCCAATCCCCGACGACAGTGGCTCAGCGCCGTGTTCAGCGGACAACCGAGCGCTTCGGCGATCTGTTCAAACGTCAGTTGACCGTAATACCGCAACAACAGCGCTCGCCGCTGGAGCGGCGTCAGCCGATCCAACGCAGCGTGCAGCCGGCGCGTCGCCTCGGCCCTCACGGCTTGGGCGGCCGGATCGTCGCCCTCGCTACACGCGCCCAGCATCTGCCAACCAGCGTCGCTCAAGGTTTCTTCCAATTGCGGACGCCGCCAGCGGTCGCGGGCCAGACGGTCGGCGATTCGCAGCAGATAGGCTCGCGCCTGTCCCTGCTCGCGATATCGTCCGTTCGCTTGCCACGCCCGGCAGAACACGTCCTGCGTCAAATCGTGGGCGTCGTGCGAGTTGCGCAGGATGGCGCGCAGATATCGGTAGACCACGAGCCCGTGCTCGTTGGCCCACTCGGCCATCCGCTCCGTTTCCCGTGTTTCTTGCCCGCTGATTGCCATCGCTACGAAGATAAACGAGCCAGCGCCGGTTTTATTGCACCGCCGGCAAAAAAATGTTGCCAGCCACGGTCCAGCCGCCGCACGCCGACCGCGCCATCTGTCCGACCGCGCCATCTGTCCGACCGCGCCATCTGTCCGACCGCGCTATCCGTCCGACCGCGCTATCCGTCCGACCGCGCTATCCGTCCGACTGCACCATCCGTCCGTCACGTCGCTTCGGGACAAACGTCGAGGTCGCTGTACTACTAACCGCAGACATCGTGAACTTGTTGACCATGTTTTCAGGCAGCGACAGAGTCAAGTTGTTGAAGGGTTACATCTCGTGCTTGCGGTAGCTCTGTGTCCTCTGCGTCTGAGCGTTGGATCGACGTCCTTGCGCGGGCGAACTGGCTGGGCTACCGGAAAATACGTTTTGGAAACGCAGAGGCGCTGAGGACGCTGAGATTTCGGCGCCCCGTCGTAGCCTGGAGAGACGTGACAGACGAATCACGGCGGATGGACACGGATAGCGGGGATGAAGAAAAACGATTAGACGCGATGTCTTTATTCGTGTGATTCATGGTCCTCTCGAATATTTCTCAGCCCTTGTTTAGTTGCGGCTGCGAGCTGCGCCGTGTTCATTCGAGCGACGGGAATCCGGCGCCCCGACGTGCGTCGCGCCAAAGGTAAAATTGGACACGATACTACGTGGCGCCGATGGGCTGTCTGTTCGTGACGCTGTCGGTCGTGTCACGCTGTCGATCTTGTGACACTGCCGATCTTGTGACACTGCGATCCGATTGATGTCGGCGCCGTTCGCGGCCGCGGCTCCCGCGGGTCGCAGGCGTCGCACCGGGCGATACGGCACGGCGCTCTCCAACCCGCCAGCGGCGATGGATATAATCTTGCTGCGGCCCGCCGATTCGCGGCGAGCCTATCTCCCGATCCGAGCCGACGCCGAACGATGCCGCACGCTGCCCATGATCCACGCTTTCTGGACGGAATCGCCTGCTTCAACCGCCGCGCATTTTTTCAGGCTCATGAAGTATGGGAGGATCTGTGGCGCGAAGAGCAAGGCCCGTCGCGGCAGTTTTACAAGGGGCTGATTCAATTGGCCGTCTGCTTGCATCATTTTAGCCGAGGAAATCTCCACGGCACTCGCAAGCTGTGCCTCAGCGGCAGCGCGTACCTCGAACCCTACCGCCCCGTTCATCTGGGCGTTGACCTCGATCGACTGTTGATCGAGATGCGCATCTGCTGTCGCGAGGCGTTGGTCGCGAACCAACTGTTTCCGCGGGTGAAGCTCGACCCACGCCTGATCCCCACCATCGTCACACGCGACACGCGGAGGTAGACCATGGACACTGGCGGGCCATTCGCAGAAGATTTGGCTTCGACGGACCCGACGCGTCGTCGCGCCGCGGCGGAACGCCTGACGTTGGCGCCGGATCCGGCGGCGGCGGTTTGGCTGGCTCGGGCCACGGGCGACACCGACGATCAGGTCCGTCAATGGGCGAGCGCCGCGTTGGAAGAATTGGGGCCGCCGGATGTGCACGATCTGACGGCGTTGGCCGAGCTGTTGGCCGACGGCGAGCCTGATGTTCGATATTGGGCGGCGACGCTGCTGGGACGGCTGGGCGAACAGGCCGAGCCTGCGATCGGTGCGCTGCGCCGCGCGCTCGACGACGACCCGGCCATCGCGGTCCGCCAACGCATCGCCTGGGCGTTCGGCCAGATGGGCCCGGCAGCGACGGACGCGCGCGAAGCGCTGGATCGCGCAAGCCGCAGCGAGGATCCGCGTCTAGCGCGTTTGGCGCAGGCCGCCCTCCGGACGCTCGGCGATGGCTGAGCGTCGCACCGTGGCGACCGCGCCCTGTGGCGACCGCGCACCGTATGCCATCCGCCGGATGAAGCGCAGACTCGCGCGGCTCAGAAGGGCACGTTGTCGGGCCGGCCTTCAGTTCTCGTTTGCCCGCGTGTATCTGACGTCCGGAAGGAATCTCCTCGCGCGTACGCCAAAGGCGTAGCACACCGTGGGCCAGGATCGCGGCACAGCCGCGCACCCTGGATGCCCGGTTTTGCTGTCCAAGATCTCGCTCGGTGAAAACCGCTCAGCGCTGCCGATCCGTGTCGGCGGCGGGCTCGGTCGGCGCCGCGTTCGGCGCAGACGTGGCCGCGTCGCGCACCCAGCGCGTCAGGAATCGCAGTCCGCTTTCGATGTGGGTTTCATGCCCGCCATCGCGCAGGTCTAGCTCGATACGATCCTCGATTCCCAAGCGGCGGTAGTGCTCGCGGGCCGCGTTGAACTCTTCCTCGACCATCGGCCACCAGGCGATGCGATCCAGTTTGCCCGTCTGGATCAACAACGGCCGCGGACAGATCAGGCTGGCGATGTCGGCGTCGGTATAGGCAGTCAGCCACCCGTGGAAAAAGGCGTGTTCTTCCTTTGTCTCTAGGAAGCAAGAGTACCGTGGATCGGGGATCACCATCTTGTTGCGGCGATGATTGAACCAGCCGGCGACGGCCGCCGCCTTGATTCGCGGCTCGAGCGGCGTCCAGAACATCGTGGCCAGCCCGCCCAGCGACAGACCCCACATACCGACACGGTCGGCGTCGATCCGCGGATCCTGCAACGTCGCGTCCAGCAGCCGTTGCATCCGCACAAACTCGATTCCCGGCAGGCTGGTGTCCGCCAGCCGACACAGCCGTTCGATGCGGTTTCGCAGCTCGACCGATCGCAGATTCATCGGCGCGATCACGGCAAACCCCGCCTCGACCAGCCGCCGCGCATAGCTGTGATAGGCGTCACCCGGATCGGCGACGCCAAAGTTGCGCTCGGGAAAGCTGCCGATCCCGTGTTGGATGACGACCAGCGGTACGCGGTCCGTCACGGTCGCCGACGACGGGACGGCCAACACGCCTTCGGCCGTCAACGGCCCCAGCGGCACGCTCAGCCACTGGGCCTGCAAGTCCGCCAGCGGGGGATGGGGTTGCAGCCGAGCCTTGCCGGTCACGGGCAGCGCGGGCGGCTTGATGACGTTTCGCCAGCCCTCGCGATTGCGGGCGACGCTCTGGTCATAAGCCGGGATGCTCGAGTAATCGCGGCGCCACTGGTTCGACGCCCGCTGGGGATACTGGTCGACCAGAAAGTCACGCAGCCAAGCTTCCAACTGCGCGGCGTAGGCGTTGTTGCGTTCGGCTTCCATCTCGTTGAATTGCTCGTCCGACGGCGTTTGCACGGCGTCCGCGGCCCAGCTCGGAGACATCACAGCCAGACAACAGCACCAGCTCAATACCGCTGCGACGCCCGGAACGTTCGAGAAACGAATTGACGACATGGCTCCTCCTTCCAGTTCGGTTTGGGGCGGATTAGATTATGCTCCGATGATCCGGTCTCGGCCAGACGAGACATCGATTCGGCAACCCCGAGGACAGCTTCATGACGGAGATGGCAAATGCGATCATCTTGGTCGTCGATCGATTGAGCGCGGGCTATCTGGGCCCCTATGGCAATACGTGGATCGAGACTCCATGTTGGAATTCACTCGCGGCCCGCGCGGCGTTGTTCGAATGGTGCCTGGCCGATGCCGTAGATCTACCGACCATCTATCGATCGTATTGGTTCGGCCATCATGCGCTGTCTCGCGGCCCGCTCGGCAGCAGTCTGCCCGAAGCGGTCGCCCGAGCCGGGATTCACAGCGCGCTAATCACCGACGAGCCGTCGTTGCTCGAGCTGCCCGGCGCGACGGCCTTTGTCGATCGCATCGCCGTCAAGCCGGCGACCGTGGACGGTCCGGCGGTCGAGATATCCCAGACGCGGATCGCCCAACTGCTGGCGACGGCGGCCGAGCACCTGCAGCGGATGCCGGAACCGTTCCTAGCCTGGGTGCATGCCCGCGGGATGAGCGGCCCGTGGGACGCGCCGATCGAGTTGCGGAATCAGTTCGCCGACGAGGACGATCCCGAGCCCCCGACGCTGATCAAGCCGCCGCAGAAACGTCTGGACGAGGGGCACGACCCGGACGAACTGCTAGGCTATCAACAGGCGTATGCAGGTCAGATCGCGCTGCTGGACCTGTGTCTCGAGGCGTTCTTCGAGGCCGCTCGAGCGTTGCCGGGCTGGGACCGGACGCTGTTGGTCGCGACGTCGCCGCGCGGCTATCCGCTGGGCGAACACGGCGTGGTTGGCGGCAGCGAGACGAACGTCTACGAAGAGCAGACGCACGTCCCGTGCGTGGCCCGTCTGCCGTTGGATCGTCACGCCGGAGTCCGTTGCCGAGAACTGGTGCAGCCGCCCGATCTGTGCGGCGGCCTGTGGCGGATGTGGGGCCTGGCGGCTGACGGAGCGCCGCGATGGGGACAAGATCTGCTGGCCATGCTGGAATCGGAAAGCCCCACGTGGCGCGACCGTGCGGCGAGCGTTAGCGCCGCCGCGCGGGCGCTGCGCAGCCCCGCCTGGCTGTTGGTGTGTCGCGACGGCGCGCCGCGCGAGCTGTTCGCCAAACCGGACGATCGGTACGAAGTGAACGAAGTCGCCAGCCGATGTGCGGAGGCCGCGGACCAGTTGGAACTCGCGTGGAACGAGTTTCATCACGCTGCCCAGTCCGCGCCGCCCCCGCAGCTTTCGCCCCTGTCGGACCTATTGCGCGACGGCCTGGCCTGACGCGCGGGGGTACCGGCGCGAGCCGTGGGTGCGGTACGCGGCAGGATGCCGCGTCTACTTGGGGCGTGGCCGTTCCGGCGCTGCGCCTCGGTTCGGGGCTCGCCGTCGGGGTGTTATTGCCGCGGCGGTCGAGCTTCGCGGACGGCCGCGCCGTGCTCGTCGCTGAGGATCAGCAAGGCGAACTTGTCGACGGACTCCAGTTCGTTCGTGCTCAACGAGGCGTATTCGAACCGGCCGCGCAGATCCGTATAGCCATCCTTGTAGAACCGCACCCTGCCGTCCCGCGTCTGGGCGTAGACCTTGACGTAGACCTTGGCCAGCGCCTTGCCCGTGTCGCTGTGCGCGACTCGCACCTGGCCGTAGTTTTCGATCACTTGGATCGCCAGCGAGTTCGAGTAGTACGCCTGCGACTTGGCCTGCCCGCCGCCCGTGATTTCGACCAACACGTTGCGATTCCATAATTCCTTGGGAAGCTCGATCACGTGACTCGTCTGCCCCGCCGGCAGATCGACCGTCTGCGCGGCGTTGGGACGAATGTGCGAGAACTGCGCGAAATCCTGCTGGACGAACGGATTACGGCTGAACAACAGCTCGATGTCCAGCAGATAGTAGTGAACCCGCAGCGAAGTCAGGTTCTGATAGTTGACCTTGATCGCTTTGACCTCGACCCGAAAATCAAAGCTCGGCTCGGTCGCTGCCAGTTGCGTCTGCTGCTGACCTCGGTCTTCACCGTCGACGATCGCCGGCTGGGCGCCCGAGATCTCGGCGACCTGCGCGGTGATCGCCGCGAACGCCTCGCGCCAGCGATCCACCGGATACGCTGCATAGCGAGCGGCGATGGCCTGGGCCTGATCCGGCTTGTCCTGCGACATCGCCAGGTAGGCGGCAAAATAGTCGTACTGCAGCCGCGTCGCCAACTTCTCTGGATTTACGCGGGCAAACCAGTCGGCCGCCTGCTCGACACGATCCTGCAACAGCAGGTAGTACACGACTGCCATCGCGTCGGCGTCGTCCAACTGGCGGCAGCAACTGAGCACGCCGAGCAGGCGATGGTACTGGGCGTACAGGCGATCGTTCAGGATCTGACGTCGAGCCCCCAATTGATGGGCGCGCGCGTTGACCAGCGGCTTGTACTCGAGATGTTCGTAGCTGCCGCGAGCAATCGGATCGATCGTCAGCAGCGGGCTGATCAGCGCTGCGCCGCACTGGGCGACAAAGCCGTCGGCGTGCTGCAAGAACTGGCTGATTGCCGCCGGGTCGTTGTGCCGGATGCCGTACGACCACAGCGTCGGATCGTACAGATGGCGCTGGGCCAGCAGCGAAATCGCCCGGTCGAAGAATGGTTTATCCCGCATCCGAAACGCGATCCGGTCCAGCTTGACCCGATGCAGGTTCTGTTCGGTCAGATACCGCAGGACATCTTCGTCCGAGCCGTGCTGCGAGACGTAATCCCAGGATTCGGCATCGACGCGGCTCGGCCGTTCGACCACATTGAACGTGAACGGCTCGGCGTGGGCCAACGGTCGCTCGTTCTTCGCCACGTGGACGGGATAGTGCGGGAAGCGACCCGCGACGGGGAAATAAAAATGGTACTCGAGCGTCTGGGCGGCAAACGGCTCGAGTGCGACATGCACGCTGCGCGTGGCCTGTCCATTCAGCACGGGAATCGCGCCTGCGGGGATCTGCGTCAGCACATCCAGCTTTTGCGGCGACGACGTGGGATTGGTGACCACGATCTGACAGCCGTACACGACACCGGTCAGAAACTCGTCCGTGACGAACTTGTCCAGCCGCTCGTTGTTTTCGAAACGATAGCGATCACTGTGCCGGAAGAAGTTCTGGCTGACGAGAATCGGCGCGGCGTCGACCAGCGGCGCGGCCTCTTTGATCTCCTCGTGAAAGACGACCAAGGGCGAACCCGCGCGCAGCGTCATCCTGGCGTGATCGAACGTCGCCGCGTGCTCGGCCGCCTGGAACGGCAGATCCAGGACCGCCAGGGCGAACATCATTTCGGGAAAGCTGCGACAGGCTTCGGCCAAGTGTGTCGAGCGAAACGGATGCCCCTGCGCCGGGTCGTGCGCAGCGTAATCGCGCCAAAAGGCGTTGATCGTGATCAAATCCGCCGTCTGTTGCTCGACGGGAAGGTGGTAGTAGTTGTTTTCCGCCCACTCCTGCGTCTTGTCCACCTGGCGGTACAGTTGGCGGACCGCCGCCCTTTTGTCGGCAATCGAGTCGAAGAACCGCGCCGCCTGCTCTTCCTCGGCCGCCTCCGTGGCCTTGCGACGCGACGCGCGCAAGCGCCCGTTCGGGCCTAGCGACGCGGCCGCGTCCCTGCCCGCCGGCAACTCGGCGTCCGCGGCCAACGACGCGGCGGGGCGCGACGGCGCGGCTGGCGCCGCCGCTGATTCGGGCGCTGCTTCGGCCGGCGCCTGTCGGGCCTCGCCCGCATGTCCGGCCGGTTTGCCAAGCGCCGATTCCTCGGCTTTCGCCTCGTCGCGAGCCAGCGCGGCTTTCGCCGCTTCCAAATGCAGCGCGTCGCCGGTGTCCAGCCCGCTGCCCTGGATCGCCGTGTTGAACAACAAGCTGGCCCGTTCGATGTCCGGCGGAATCAGGTCGAATCGATCGCCCAGATCGCGCAGCGTATGCGGCCGATCCGCCGCGACACGCTGGGACAGCAGAATCCGTTCGACGACGTTCAAGCGGGCATATTGCCACGGCTGGACGAACTCGATCAAGTCTTCGCCCAACAGCCAGCGATCGAGAAATTGTTTGTCCCGCTTGTTCTTCACGTACGGCAGAACGGTTTTCTCGAAAAATTCGGGATCCTTGTGCCGCAGGAACAAGTTCAGCTCGTAGCAGGCGTACTTCGAATACTTGGCCTGCTTGTCGGCCGCCGCAAGGTTTGGCCAATCCGTCACGAACGCGAACTCGGCCAGCGTCGCATCGTTGCTGAGCGTGGCGTACAACGCATAGACCCGCGCCACGCTGTCATACGTGGCAAACCGCGAACTGGCGATGTCATCCAACACGAATGGTTGCGCAGCATCGACCGCGGTGGCCTCTTTCCGCTGGGCAAAATGCTTGGCCGGATCGAGGCCTCGGGCCAGCCGCAAGTCCGTGGGCCGCGTCGGCGTCTCCGGCAACGAGATGGAACGATACACCGTACACAGCGGATCGACGGCGACGACATGCAGATGTTGGTGCGGGCCGAGATCGTGGCGCGGAATCACAACCGCGCCCTGCTCGTCGGGGCGCAGGTTCAGCCGAACCGCGGACGCCTCGGCCAGAAAGTCCAGGTTGGCAAAGTCGCTTGGAGCCGCCTGGTCGTCGGACGCAACCGCGTCGCGCCCTTCCACGCCAGATGATCGTTCGCGGGCCGCCCGGAACGCCTCGCCTCCCTGGGCCTCCTGCTGGACCGTTTCCGTGCCGCGCACGGCCCAGGGATTCAGCAGCAGGCTCGGCCGTTCAAGCATATTGCCCGCATACTTGGCGGCGTATTTGCGATCGATGATATACCGGTATTCGTCGCCCAGCGCGCGGCCCGCCGCGTACAGCGATTCCAACGTGTCCAGTCCGCGCCACGCCGGTTCCGCGTCTCGGACGCGAGCCAACCCGCCAAACGCGTCGAAGGCCGGGCAATAGCGAGTGGCGAAGACATGGACGCGGGCAAACGGCGACGTGTTCGTCAGACGCACCGTCACGGTGTCTTCGCCAACCTCGATTCGATCGATCTGCAACGCAGCCGTGCCGCGCAGTTCCAATTGCCGACTGCGCCCCAGCACGTAGCCCTCGCGAACCTCGCCCGCCGTGATTCGTACACGAATCCGCTGATCTGGCCGTTTGAGCCACAGGTCATAGTCCCCGGCCGACAGACCGGCGATCCGCAACATGCCGCCGTCGATGTCGAGCGCATCGAAGCGATCCAACAGGAAACCGTCGCCGCGCATCTCCAACAGCGACACGTCCTCGCGCCGAGGCTGCGGAACATGGGCCAAATAAGGCAGCGCGATCGGCTCGCCGACATGGCCATGCACAGTTCGCGGATACGTATAGGCATCGTGTTCCAGCAGCCAGACCCGCTGGGTTCCTGCCGGGCTGGATGCCGTCAGCGACACGATATCGGCCAGTTCACCCAACGCGATTCGCCCTTCGGCGTCGCTCTGCAGCACGCAGGGCACGGGGTCGCGAAAGTCGCGGTGCTTGAACACGAACTGGACCGGTCGATCCGCCCGGCGCTCGCCGGACTTGCCCAACACGTCGACTACGTACTGGCAGTCGATCCGGGCCAGATGAAGCGTCTCGGTCTGATCGGTGCGATCGATTTCGTTCAACGTGAATGATCGCTCGGCCGCCAGTTCGATCTTCTTGTTCTGACTCAGGCTCTGGACCTTGGCCCGCAACTGGAAATCGAGCCGGGCCAGCCGCAGCGGCGTCTGAAATTCGAACAGCGACTCGCGGTCTTCGAACAGCTTGAAGTCCGCCACATCCTTGGCGGTCGCGACACCGTCCAGGTCGGTCGAAATGATCCGCAGGCGGACGTCTTCGAGCAAGGACAACGTCAGCGGGATGCCGTGCAGTGACAACTGGGGGCGAACCACGACCTGCGCTTTGGCGCGGGCCAACAGCGATTCGCGATCCACGTGAAACGCGACGGTCAGGGCATAGTCTTCCGATTGGTGCGTGAACTCGTCCAGCGAGCAGAAATCGCCGTCGGCCAACACGATCTTTTGCTGCGCGGGCGCGTTGGAGAACGGCACGAGGATCTCGCCGTTCTCGCCCGCCGCGTACTCGCGTCCCGCGAACCACAATGTCGCGTTCGCCACCTTGCGATTTTGCTCGTCGAGCACCGTGAACGCGTGGCCTGCCGCGGTCGTGCGGACTAGGCGTCGCAGGCAGCCCTTGCGGATCACGGCGCGGCTGCTTCGGCCGCCGCCGATGAAATCGATCACATATACGCCCGGCTTGTTCAGTTCGGGAAACTCGAAATGCCGTCGCACGCGCCGCACCGCGGGCTCGGCATAGGCGTGTGAGGTCTCGCGATTGGCGACCAGACCGTCCAGATTGATGTCGGTGTTCACTTCGCGCAGATGCTCGCGATAGAAGTTGCGCGTATTGATCTCGAACACGCGCACGATCAGCGTGCCGACGTTCTTCACGTAGACATCCAGGCTGACCGGCGCCTCGGCGGCAAACACACGCCGATTGTCGCACGCAAAATCGAGATCGACGCGATCCTTCAGAGCCTGGTGCTCGGCGGGCGACAACAGCGAGTACCACCGCTCGGCGTCGCCCACGCCGTTGACGATCTTCGTCTCGGCAAAACAGCGTTTCAGGTACGAATCCAGGATGTATGGCGCAAACGCTGCGTAGTCCGGCGCGTCGACCAGCAGATGGCTCAGATAGTCGCGCACCAGCGGCTCGTCGTCTCCGACCGGCGCCAGCAGCGTCGCATCGGCGTAATCCGAGCCGAGCGTGGCCGCATATCGCCGGTTATCGCCCGCATCGAGAAACTCGGGCCGGATGTACCCGACTTGGCGCGGTACCCGCAAATAGGCGAGGAACCGGTCTCGGTCGTAAACGCCGGCCGCCCGATCATCGTCCAGGCGATGGTACAAGACGTGGGCCTTGAGCGAATTGTGCACGGGCGCCAACCGCTGGACAAACGCCCCGAGCCGCTCGAAATAGGCCCGGCGCGCGTCCGCGTCGTGCCGCCAGCCCGTATCGGCGTCCGGTTGCAGGCGACTGAGATACACCCGGACGAACGCCTCTTGGTTCAGCAGATCGGGCTTCAGCTTCAGACACTCGTCCAACTGAGCCAATAACAGCAGCTTGTGGATCGTCAGCGAGCCGAAGCCGCCGCTATGAGGGTGGTTCAAGTCGTCGATCACCAGTTGGGACAGACGGGCATGGTCCGGCCGCTGCAGGCGGCTCAACAGATCCCGCCGCACGTCGGGTTTGAGTTCCGCGGCGACGAGCCAATCGAGGGCCGAATCCTCGAACCCTTGCAGATTCTGAGACTGGCGCATCGCCCGCTCGGTCAGCGCGCCGCGGCTGATCGTGTTGGGGTCAAGCTTCGTCGGCAAATCCGGTTTGGCGTCCAGCCGTTCCCGCTGGTGATCAAAGTTCAGATTCAGTTGCTGACGCAGATACTCGAGCGACTTCTGGGGATTGGCGGCATAGGTCAGCAGCGCCTGGCGATTGAGAATCTCGCGGACGCGCGGCGTATAGTTGTGACGCTTGATCCAGTCCGCCGCCAGTTGCTCGACCTTGTCGTACTGCTGGGTGTTCTGGTAATGCAGACAGTGATAGAAGTAGTAGTCCTCCGTACCTGGAATCAACTGGCTCAGCGGAACCGTCCGATCCGCGGCCAAGGCAAAATCCTCGACAAAATCGATCTCCGCCCCCGCGGCGGCCGTGGCCGCGGAAAACAGCAACGAACACGCCAGCACCTTGGGCCAATGGCACATACGTCCCCCCCCTCGCCTCGTCAGGCTCAATCCAGCGGACGATTCAAACAACTCGACGCCACAGAACAAGTATACGACGAAACGCCGGGCGAACTGGTTTCTTGTGGGCCGACTTGACGGCGCGTTCCGAGCGCACGTAGCGCCCGTGCGAGAGACCGGCGCCGCGTGGCGGCTGGCGTTTCGGGCTCGGGTGTAGTACACCTTCGGCGTACACTGAAAAGACGCGCGACTTCGACGACCTTCGGCGACCGAAGCCTGCGCTGGGGACGAGCCATTCCGAGCCGCGCGAAGCATTGCCGCGACCGCGCGCATGCCCCAGCGGCCGATCGCACGAGCGCCGCGCATTGTCCGGAAGCACGGCGATACGGAAACGCGGCGATGCGGCGTCGAAAATAGAATTCTTGAAAAGGGACGGCAGCGATGGAAGCGTTCAACGCAACGAAATGGAAGGTTGGCGATCTCCATTTGTATATGGCGGACGGCGGCAGCGGATCGCCGTTGTTGCTGGTGCACGGGTTCCCGCTGGATCACACGATGTGGCGCGGCCAGATGGCGGAATTGGCCGCCCACGCGCACATCCTGGCGCCCGACTTGCGTGGGTTTGGGCTCAGCGACGCGGGCGGGGATGTGACGACGATGGAGCAGTTCGCCGATGACCTGGCGGGCCTGTTGGACGCCCGAGGCATCGTCGAGCCGGTCGTGTACTGCGGGTTGTCGATGGGGGGATATATCGGGTGGCAGTTCGTCCGCCGTCACCGCCAGCGGCTGCGAGGTTTGATCCTTTGCGACACCCGCGCCGGCGCGGACGCGCCGGTGGGCGCCCAGTCGCGACTGGTGAACGCCGACCGCGTGTTGGTCGAGGGCGCCGGTTTTCTGGCGGACGGAATGATGGACAAACTGCTCGCGTCTCAGACACGGCACGAGCGACCCGCGCTGGCCGACGACGTGCGTCGAATGATGAACGATGCGCCGCGACAAGGCGTGGCCGCCGCGCTGCGGGGGATGGCGGCGCGCGTCGATGCGACCGCCTGGCTGCCGGAGATCGATCTGCCGACACTGGTGCTGTGCGGCGAGCACGATGTCATTTCGCCGCCCGCCGAGATGCAGGCTTTCGCCCAGCAGATGCCGCACGCCCGATTCGTGCACATCCCCGCCGCCGGCCATCTCGCGCCGCTCGAACAGCCCCAGGCCGTCAACCGGGCGATTCGCGAGTTTCTCGCATGATGTGATCTGTCACTGCGCCGTAGGCGAACCCGCGTTTGACCGGTCGATTGCGTGCGTTGTTTTCCAGGATAAGAATGTCTCACGGAGCCACGGAGCCACAGAGGCACGGAGAAACAGGCGACCGAGAGCGGCGGGTTTGTCTTCGAGCGAAACTTCGTAAGGACGATCGATCTGTCGTGTCTTGCTCCGCTTGAAACTGAAATGTCGAGCCGTTTAGAGTCTTAGTTCGTATCATGCGCGCACGGTCCGCGCATCTTGTACACTGGTCTGTACAGTACACTTGTGGGTTAGTGGCACGGGATTGGGTT
>JAVYAJ010000172.1:0-5377 GCA_032229885.1 Candidatus Anammoximicrobium sp. | reverse complement strand
CTACGGTGATCGGAGGCCTTCGGCCAAACAGAATCAGCGGCGATCTGCGTTCAAACGGGCAACAGCCGAAGCGGCCGTAGTTTGAGAAATTGACCGCGGCAGAGCGCGTCCGTCCAGGGCGGCGCACTGCCCCGCGTTCGTTGTCCAGCCATTTCGATTGCCAAATATCTCGGCCCAGATCGCTGTTCTGGTAAACTGGGACGACTTCCCGTTCCAGGTCCCATCAATTCCGATTTGTGGCACTAGCAACCGCCATCGCTGGCCTTATTTACTCCTGGGCATTTCGCGGCTTCACGCGGCCTAAGTGTGCCCGGCCATCGGGCGAACGAATGTCACGGACGCATCGATCATCCAGGTAGCCAAACATGCGCACCGAGTGGGCGAGGCATGCGCCCGGCGCACCGCTTCCGAACAGCCCGACACACACGCGTGGCGGCGCACGCGCCGCAGAGTCGTTCGCTATTTGGCTCGCGGGTGCGCTTTCTCGTAGGCTTCGCGCAGGCTGGCGGTGCTGACATGCGTGTAGATCTGGGTTGTCACCAGGCTTTTGTGTCCCAGCAGCTCCTGGACGCTGCGGATGTCAGCGCCCCGATCCAGCAGGTGCGTCGCGAAGCTGTGCCGGAGCGTGTGCGGGGTCGTGCGCAGATCGAGGCCCGCCGTCCTAATGTGCTTTTCTAGCATTCGCCCCACGCTGCGCGTGGTCAATCGGGTGCCCAGACGGCTGACGAACACGGGCGATTCAGGACTCGGACGTTGGCCCTTGCCCAATTGACGCGCCGCCAGCCAGCGACGCAGCGATCGTTGCGCGAACGAGCCCAACGGCGATAATCGCTCGCGCCGCCCTTTGCCACGAATGCGCACCAACCCGTCGGGAAAGTCCAGATCGCTGTCGTTGACGCCGACCAACTCTCCGACGCGCAGCCCCGCCGAGTACATGGTCTCGAGGATCGCCCGGTCGCGAAGCCCCATGGCGTTGGTCGCGGGCGGAGACTCGAGCAGCCGTCCGATCTCGTCCGTCGACAGAAAATGGGGCAGCTTCCGATCCGGACGTGGGTTGCGCAGCGGCTTGGCGGGGTTCGCGTCGACCTGCCCTTCGCGCTGCACAAAGCGGTAAAAGCTCCGCAACGAGGCCAGCCTGCGGGCGATCGACGTCTTGGCATAGCCGGCTTCGTGCAACGCGGCCGTATAGCCGCGCAGGTCGAGCGACGTGATCTCGGCCGGGCTGACCGACCGCCCGTAGCTTTCGGTCAAGTAGGCGTCCAGCGCCGTCAGATCTTCACGGTACGATTTGATCGTCAGCGGCGAGGCATTCCGCTCGACCAAGAGATATCGCAGAAACCGGGCGATGGCCGCTTGCATCGGGTGCGTGTTCCGTAGATTCGCCGCTCGATCGCCGATCGTCCGTTCAGGCGGCTTCGCGATCGAGTCCATCCCACAGGTTGTCGTCCGCCACGGGCAGGCTGAATCGCGAGGCCATGTCCAGCCGGGGCGGCGCCGCTGGCGCGCAATCCGCGCCCGGCGATTGGACGGCTTCGCGCACTTTTTGGCTCATCACCGCCGCGTCGTACCAAGTAAAGCTCAACTCGGGATTCGCCGCGAAACGGCCGAACTGACGCAGCATCTCCACGCGGTTATCGTCATCGAACAGAAAGATGTAGCGCTCGTTGCCTTTGACCAGTGCCAACACGTTGATTTCCTTGGTCACGTTCCACTCCCTCCGTATCGCGCTCGCGGCGCCCCGGCTCTTGGCAGGTCTGGGTCAAGCGGAGCCCGAGGATCAAAGTCGCTACGGGTTTATCGGCAACTTGGGCGACGCCTCGTTACTCGGGTTTACAGAACAAGATCGTGACGGAAAGGCCGTTTCTACCGGCAGCCGAGACGCCGGGAGTTCATGACCTGCGACGCGGAGAATCAAAGAGTGCTGCCGACACGCGGCGGTTACGCCGCTGGCCGGCGATCCGACGACCAGCCCTGCTGCACACGGCTTTGAAGCCCTACGAATTATGCAGTTGCGCCATAGCCACAGAGGGCACGGAGGACACAGAGTTGTTTGGGGCGCCAAGAATTACGAAGTTGCGCTACAGTCATGCGGCACCTATCTTGCCTAAGCTTCGCAGTTTCCGGGCTTTTGGCTGGGCGCCTCATCGGTACCGCTTTCCTGATGAAACCGGCTCGCCTATCGATGCGGGGCCATGTCGTGCAAAAAGTCAGGCAACGGCGAACCGCACAGTGTCGGGCAACCCTGTCGGCAATCCAGTTTGGGCGCTGACTCTGTTCGGCCGAAGGCCTCCGATCACCGCAGCCCGGGGGGGAACACCCCAGGACTGGCGTCGCGCGCAAACGTCTGTTGGCCGAAGGCCACATTCATGCGGGCGGATGGGGCATGTTGAAGATGGCGTTTGGCCAACACCGTTTGCTGTCGTCTTTACGGGGCAACAGGCGCGCAACACCGATGATGCCCCGCGGTCTCCGGTTTTTTGACCGCGCCAGTCCCGCGCTGCCCAGCAGCGCGGGGCCAACGCTCGAGAGCTATCCGCCCATCGCATCGACCAAGCAGGAAACCAGGTCCAGATCGTCGGCGAGCGACGTGCGCAGCAATGGATCGTCGTCGGTCTCGGCGGCCAGCAGGCGTACATCGGTCAGCACGCGGTCGACGGCGGCGTGATCGAGTGCTGTCGATCCGGTTTGCCACGCGGTATCCAACGACCGCGCATCCCGGTCGGCCGCCTGCGCGATCGTTGCGGGCGAATCTTGGGCTGACAACGGTCCGCCGACCTCGAGCGGCGCGAACACGCCGGATGCGTCACGCGGAAACGCAGCCATCGTCACCTGTGCCGGGCGTACGGTGGTTGCCAAGCCCCCCGCCGTGTCGCCGGACGACGATTCGCCTTCGCCGCCCATCGCGTCGCCCGCTACACCGCGCGCTCCGCCGCTGTTCAGCCAGTTCACGACGATCAGCACATCCTGCGGCGACAGTTGACCATCGTCGTTGACATCGTAAAACGCGTCGCGCGTCAGCGGCAGCTCGGCGATCAGGCCGGGGCCGTGCTCGTTCAGCGCGTTGACCAGCACGAGCACGTCGGCGGGCGTGACCACTCCGTCGCCGTTGACATCCAGCGGGTTCGCCGCGTTGTGCCGACTGGACGTTACATCGCCGTTCCCGAGATCATTGTCGTCCGGACGCTCGCCCGCGGCGTACGCATCGAACGTGGTACCGGTGAATGTTATCGAACCAAACGGAACGCCACCCAGCGGCCAGTCTCGCAGGATGTGCGCTGCGCTGCTCGCCGGCCTGAAATCCACGTCGATCGTTCCCTCGGCGATCACCTCCATCGGAACCTTCGCCACCAGCGTCTCCCGCATACTGGACATGTTCAAACCGCCGAAGGCGGACAGCGTCATCACCTGTCGTTCCGGCTGGTCGAAATCGGTTCGTACACTAACCCTCTGCCCATTGGGCAGGTCGGGACCGAACTCGACGTCACCGCTGGGCCGTAGCTGAGCGGTCTCGAACACCAACCCCGCGCTGGCATTGAACAACCCGCCATACGGCCGTCCGGTTGTGTCCGCCACGTACACGTACAGCTCGATATGGTCCCCGGCCTCGACCTGTTGGACGATCTGCCCGTCCAGGTCCCGCGCCTCGAGGCGATATCCAATCAGATCCGGCATCGCTGCGACGTGCATGGTCACAGTCGCTTCGACGCGCAGCCCATTGTCATCCTCGACGGTATACGTGAACGTTTCGTCGCCCACAAAGTCGGGCGCTGCGCGGTACAGGACGCGCTGTGTCTGCAGCCAAGGCGGCAACCCTTCCTGATCGTTCAGGACGACCAGCCGCGCCGATCCGCCGTGATCCGGTGTTCCCAACTCGACTATGTACCGCGAGTTGCCGGGGATCGCGGACAGGTTACTACTGGCCACCAGGTCGAGGACGATCTCGCCCGGCTGCCCCAACGTTAACGTACTGCCATCAGGGTCGGGCAAGGTCACGGTGATCGCGGACCAAGCGATTGCATTGAACTGGTCGTTGGCCGTGACCGGATTCGCAGGCACGTTTTCCACATATACGTGCAGCACATGCGGCGCGCCCAGCGTGTCTTCGAACACGATGACGTCGATACCCGAAAAGTCCGCCGCCGGGCTGTACAGCAGATCGCCATCCTCGACGCTCGCCGCCGCCCCGGGCCGCACCAGCACCCGGCTGTCACTCGCCAGATGCACACCGGCCGGGACTTCGATCACGCTCGCCGCCGCGTTTTCCACGGCCTGTGCTTGGACGAACGCCCCCAGCAGATCGCTTTGGGCATCCAGCACCACGTTGTCTTGCGTGACCGCGCCCGTGAACAACTCGATCACCACGTCGCTCAGCAGCGAGCGATCCGCCGACGACGTCACGTTCTGCAGCGTCGTCGATACCGTTCTGGCCTGACCACCGGCGAACATCGCCCCGCCGACACGAGCCAGATTCCGTTCGAACTGCGCCTCGCCGATACTCAGGTGGCCGTGATTTTCCACGGCCCCGGCCGCATTGTCGCTGCGGTTGAGGATGAACTGCGCGTCGGATACGTCGAATTGGCCCCCGTTGAAGATGCCCCCGCCCAACCCCGCGCTCAATTCCAGCGTCGGCGAACGATTCGCCGACCAGGCCCAGTTGCCGGCGACGATCAACCCGGTGGCGGACAGTTCGCCGCCCACATCGTTGTGAATCGCCCCGCCGGCGCGGCTCGCCGAGTTCGATACCAGCGCTACCTGCTGAAGGCTGGCGACGCCCGTGTTGTACAGCGCGCCGCCGGTTTCCGCACGCCCCAGCGCCAGCTCGACGTCGTCCAGCGCCAGGTTGCCCGCGTTGCGGATGATCCCGCCATCGTCGGCCACGTACCCGCCCAGGATCGTCGCGCCGTGGATTTCGACCACCGCCCCCCGAAGGATGTCCAGCGCGCGGGCGTCCAGCGCCCGGGCGTCGATGATCGTCGCCGATTGGCCGGCGCCCTCGAGGCGGACCGACGTGCCCGGCTCGTCGAATCGCAGCGCACCGCCCGCGCCGGGGCCGAGCGTATAGATGCCGGCCTGTAGTTGGATCACGTCGTCCGCGCCGTTGGCAGCCGCTTGCGTCACGGCGTGCCGGAGGCTGTCGACGTCGCCATCCACGGCACCGGGCAGCGGCGTGAACACGGCCAGCAGCGCCCGCGACTCGAGCCATTCACAGCCGAGCTTGCGCCCACGGCCCGATCGGAAACGTCGCGCGCTTCGATTTCGAGTTTTCATCAGATCATACCCCCTAACGCGGGCCACTGCCCGCAACCCAAGAATCAGTTTGGCCGAAGGCCTCCGCTCACCGTAGCCTGGGGCAACGCCCCAGGGCTGGCGCCGCGCG
>JAVYAJ010000171.1:0-16976 GCA_032229885.1 Candidatus Anammoximicrobium sp. | reverse complement strand
GCTTTGCGAGACGTGTGCATCGATTTGGCCACCCAGATCCCGGACGATGGCGAGGGCGCCACGCACCTGGTCACGATTGACGTCCGCGGCGCCGCGTCGCGCGACGACGCGTTTCGTATCGCCAAGACGATCGCCAACAGCCCGCTGGTCAAGACGGCCATCGCCGGTGGAGATCCAAACTGGGGCCGCATCGTTTCGGCCGCCGGGTATGCTGGGGTCGCGTTCGATCCCGCGCGTCTGTCGCTGCAACTCAATGGCACGCCGCTGTACGTCGCGGGCTCGCCGGTGGCGTTTGATGCAGCCGCCGTTTCTCGCAATCTACGCGCCGAACGCCAAACCCACGTGCTGCTGACGTTGGGCGAGGGCCAAGCGACGATCCGGTTCTGGACCAGCGATCTGACGACCGACTATGTCAAGTTCAACGCGGACTACAGCACCTGATCGCGGCCCAGAACATGCAGCCTCCTGCCCCCGTGTCGTGACAAACCTCGGGCGCAGTTGGCGATCGTCGTCAACGTTCGTCGGCAGCCTCGGACATCGGCCGGTCAACATCTACCTTGCCCGGTTCGAGGGGAAATCTTGTCATCGGTCCGGAAATCCGGGGCTTAGAGCGTGGCCTGTGCCGGGCGGCGGATGATTCCCAGTTCGGCGAGACGATCATCGGCGCCAGCGCGCCAGCGCGCTAGTCGGCGCAAGTCGCGCAAGTCGCGCAGTAGTCGCCAGAAGAGTTCGAGATCGCGCACCCGTTCGCGGTGATTGCGATTCATGATTCAGCGCAGCAATCGATCTGCCATGCGGCGACGCGGGCCATCGCTCGCCGGTGTTGATTGACAATGCCTTGCGCGCCCTTTAGAGTGTCAGCACATAAACCTCGCGCCATACTTTGTTCAGAGGACAGGAGCTGCCCGATGGCCACCGAACTCATGCTCGACCGTCGAGCCTTTTTGCGTCGCAGTGCCGCAAGCGGAACGGCGCTGGCAATGCCCCTGGCGCTGCCCGGCCGCGTGCTGGGCGCGGGCGCCACCGCTCCGAGCAACCGGATCACATTGGGCGTGATCGGCTACGGGGGGCGGTGCGCGGCGATTCTGCCGCACTTTCTCATGTTTGACGACGTCCGCTGTCTGGCCGTAACGGACTGTCGTAGCGCCCGATTGACCGCGGCCAAGCAGGTTGTCGATCAACACTACGGCAACGGCGACTGCGCCGCCTACGCCGACTTTCGTGAACTGTTGGCTCGCCGCGATATCGACGCGGTGTTGATTGCCACGGGCGACCGCTGGCATGCGCCGCTGTCGATCCTGGCGGCCCGGTCGGGCAAGGACATCTACTGCGAGAAACCCATCTCGTTGACCATCGGTGAAGGCCGGGCGTTGGTCGACGCGACGACTCGTTATGGAACCGTCTACCAAGCCGGGCATCAGCGGCGCTCGGTCGGGTCGTACGGCTTTCAGGTCGACGTGGCCCGCAGCGGCATGATCGGCCGGGTTCACACGATCATCTGCCAAGTGTGGCAGGGGCCGACAGTCGCGGTCGATTCGCCGCGGCCCGTGCCGGCGGGCTTTGATTACGACATGTGGCTGGGCCCGTCGGCCTGGCATCCCTACGTCCCGGCCTACGTCAGCGGATGGAATTATTTTTGGGACACCGGCGCGGGTCCGGTGATCGGCATGGGCTGCCATTATACCGACATCGCCCAGTGGGGCTTGCAGCGCGACGACACGGGTCCCGTGACATACGAGGGCACGGCCACGTGGAAGCCGGACGCGTTTAGCGAGACGCCGGTAACGGCCGATTGCACCTGCACGTATGCCGACGGAGTCAAGATCATCATTCGTTCGAGCGGTGCGTTCGAGGACCGTTACATTCGGTTCGTCGGAACCGAAGGCTGGATCCAGGTCGACGACCAGACCAACGTGGTGACGGCCTCGCCACAGTCCATTCTGCAGACCAGAAACCTGGCCACCCCCGGGTGGGCTCAGACCGGCGACCACGTGCGCAACTGGCTCGATTGCATCAAATCTCGGCGACAGACGGTGTGTCATCCCGAGAGCGCTCAGCGGGCCACGACGATCTGCCACGCGACGAACATCGGCCTGCGTCTGGGGCGCTCGCTAAAATGGGATCCCCAAGCCGAACAATTCATCGGCGACCCGCAGGCCAACGCCATGCTGTCGCGGGCGATGCGCGAGCCCTGGGCGGTGCTCTGACAACGCGACGGCATTGTTTCGGCGACGGCCCGACGATCCGCGGCCGCTGGGCGGCTCTGGCGGCGCGGCACGCCGGGCCGCGCCCTTGCGTGATTGGTTGTGCCGCCCCCGGGGCGGAAGACTGGATGCAGCCTTATTGCGTATGACAAGACGTCCACCATGAGCACGTCCGCCGTTGCGTCGCGCTGGATTCATTTTCTCGAACGAGCGAAAGAGCTGATCAAGACGCTGCCGCCGGCGTATTTCGCGATGGTGATGTCGACGGGCATCATCTCGATCTCCTGTCATCTGCTCGAGATCCCTTGGTTGGCGCACGTCCTATTCGGACTGAATCTGGGGCTCTACTTCGCCTTGGCGATCCTGACGTTGCTCAGGATCCTGTTCTACCCTCGCGAAGTGTTCAAGGATGTCATCGACCATCAAAAAGGCCCGGGGTTCTTTACAACCGTGGCCGGCTCGTGCCTTCTCGGCAGCCAGTTCATCATCATCTACGACATCCATTCCGCCTCGTTCGTCTTCTGGGTGATCGGCGTGGTTCTCTGGGTGTTGTTGAACTACTCGATCTTCACCGGCTTTACCGTAAAGGAACATAAACCGTCGCTGGATCAAGGCATCAGCGGGGCCTGGTTGCTGGCGGTCGTGGCGACGCAGTCGATCGCCGCGTTGAGCGCGTTGCTGGCCTCGCACATGGCCCAGCCCTTCAAGCTGCAGATGAACTTCCTGGCGCTGTGCATGTGGCTGTGGGGAGGCATGCTTTACATCTGGATGATCTCGTTGATCTTCTACCGTTACACGTTCTTCCGCTTTGCCCCGGGCGATCTATCGCCGCCGTACTGGATCAACATGGGGGCGATGGCCATCTCGACGCTGTCCGGATCGCTGTTGCTGTCGGGCACCGTCCATGCGCCGTTCCTGGAATCCTTGATTCCGTTCATCAAGGGGTTCACGATCTGGTATTGGGTCACGGGCACGTGGTGGATCCCGATGCTGTTCATCCTGGCGATCTGGCGTCACGTCTATAAGAGATTCCCGATGAAGTACGACCCTCTGTACTGGGGCGCCGTGTTTCCGTTGGGGATGTATACGGCCTGTACGTTTCGCATGGCGCACGCCATGAACATTCACTTCCTGGACGTGATTCCGCGGTACTTCATCTACATCGCCCTGGCGGCGTGGATCACCACCTTCGTCGGTTTTCTCAAGGCCGCATGCGTTCACTTCGAATGGCTGATCGCCGAACAGCCGACCGCAAAGGCCGACTGACAGCGCCGGATTCGTTGCCGAGCCGCAACGATGGCCGTGCAAGTGTGCCTCGCAGGGCAACCACGTTTGGCGGGCGAGTTGCGGGGCGAACCGATGACGGATTGACAGAGAAGAAACGCACTGCGACTGGATCAGGTGACGGATGGCTCGCGGATTGTCGGCGTCAGGCGCGACCGTTAAATTTCGGACGTGGTGGTTTCGGATCAACACACACAAGTCAGAGCCGGGCCTACCGGTTTTCAGATGTGCCACTCGCGGCGAAACGTAGCCCGGCGTCAATTGGCGGGGCGCTGATCGGGTCGCGTCGTGTTGCGTTGCGCCCGTCTGAGGTGATGGGCCCGCGAGAAAGTGAGCGTTCGCATGACGTATCCCTGTGCAACAGGAGCTTGTGTTGGGCGATCCCAGGCCGTGCGATCCGATGCGGGCCGATCACATGTTCGGCGGGGGAGTCGTATCGGCCGTGCGATGCTGTTGGGGAGTGCGTTGATCTGGCTGGGCCTGTCCTGCGCCGATTTAGCAGCGGCTCTGCCCGCCGAGCCTGAGGTGGGCGTCGTTGCAGCCGAGGCGGACGTCGTTGCGTCCGAGTTGCCCCGATACAACGCGGTGTGGAATTCGCCCAGCGCCGACGCACACGGGTCGATGCCCATCGGCAATGGCGATATCGGCGCCAATGTCTGGGTCGAGCCGATGGGCGACGTCGTATTCTATGTCAGCAAGACGGACGCCTGGGACGAAAACGGCCGGTTATGCAAGGTCGGCCGGGTACGGCTCACGTTCGATCCACCGCTGGCGGTCGAACAGGCTTTTCGCCAAGAGCTGAAGCTGCGCGAAGGGTTGATCGAAATCGTCGCCGCGGGGCTGCGGCTCGAGCTGTGGGTGGACGCAAACCGGCCGATCGTGCGACTCGAAGCGCTGGCCCCGACGCCCGTGGGCTGTCGCGCCGAGATCGAATTGTGGCGGCGACGCGAACGCCCGTTCGGCAAAGACGACGATGGCCACTCGGGCAGCGGATTGAGCGATCGGTCGACCGTGGTGCTGGCGGACACCGTGGTCGAGTCCGCTGCACCGTGCGTCACCTGGTATCATCGCAACACGCGGTCCATCTACCCATTGTGCCTGCAAGTCCAGCACTTGGAGATGTTGCAGGACCGCTTTCCCGATCCACTGTTGAATCTAACCTTTGGCGCTCGCCTGGCAGGGCCGGGCTTTATACAGGACGGCGCGCTGGCGATCAAATCGCGCGAGGCGGCGCGGCGACACGAGCTCGCGCTGGTTGTGCTGTCGGCGCAGACCGACACGCCCCACGCATGGCTCGCCGCGTTGGAACGGATATCTCAGGCGAGCGGCGACCGGGCGGGCGACGGCCTGTCGGACGCCGAGAAGCCGGATGCGAAGAAGCCGGCTGCGAAGACGCCCGGCGCGCACACGTCGCCCGGCGCAGCATCGCCCGGCGCAGCATCGCCCGGCGCAGCGTCGGCCGCCGCTGGGTCCGAAACTGCCTCGGCCGATGCGGCGCGGGCATACCAGGCCGCGCGCGATGCCCATCAAGCGTGGTGGCGCAGTTTCTGGAACCGAAGCTGGGTCTTCGTGCAGGGCAACTTGCCTTCGACCCTGCCGGTCAATGCTCACCCGTGGCGCGTCGGCGTGGCGTCGGACGGCGGCAGCCGTTTTCGGGGCCAGATCGCCCAGCCTCGCGTGCTGGGTCGCGCGCTGTCCGCCGCACAGATAGCACAGCTCGCGGCCGAGCCGCACGGCGACGAGCGCGACGCACAGCAAGGCTCGGCGCCCGTGCTGCGTCCCGACGAACTGGCCGGCGATTGCACGGTTGCGGCATGGATCAAACCAGCGGCCGGCGAGGCGGGGCGGATCCTCGACAAATGTACGGCCGGCCGTTCCGATGGGCTGGTGTTCGACGCCTATCCCGGCCTGTCGTTGCGCTGGATCGTGGGCGAGCACACGATGACCTGCCGCGACTGTCTGAAGCCGGACCAGTGGCAACACGTCGCGGCGACAGCAGACGCGTCCGACGGCGTGCGCCGGATCTATTTGAACGGCCAACTGATCGGCGAAGAAGGCGTCGCGTCGGCGGGCCAGACGGTCACGCGCGGATACGTCTACCAGCGGTTTATGAACGCCTGTGCAGGTCGCGGCGGAGCGCCGATCAAATTCAACGGCTCGATCTTCACCGTCGAAGCCGATCCCAGCGCATCGCACGAGACGGCCGATGGCGATCCGGATTGGCGCCGCTGGGGCAGCAATTATTGGTTTCAGAATACGCGGCTGGCGTACTGGCCGATGCTGGCGGCCGGCGACTTCGAGATGCTGGTTCCCTGGTTCCGCATGTACCAGCGCGGGCTCGCGCTGAGCAAGGCTCGCATCGAGGCATATTATGGTTTTCCAGATGCGGCCCAGTTTCCGGAGACCATGTACTGGTGGGGATTGCCGAACAACGGAGACTATGGATGGAACAACACGGCGCCCGAGCCGGCGAACACGTACATCCGCCGCCATTGGAACGGCGGTCTCGAGCTGATCGCCGTCCTCCTCGACCGCTATGACTTTACGTGCGACACGGCGTTTGCCCGCGACACCCTCGTGCCGCTGGCCGATCCACTGCTGGCATTTTTCGATCGCTATTGGCCGCAGCGCGATGCCGCTGGCAAGCTCCGCATGGAACCAGCCCAGTCGCTCGAGACCTGGCAGACTGCGGTCAACCCGTTGCCGGATGTCGCTGGCTTGCATTTCGTGTTGCCGCGCTTGTTGGCGCTGCCCCCCGACGTCGCGCGCGCATCGCAACGGGCCCGTTGGAAGCGTCTGCTGGACGAGCTGCCGGAGATCCCGATCGCGGCGACGGGCGACCGACGGGTGGTATTGCCGGCAGAAGTGTTTTCCAACAAAAGAAACTCCGAGAACCCGGAACTGTACGCCGTCTTTCCGTTCCGGCTGTACGGCGTGGGGCGTCCCGAGATCGACTTGGCGCGGGCAACCTACCGGGCGCGGGGACAACGGCATAACCGCGGCTGGTGCCAGGACAGCATCCAAGCCGCCTGCCTTGGGCTGGGCGACGAGGCGGCCCGACTGGTCGCGTCCCGCTCGGCACAGATCAACCGCAAATATCGTTTCCCGGCCATGTGGGGACCGAACTTCGACTGGATTCCGGACCAGGATCACGGCAACAACATCCTGACGACGCTCCAAT
Source organism: Candidatus Anammoximicrobium sp. (assembly GCA_032229885.1). Taxonomy (GTDB): domain Bacteria; phylum Planctomycetota; class Planctomycetia; order Pirellulales; family Pirellulaceae; genus Anammoximicrobium. The sequence continues at coordinate 10,307 of JAVYAJ010000171.1, read as the reverse complement.
ATATGTTGGTCCAGGACGACGGCGAGCGGTTGCATATCCTGCCAGCATGGCCTCCACATTGGAATGTTTCGTTCCGACTGCACGCCGCGCACCGAACGACGGTCGAGGGCCAAGTCCGGGACGGCAAGCTCGTGAAGTTGCACGTTTCATCGGACCGCCAGCGTCCAGTGGAGGTGTGTGAACCGTTTGACGCGCCGGCGGAGGGCTGAACCACGAAAAACACAAAAACATGACCGGCGCGCGAGAGTTGTACTTCGACGCGCGGTCCGAGACGACTTTTTGAGGTCAGGGGCGCTTCGGCAATCGGAGACACTCACGCAGACACGCCGAGAACCGAACGCATCTCTCGTTGCGCGTTTGCCTGGACCTATTTGGGCCTTGGCGTGGCGTGCAACTCGAACCAGAACGGGCCGCTGTGCCGAGCCATAAGCGCCGGATCTGAACACGAGGCGCCAAGACGACAAGGGATGAAACGATCGTGTCAACGAGTCGTACACCATCATCGGGGCCGGCGACGACTGGCGTCGGACGTATCGGCGGACGTAGGATCCCGCGGCGTGTTCGTCGCGTCTATCCGTGGGTCTGCCTCTGGATTGGCGTGTGGGCGTGCCCGGGTGCGCCCCAGCGGTGCGCCACTGGGGCAGAACCGGTGTCCAAGTCGGCGTCCTCCGAAGTGGTCGACAGCGGCGGATTCACGTGGCGGCCGCGAGCCGCCAGCGTGACGGTGACCGGCGAGCATACCCCGGGTCCGGAGGGCAAGGCTATGGCAGCGATCCACGTCGCCGGCCGGATGTCCGACGGTTGGAACTATGCCGCCACGCGCCCGCGGCCGATGGCGCCCGACAAGCTGTACCGATTGTCGGTCTGGCTGCGGGTCGACGCGCTCGGCGCCGAGACGCCGGCGCCGTTCCTCAAATGCGAGTTCACGTCCGCCGAGGGTGGCCGCATGTTGGGCCAGAGCCATACCGAACATTACGACACGAGACGCCTGGGAACATGGCAGCGGGTGGTCGCCGAGTTCCGGGCGCCGCGCGAGACGGGCGCCGCCTGGCTGGCCGTCGAGAAAGGAACGGACGGGCCGAGCGAAATCGACGTATGGGTGGCCGACGTGCGGCTCGAGAGCATCGCTCGCTTCAGCATTTTCGATACCTACCGCCTGGACCCGGTTCCGCCGAGCCTGGAAAACGCGCGGGGCATCCACCCTCGGTTGTATCTGACCGACGCACGGATCGCAGAACTTCGGCAAGCGATCAAGACCACGCACGCGGGGGTGTGGAGCAAAGTCCGCGACCAGGCAGACCGCGCGGTGCGCAGCGGCCCGCCCGCGTACCGCAAGCACGACAGCTTCAGCGGCGACGAACAACTGTGGCAGCGCGACGTCGGCAACGTGCTGCCCGTGCTGGCCATGGCCTACCGACTGACCGACGACACGCGCTATCTGGACTCGGTCCGCGCTTGGGCCGCCGCGTCGTGCGGCTACCCGACCTGGGGGCTGGGCCGCATCGACGGGATGGATCTGGCGGCCGGGCATCAGTTGTACGGGCTGAGCCTGGTCTACGATTGGTGTTACAACGACCTGGGCCCCGCCGCGGCCGAGCAGATCCGCCGGACGCTCGTCCAACGGACGTCGGCCATGTTCGAGGCCGCCGCCACGGGTCGGGCCTGGTGGCATCGGTCGTACATGCAGAACCATCTATGGGTCAACACGTGTGGCATGGCCGCCGCCGGGCTGGCCCTGTTCGACGAGGTCGACGACGGCCTGTGCTGGATCGGATTGCCGTTGGATAAATTTCGACGGTCGCTCGACGCGTTGGGGCCGGACGGCGCCAGCCACGAAGGCGTCGGCTACTGGGAATACGGCGTCGAGTATCTGCTGAAGTTCATGGAGCTGGCTCGCGCGAATTTGGACGTGGACCTATACGACCACCCCTGGTGGCGGAACACGGCCAGCTATGCCCAGTACTTGTCGCTGCCGCGTCGCGCGTGGACACGGGGCAACTGTATCGTCGACATCGCCGACTGCCCGCGTGGCCATTGGTACGGGCCGGATTATCTGCTGCGCCGCCTGGCCGGGCAGTATCGTGACGGATACGCCCAGTGGCTCGCGGATCAGACGGACGACGCCGGCGTGACCGCGTCCGGCGCGTCGTGGCTGAATCTGCTTTGGCTGGATCCTTCCGTGACGCCCCGCGCGCCCGCCGATCAGCCGACCGCGCGCCATTTTACGGATCTGGGGATCGTCGCGGCCCGCACGGGATGGGACGGGGACGAGTCGCTGCTGGTTTTCAAGTGCGGACCGTTTCTCGGTCACGAGGCGACAGCCAAGTTCACGTATGATCCCGGAGGAGGCCACGTGCATCCCGACGTCAACCACTTTGTCCTGTTCGGGGCGGGCCAGTGGCTGATCCGCGACGATGGTTATCGCCCGAAATGGACCCACCTGCACAACACGCTGCTGGTCGACGATCGCGGCCAGGTGGGCGAAGGTCGCGAGTGGTTCGACGGCCGGGCGGCGCTCAAACAGCCCGCCCAGCCGCGCGTGCTGCGGGCCGTGTCGACGCCGGAGTTCGACCAGATCGTTGGCGACGCCACGGCCGCGTATCCGCCCGAGCTGGGCTTGAAACGCTTCGTCCGGACGCTGCTGTTCGTAAAACCCGCCGCGCTGATCGTGCTCGACGACATCGCCGTCGAACGCGAATTGCCTCTGGAGCTTCGCTTCCATCCCGAAGATCCCAGCGAACAAACGGGCAGCGCGTTCGTAAGTCAAGGCGAGCATGCCGCGCTGCGGCTTGAACTGCTGACGACCGACGGCGTCCGGGCGACCGCGGAACGGCTGCCCCTGCCCGGGCGGCAGGGACGCAGCGGCGGCGAGTTGTTCACGATCCGCCTGAGCACTCGACGGACCGAATGGCGCAATGCGGTCGCCCTGTCGTGGAGCCCGACCGACTCGAAGCCTACGCGGATCACCGCACGAAGCGATTCGCACGGCTGGACGTTCCAGATCGGCGATCGCACGCTGGCGTGGGATGCGAACACCGGAGCGTACGCCGTAGTTTCGCACCGCGACGACGCGGGACCGCACGAGTGAATGCGTCCGGAGCGGAACGGCCGGATGTGTCGCGCAGCGCGGACCGAATCCCGGCCGGCGGGCGCGCACCTCGAGCCTACACGTGCTGACGATGGATGGCGTCGGCCCGCCAGCCCGCTGCTCGGCCAAGACGCCGCACAGCGCGAGCGATCACGTGAAACGAAAATGCGTGAGGAGGATGCAACTCGTGCCATGCCGTATCTTGCGTCTTGCAGCCCTGGTTATCGTGGCGTGGTGCGTGATGACATTCACGCACGAGTTGGGGCATCTGGCAACCGGCTGGATCTGCGGCGGAAGCCTGGTCAGCGTCGAGCTGCGTCCCTGGCGGCTGCCGTACACCGTTTTCGTCCCCGATTCGCACCCCTTGGCGACGCTGTGGGGAGGCCCCGTGCTGGGCGTCGTCCTGCCGCTGGGCGCAGCCGCGGCGGTCCGGCGGCCTGGGGTCTGGTTTGTCGCGCACTTCTGCGTGCTGGCCAATGGCTTGTACTTGTCTGCTGCCTGGATCTCCGGCGACCGATATCTGGATACGCCCCGGCTGTTTGAACACGGCGCCCACCCGGCGCTCGTCGCGGCATACTGTCTGGCGACGGTCGGCTGCGGCTACGTCGGATTCCGTCGGCACTGTATCCGCATCTTGTCCGGAGCGATCGGCCAAACCGCTCCGGCCGCCGCCCAGCGCGGCGGCACATCCGGTCGGTGTTGATCGCGATGAATCCACTGCAGCCGTGGTGGGGGGAACAGCGGACCGAAACGGAGCGCGGATCTCGCGCAGAGCCTGCTCACCGCTGCCGTTCGAGCCGTCATCCGTGCTCCAACGCCCCTCGGCGACCGACGCCGCCGGGCGGTTCAGCCGCCGTCCGCCTGTTTGCGCGACAAGCTGATCCGGCGGCGCTGGCAGTCGACTTCGAGGACTTTCACCCGCACGACATCCCCGACAGCGACGACGGCGCTCGGATCCTGAACGAACGAATTGGCGAGCTGTGAAATGTGGATCAGTCCATCCTGGTGAACGCCGATATTGACGAACGCGCCGAAGCGAGTGACATTCGTCACGACGCCTTCGAGCACCATGCCCGGCGTCAAGTCTTCCAAATCATGAATGCCGTCGGCGAAGGTCGCCGCGCGAAACTCGCGGCGCGGGTCTCGACCCGGCTTGGCCAGCTCGGCCAATATGTCGCGGATCGTGGGCAGCCCGACCTGATCGTCGACGAAATCGGGCGCGGCGAGCGTCGCGACCAGCGCCGGATTGCCGACCAAGCGGGGCGGGGGTACGTTCAAACGCCTCGCCATGCGTTCGACAACATAATAGCTCTCGGGGTGCACGGCCGAATTGTCCAGCGGCTGGGCGCCGTCGCGAATTCTGAGAAAGCCGGCGGCCTGCTCGAACGCCTTGGGGCCCAGCTTGGGCACGTCGAGCAACTGCTGGCGGGTCTCGAATCGGCCTTGGACGTTGCGATGCTCGACGATCCGTTCGGCCAACTTGGGACCGATCCCCGCCACGTAGGACAGGAGGGCCGCGCTCGCCAGATTGACGTCGACGCCGACGGCATTGACGCACGATTCGACTTCGCGGTCCAGGCTTTGGCGGAGCCGGGCCTGATCCACGTCGTGCTGGTACTGACCGACGCCGATCGACTTGGGGTCGAGCTTGACCAGTTCGGCCAACGGATCCTGCAGGCGGCGAGCGATGCTAATGGCGCCGCGGACCGTGAGGTCCAAGTCCGGGAACTCGCGGGCCGCAATCTCGCTGGCCGAATAGATCGACGCGCCCGATTCGCTCACCACCACCTTGGTCACCGACGCGCCGCTGTCGCGCAGCACATCGCCCACAAACGCCTCGGTCTCGCGCGAGGCCGTGCCATCGCCGATCGCGATCAGGCCGACGTCGAAGCAGGCGATCAGTTCGCGCAGACGTTTGGCCGACTCGGCGAGCTCGCGTCGAGGCGGCGTGGGATAGAGGGTCGCATGGGCCAGAAACTTGCCGGTGGGATCGACAACGGCGACCTTGCAACCGGTGCGAAAGCCGGGATCGATGCCGATCGTGGCTCGCGCACCGGCCGGCGGCGCCAGCAGCAGCTCGCGCAGGTTCTTGGCGAACACGCCGATCGCCTCCTCGTCGGCGCGCTCCTTGGCCTGCTGCAGCGCGGCGGACTCGATCGCCGGCCGCAGCAGGCGACGATAGCAGTCCTCGGCCGTCGCCAACAGCTCGCCGCGAAACTCGAACCGCGGATTGGTGATCCACCGTTGTCTGAGCGTGGCCAGCGCCGTGTCGTCGTCCAGCCACACGCCGATGCGGAGCACGCCTTCGGCTTCGCCGCGTCTCATCGCCAGGATCCGGTGCGAGGGCGCGCGTCTCAGCGGTTCGCGATGGTCAAAATAGCTTGCGAACTTGCTGTTCGGATCGTCCTGCCCGCGTCGCACCTGCGACAGGATCTGGCCGGACTCGGCCGTATATCGGGCCAGCCATGCGCGGGACGGCGCATCTTCGGACCAATGCTCGGCCACGATGTCGCACGCGCCTTGCAAGGCTGCCGCTGCGTCCGGCACGCCATTGCTCGGCGACACATAGGGCGCCAGAACCGCGTCTCGCGATCGGCCCAGCTCCTGTTGTCGCAGGAGGATTTCTGCCAGCGGTTGCAGGCCGCGCTCGCGGGCCACAGTCGCTCGCGTCCGCCGCTTGGGTTTGAACGGCAGGTACAGATCTTCCAGCTCCTGCTTGTCCTGGCACGCTTCGATCTGGCGGCGCAGCGCGGGCGTCAACTGGCCTTGCGCGTCGATCGTCTTCAGGATCGTCGTCTTGCGTTGGGCCAGCTCGCGGGCTTTGGCCAGCGCGTCTTCGATCGCCCGCAGCGCATGCTCGTCCAGCCCCCCGGTGGCCTCCTTGCGATAGCGGGCGATGAAGGGGATGGTATTGCCACCGTCCAGCAGTTCGACGGCTGCGCGAACCCGTCGTGGGTCGACGTTCAAGGCGTTGGCAAGAGCCTGAATCGACGACTCCAGATCAAAACAAGAGAACGTTTCGGTGTCCATGGCCGCCCATACTAACCGGGCGTAAACGCCAAGGGAACCAGCCAACGCCCGCAGAAGTGGGTGTTATCGTAACGCGGCAGAATGCCGCTGCCACGCGACGGCGCACGTTCCGCCAGAGCGCACCGGGCGGGCTTTCGACCTGGCGGATCCGCTCGTACAATGACGCGGAGGCACACCGATCCCCAATCTACGAGGAGTCTCATCATGCACCGCTGTCTGTTGTTGATCATCGGTCTGCTGGCCCTGCTCGGCCCGCGCACTTCCGCCGAAGAAATCATCCTCTGCGGCTGGGATGAGGTCTTCATTCTACAAGTGTCGCCCACGGGCGAGAATCCGCGGACGACGTGGACCTGGAAAGCCGCGCAATGCGAGCAACTGCCCGCGGCGCTGCGCCGAACATTTGCCACGACGGACGATTGCAAACCCGTCGATGGCGGTCGCCGAATTTTGATCTCATCCTCGTCGGGCGGCTGTGCCGTGGTCGAGCGCCCATCCGGCAAAGCGACGTGGTACGCACGGGCGCCCAATGCCCACTCGATCGAACTTCTGCCCGAGAACCGCATCGTCGTGGCCAGCTCGATCAACGCCCAAGGCAACAAGCTGGTTCTGTTTGACCTGGCTCGCCCCGACCAGCCGATCTGGGATACGCCGCTGGTTTCGGCCCACGGCGTGGTGTGGGACGAGTCGCGGCAGCTGCTCTGGGCGTTGGGACAGACAGAGCTGCGCGGCTATGCGCTACGGGACTGGACCAGCGACCAACCGTCCCTCTCGCTCACGGACAGCTATCCCCTGCCGACCGGCGACGGACACGATCTGCAACCGGTTCCGAAATCCGACGATCTGATCGTTACCACGGGACGGGGCGTCTATCTGTTCGATCGCCAAAGCCGTCGATTTCGACCGCATCCCGAGCTCGGCGACAGGCCCCGAGTCAAATCCGTGAATGTCCATCCGGTCACCGGCCAAATGGTGTTCATCGAGGCCAGCCAGAAGGCGTGGTGGAACGATACCGTCGAGCTGCTGTCTCCGCCGGGAACGATCCGCCTGCCCGACCTGCGGCTGTACAAGGCGCGGTGGCTAGTCCACGATGATTCGCCGTAGCAGGCCGTGCATCGTCCGGGATCGCGTCGGATCGCGCCGTTGCTTGCGCCGTTGCTCGCGTCCGGCCCGCTCTGTTATCCTGATGCGCAGTCTTCGCTTCGAACATCCTTGCCGACTTTGCACAAGAGGTCTCGCCATGAAACGAATCAATGCGCTTTGGATTGCCGCGGCCACAGTTGCAGCCGTCGGAGCCATTCCACTGGTTGCCGCACAGACCGCGCAGGCGGCCGGCGATCCCGCGCCGACGGCGGTCCGCGTCGAGAAGGACGTCGCTTATCTGGACGCGAGTCGCGCGGAGAAAGCGGATCTCTACTTGCCGCCGGTCTTCGAGCCGGGACACAAGTATCCGGGGATCGTGATCATTCACGGAGGCGGCTGGACGGGCGGCGACAAAGGCGCGGGGCGCGAGCAGAACATCGGCCAGACCCTGGCCTCCCACGGCTATGTCTGCATGTCGATCAACTATGCGTTGGCCAAGCCCGGATCGCCGACCTTTCCCCAGAACATCCAGGATTGCAAGCGGGCGGTGCGCTGGCTGCGAAAGAACGCCGACCGTTTTCAGCTCGACACCGAGCACGTCGGCGCTATCGGCGGTTCCGCGGGCGGCCATCTCACGGCGCTGCTGGCTGTCAGCGGCCCGGAGGTCGGGCTCGATCCGGACGAGGACGCCGAGTACTCGTGTCGCATCCAAGCGGCAGTGCCCATGTACGCCCACTGTGCCGCATCTTGGGAAGGCGGGGTTCCGCCCAAGCCGTACCCGGCATTACCCATGTTCGCCCAGCCGCACGCCGAGGCGCCCGCGCTGTGGGATTCGGCATCGCCGATCAAACAGCTTTCCCAGGACGACCCGCCCCTGCTGATCCTGCACGGGACCGCCGACAAGACCACACCGCTCGACCAGTCCGTGCGGTTGAACGCCGCAGCGCAGCAGGCAGGTGTGCAAAGCGAATTGATCGTCGTCGAAGGCGCACCCCACAGTTTTCACCTTCAGCCCAAACAGCGAGACCTGCGGCCGGAAGTGCTGGCGTTCTTCGACAAGTATCTCAAGCCGCACTAGCGCGTCGTCGAGGCTGAATATGAAGGTGGCCGTGGTCTCCAGACCGCGGCCAGCCGACACGCGGGCGAGTGCGACAACCCGAAAACTACGATTGGACAGCATCGGTGAATGCTGGCAAGGCGGCGTCGCGCGGCGGTGCGCCCCGGAACAGGCACACGCCGCGTGCCGTCTGCATAGGTGCGATGCTGCATCTCGCATGACCTGCCGGATTGTTGCGTCCTTGGCGCCGCGGCGCGGCGATTGCAATCAGGACTGCGGACGCCCCGCTGCCGGATCGGGCACCAGGTCGATCGTAATCTTGTTCTCGCCGGCCGTTATCTCGACCTCGGCATCCTTCGGCATGAGACCGGCGTACGGAGACGGAGGCGGCGCCTCGGCGTGTTTTCCTTCCTCGACGGGCGCGGCCTCGGTGGTCGGCGGAGTGTAGATCACTCGATGCCGCCCGACGACCGCGCCGTCGCCTTTGGTGTCGGTGCTCAAGACAAAGCTGCCGTCCGACTGGACCTCGCCAACCGCCGGCTTCCCGACATTCCCTGCGTTCCCAACTGGGGCAAAGGTTATCATGCCGCCGTTGACCGGATTTCCGTCGGCGCGAACCGTCCCGGACACGGGCGCCGTCGCGCTGCCGCCGCCGCAACCGATCCAGGTTGTCGCCAGCAACGCCAAACACAGCGTCTCGGTCACCCGGAACGCGATTCGAGCTTGATACTTGATCAGGTGTGCCATCAGACCCAGCCTTCGTTGCGGAAAGGTGTCACGCTGTCCCGAAAATGAAATCGCGCAAGATTGTCAACGACGCGCCGATCATGGGAAAGCCACGGTTTCGCCGTCGCGACGATTGCCCAAATTCGCATAGATCGCCGTATCGATCGCGTCATTGACGAACTGAGTCGAGCCGTCGCACATCACAAATTGGGCGCCGCCAGGATGCTGGCTTCCAAAACAGGCCTGGGACTCGGACTCGACAATCGCCAACTTCAGCATCCGCGGTCCCCGATTCAGGTAGAACGTGGCGTCCGTGAGGCACAGGGCGTTGCCGGCTGAATCGAAGCCATTGCAGCCGCCGGAGCTGCCCGCCACGTTGTTTCCTCCGATCCACGCGGGGAAGCTCGCATCGCTATTGTTGGTCGGCGTCACATAGTTGCATACCGTGCGTTCGCCAACGGCAAAGGTCGTGCTGGTCCCGTCGACGATCTCGGCAAACGACCACATCCAGCTCTGGCAATTATCGTTGTCATAGGTCAGCACGCCGGTCTGGCTGCCACCCTTGAACGATGCGCACACGTTCCAACTGTTTCCCAGCAGCGGGCCGGAGCATCCGTTGTAGTTGGCTCGGCCAAAGCCATCGTTGTCCGTCTGTGTCAAAATGTCGCTGGGGCACATAAAGGCCGGCAGGATGACCTTGCCCACGACGTTGGCCGGTGCATTCAACAGGTCGTTCTTGTTGTTCATGTGGGAAAAACTGCCGCAGGTGCTGGCATCCATATTCAAGTGCTGCCCGGGAGCGGTGACCGGGACATAGCCGTCGGCCACGAGGTCATCCCACAACGAAGCCTGCTCCATAAACGGCAACAGATACGCGCGAAAGCTGATGTTGTTGCCGTCGTCGTCGGTCATTCCCACCGGAAAACGCTTGTACGTATCGTGAAAATTATGCAGCGCCATGCCGATCTGTTTCAGATTGTTGACGCACTGTGTGCGTCGCGCGGCCTCGCGCGCCGCTTGGATCGCGGGCAGCAGCAAGGCGACCAGAATTCCGATGATCGCGATCACCACGAGTAGTTCGACGAGCGTAAAGCCCGGTCGAAGGCGGGTCTGTTTTGCCATAACCATGACCTTTCCGAGAGAGAGAATCGATCAAAAACAAAAAATCCGCGCAGACGTAGAACCTTGCAAAAAAACCCGCGGCATGCTTCAGAGCCACATGCCCAGTGCGAGCTTTTGGGAGGCGGGATGGTAGGCGGGTGAATCGACTGAAGGCGAGCGATCTTGGCTGCGGCCGTGCTTAAGTGGGATCATCTGTCGAGCTAG
>JAVYAJ010000170.1:0-2781 GCA_032229885.1 Candidatus Anammoximicrobium sp. | reverse complement strand
TGTTTGGCCGAAGGCCTCCGATCACCGTAGCCTGGGGCAACGCCCCAGGGCTGGCGCCGCGCGCGTGCCTCTTTTGGCCGAAGGCCATATTCATCCTGGCTGCGGCGATACGGTGATTTTGGCCTTCAGCCAACACGGTTGCTATCATCTCTGACTCCTGGGGCGTTGCCCCAGGCTACGTTGGTGATGGCCTTCGGCCAACATGCTTCCTGTCCTCCGTGCTGCGCAAAAGTCATGCAATAGCAATTGCACCTAACGCGGTCTAGTGCCCATAACCTAAAAGTGTACTGTATAGACCAGTGTACAAGATGCGCGCACCGTGCGCGCATGACACGAACTAAGACTCTAAGGCGGGAAAATACGCCACCTTGGCCGCCCGATCGAGATCAATCGCGCTCTCGGCAAGCCCGAAAATTCTGGCAAAATTCTTGGGGGGGACGATTGACAAGCCAAATCCCCCTGTTCAAGATCACGATTTTCGGCCCGCTACCGTGGGGTTTCGGCGGGGATCGAAAGAGCAAGAAACCCGTGAAACAGCACGCCGTTTGGTATGCTTGCGGAGATCATCCGTCCCGGCGGCAATGTCAGCTTTGGGCAGGATCATCGTGGCACTTTCCATCGACCAATTCGTGCGTCAGCTTGCCGACAGCACCCTGATGTCGGCCGACGAGATCACGGGGCTGATCGCCGCCCTGCCCGCGGAGAAGAAACCGCGGGATGGCGAGCAGTTGGCGAAGGAACTGGTCCGCCAGAAGAAGCTTACCGCCTTCCAAGCCCAGCAGATTTACGCCGGCAAGGGCAAGTCGCTGGTGCTGGGCAACTACGTCATTCTGGACAAGCTCGGCCAGGGCGGCATGGGGCTGGTGCTGAAGGCCGAGCACCGGCGGATGAAGCGATTGGTGGCGTTGAAGATGCTCTCGCCCAAGGTGACCAAGTCGCCCGAAGCTTTGCGGCGGTTCCAGCGTGAAGTCGAGGCCGCGGCCCGGCTGACGCATCCCAACATCGTGATGGCCTACGATGCCGACGAAGCCGCTGGTACGCATTTCCTGGTCATGGGGTACGTGGACGGCGCCGACCTGTCGTCGCTAGTGAAGAAAGGCGGCCCGCTGCCGCTTGACCAGGCGTTGGACTGCATCCTGCAAGCGGCCCGCGGGTTACAGTACGCCCACGAGCACGGCGTCATTCACCGTGACATCAAGCCGGCGAACCTGCTGCTGGACCGTCAGGGGACCGTCAACATCTTGGACATGGGTCTGGCTCGACTAGATTCGGCCGGTTCGCAGCAAGACGAACTGACCGGCACGGGCCAAATCATGGGCACTGTGGACTACATGGCCCCTGAGCAAGCGACGAGCACCAAGCATGCCGACGCGCGGGCCGACATCTACAGCTTGGGCGTCACGCTTTGGTATCTGCTGACCGGCCGGCCCCTTTTCGAGGGCGAAACCGCGGTGGAGAAACTCATGGCTCATCAGACGACGCCGATTCCTTCTTTGTGCGACGCGTGTCCGGCAGCCACCCCGCCGCTGGATGCGATCTTCCACCGTATGGTCGCGAAAACGCCGCAGGATCGGTACCAGACGATGGCCGAGGTGATCGCGGAATTGGGGCAATGCCGTTCCGGCTCGACGGCCGGCTCGCCGGTTATGAGTATCGCGACCGCGGAGGACGCGCGGCTGGATGAGTTCCTGCGTGGAATGACGGCGCCGTCAAAGCAGCGTGCCTTACCACGGCAAAAGGCGTCGCGAGCTGTCGCCGCGGCAGTGGCGCCGGAGCCTGCCCATACGGCTGATCTGGACGCGACGCTGGATCTGGCAGCGCCGCAGGTGGCCACGGACCCGAAGACAGAGCAGTCGCTACGAGGTGATCGGCTGGTGACGTCAGCGGGCAAGCCGATTCGGCGTTCCCCGCGGCCGCCCTGGTGGCAGGATCGAAGAAAACTGGCGGCGGCCGCCGCGGGTGGGTTGTTGGTGATCTGGCTGGGGATCTGGGTCGTGGTCCGGGACAAGGATGGAAAGGAAGTCACTCGCGTGCCTGTGCCGGATGGCGGGAGCGTCGCCGTCGAGACGGCCACGAAGGGCGAAGCGGCGAAACCGGCGAACAACGGTGACAAGGCGCCGCCGTCGAAAACTGCCGCGGCTCCGCTGCCGCCGTGGAATCTACCGGCCGGTGCGCCGCCACCGGCGATTGCCCCGTTCGACGCGGCCAAGGCCAAGGAGCATCAGGCGGCCTGGGCGAAGTACTTGGGCGTCGAAATAGAATCAGAGAATTCCATCGGCGTGCGTTTCGTTCTGATCCCGCCGGGCGAGTTCGACATGGGTTCGACGGAAGCGGAAGCCGCCAAGCTGTTGGACGAAGCCAGAGCCAAGAACTTGGAAAGTTGGTACATCGAGCGCCTGCCGACAGAGGAGCCGAAGCATCGGGTGCGGATCACGAAGCCGTTCTGGCTTGGCGTCCACGAGGTCACGCGGGGCCAGTTCCGCCGGCTTGTCGACGATAGCGGCTACCGGACGGAAGCCGAACAGGACGGCAAAGGTGGCTACGGACGGGCTGATGGCCAGTGGAAACAAGATCCGCGTATTGTGTGGAGCAATCTGGGGTTCGAGCAGACGGACGATCATCCGGTAGTGAACGTGACATGGAACGATGCGGCAGCGTTCTGCGCGTGGCTGTCGGAAAGGGAAGGGAAGAAGTATCACTTGCCGAGCGAGGCGCAGTGGGAGTACGCGTGCCGTGCGGGGACGACGACGACATGGTATTCGGGGGACGATGAGGCGTCAC
>JAVYAJ010000169.1:0-16938 GCA_032229885.1 Candidatus Anammoximicrobium sp. | reverse complement strand
GACCGTGATGAACTGCGGACGGTCTTCGAGCGAGTCGACCGCCGAATCGACCGAACGCGCCCGCGGCGCGGGATAGAAATCGAGGCCCGCGGCGTTGACGAACAGCGGGGCGGTGTTCCCCAGCGGGATGTTGAAATCGGCCGTGTCGGGACGCGGCGTGGTCCGTTCCTCGGGGTTCAGCATTCCGCCCATCACCTGGCTGGCGCCAAGCGAGACTCGCCAGTTGCCCATCTCGGCCAGCGTCTGCGAGGCGTTGCCGGGCGCGCTGTGCTGGAAAATCTGCGCGCCGACGATCGCCGTCCGCGGGCTGACGCCGGTGGCCTGGTGCCCCTGCGGTTGGTTCTCGGTCTCGATCACCGCGTTGCGCAGGTTCGAGAAGACGTTGTTCAGCAGCGTCGGCGTGGCCTCTTCGCTGATCAACACGCCCGTCTCGCGCAGCAACTGGCTGTCCGCGTTGCTCTGGCCGACGACGGGCGACAACACGTTGCCGGGCCCGCTGATCTGCACGATCTTCGCCGCTCCGTAGATCTCGACATAGCGTCGTCCGTCGCCGTGATTGGGCTGATACCCGGGCCACTGGATGCGAGGCGTGCTCAGATAAGGCGTGTAATTCGCCCCCGACGGATGCAGATACTCGGGGCTGCCGAAGTCCTCCGCGGTGATGCCGTCCAGATTGTTCAGGCCGCGGAACAAGTTCCGCACCTCGTAGGCCATGGCCGGCGTGCTTTCGCGCGGATTCGACGACCCGGTATAGTTGACCGTCGCCGTGTTGCCGTTGACGTCCGTCACCTCCCACGTGGCCGACGAACCGAACAGGGGTTGGGTGTCGATCACCCAGCGGCGCGGCGCCAGCACGTTGACCGACACCGAATACGTTCCCGTCGCCGTCGGCGCTTGGCGCCCGCCCAGGCTCAGCGGGCTATACCGATCGTTGCCCGGTCCACTGATCCCGATGAAGTACGTGCCGCCCTCGCGAGCATAGTTGAAGCCGTTGCGAGCCGTCGGCGGTTCGGCGACGAAAAACGAAAGCGTGACTTGGTCCCCGGCGACCGTATACCGCGGCACGCCGCGCGAGGTTCCGCTGCCGTCCGGGATGAACTCCTCGCCGCGCTCGTTGAACAGCCGCACGGCGGGCGTGAATCCGTTGCCCGCCACCGTGATCTGGACCTGGTCGCCGATGTCCATCTGGAACTGATAGAAATCGACGTCCCAATCCGGATTTTGGCCAAAGTTGACGCTGTCGCCGATCGTGATGTCGGTGGCGCTAAACAGTTCTGGGCTCGCCTGTCGCCCTTGACGCGTATCGACGGCGTTGAAAATGGTGTCGTTCGGCTCGGTCACGGGGTCCGGAAAAAACGAGGCGTTGCCGTCGTTGCCCACGATCGTGTTGTTGACGATGCGGGCAAACGGCTGGGCCGCCTGGCCGATGGGCGTCACGCGCTCGCTGACTAAGGGCGCAAAGCGGGATGTCAATACGTGCACGTCGCGGGCGTTGGCGATGTACGCCGCCAGCTGGCCGCCGTTGCGCCGCGACTGGCCCACGTTCGCCTCGGCGACCAACGTCGTGCCGTTGGTCACCAAGATGCTGCGGGTGACCGCGTCGACGATGGCCCGCGCAATGTCCGCTTGGCTGCTCAGCGGATACTGGGGGATCGTCGCCGTCTCGGATTGCGCCAGGTAATAGATCGGCACGCGTCCCGGCGTCCAGCCGTCGCCGTGCAGCGGGTTCGCGGGGCACGCGCCGGTCGCCGGGCGGGCCGACAGGTCCTCGAACTCGAACTCGACCGTCGTCCGGCCGACCGTGATGGCGAAGGCGTCGCCGTCGCAGATCCCGGATCCGTCCCGCGGGACCAATTCATACGGTCGCAGATCGCCGCTGACGTGGATCCCGCCGAGCCCTTCGCCGTAGATCGTGTTGTTGACGATCACCGGGCCGGGCGCGATGCCGCCGGCGGCGCCCGTCGCCTCGCGATTGTTCAGCTCCAACAAATTGCGGGCCGGTCCGGGATGCGATTGGCCCAACCGCGGCGTAGCGCCGGCGACCCCGAAACCGCCCCCGAGGTCGCGGGCATCGATCTGGCGAACGCCCGCGTCGGCGACGATGCCGAAATCGGCCGAATGCAGGATCGTGTTCGAGTGAACCAGCGTCTGGCCCTGCGCGCGGAAATGGTTCGCGTCGCCAAACCCATCGTGCAGCACGGCCGTCAAGCCCTGCGGCGCGGGGGCCGGATTCTCGGACCCCAGCGTGCCCGCCTGGATGAACAAGGCGCTGTCCACCGCTCGATTCCCGACGTCGGCGATGGCGAACTTCAACTCGTATTGCCGCCCCGCGACCACCGGGAACTGGGCCGTGAACACGTCGGTGAATCCGTCGTAGCCCAACTCGCCCAGGTACGCGCCGCCCTCGCGCGGATCGTTGTTGTTGTACAGCAGCGGCCGCGTCGAGCCGACGCCCAGCGGATTGCCTCCGTTGACGGTGGCTCGCGAGACGGGGGTCGTCGTGCCCGGAATCACGGCCACGTTCTGCAGGGGCGTTCCGGCCGTGACGTCGCGGACGAACACCGCCATGACATCGGGTTGAGCCGCCGTGCCCACCAGCTCGTTGTACTCTTCGGACGCAAACACAAAGTTGAAGTAGGCCAATCCCGTGTAATCGGCTTCGACCCGGAACTGCAAGGACGTGCTGTCCTGTGTCCGCCGCGCCGGCGGCTCGAGCGGTACGAAGGCCGCGTCCAGATCTACATCGCCCAGCCGTGAAGCGTCGCCGGACGTGCTGTTCGACAGGTTGGGGCCGGAGGTCGCCTCGGCCAAGCCTGTCGCCAACACGATCCCGCGATCCATGCCGATCGACCACAGCCCGCCGGAGTACGTGCCGGCCGAGGTGAACGTCCCATCGGCCGCGTCCACGCCGCCGACAAAGCTCGCGTTGCCCACGGGCGACAAGCCCGCGCCGAGCACGTGGTCGCGCAGCATGTTGCCGAACGCCGTGGCGTCGGCCAGGGGCGACTTGGCCACTTTCAACACGGTCCGTTCGGGCTGGATCGCGTAATCCCCCACCGCGTTGCCGAACAGATTGATCCGATTGCTGCGGCTGGCGCCCCCGGCGGCCGTGCCGTCGGACAACGCCGCCTGCAGCTTCAATTGTCCCTGAACCGACGGGCTGTTGATGGCGTCGCGAATGGCGCCCGCAATCACATAGTCCGGATCGCTTGACCGGAACGGGACGCGAACATGTCCGGGTTGAATCAGGCCGTCGCCGACTAGGTCGAATTCGAACGTCAGCGACCGGGCCCCATCGCCCAGGGTGAACGTCTGGCCGTCGTGCAACACGCTGCCGGCGGGCGCGACCAGCGTCGTCTGCGGGGCCTGCCGATCATTGGTGTCGTAGGCGGCGTTCAAGATCAGCGCCGGGACCGTCGTCGGCCCGAGCCGCGCCTCGGTCGACGTCCCGTAGGGCGTGGCCTTGCGCAGCTCGAGTTGGTACGGGCCGCTGAGTACGCGGCCCGTCTGATTGTACCCGGGCTGTGGGGCAAACGTGGGATTGGCGTCCGCATTGGTGATCATCTCGCCGCGTTCGGCAAAGCCGATGATCACGTCGTCGATGTGCACGCCTGCCCGCGTGGGATCCACGCTCGCATCGGCCGCGCGGAACTCGTATCGCAGTTTCAACAGATCCTGCCCGGCGAACGGCGACAGGTTCACGCGGGCTTGTCGCCAGATGTCGTCGTTGGTCAGCCGGATCACCGCGCCCGTGATGTCGGCCGCGCTGCTGGACGCCACCAGCTGTTCACTCCCGTCCTGTCTTTGGACGTACACGCGGAAATGGTCGTTGAGCTCGGCGTCCAGGCGGTAGTTGAAATACAGCACTGGGAGGTCTTGCGCCGAGTAATTCTTCAAGCTGAACCCGTTGGAGATCAGATTGCCGCTGGGAATGCCGCCTCCGACCGGCGCATAGCTGCCGGTGTCCTCGCGCCCGAAATAGAACGTCGCGCCGCCCTGGCCCGACGTCGTGACCGCCGTATGGCCCTCGATCGACACCTGCAGCGTGTAGGTTCCGCCGTTGCGGACAGGCGTGCCGGTGATCCCGCCGGGCATGCCGATCGACGGCGTTCCGGCGACGCCGATGACATACGTGCCCGCGGCGGGAAAGGTGTATTCGATGTAGGGGTCCGCGACATTCGTGCTGCCTCCCGCGCCCCAGGTAGTGGGGGACGTAGCGCTGAGATCGAGCAGCGTCCCCGCCGAGTTATAGAGGAAAATCTGCGTGTCGACGTCGGTCAGCGGATTGCCCGTGACGCCGTTGTCGATATCGAAGATCCCGCGCATCCCGGCCTCGGGTACGACGAACGAATAGTAATCAAAGCTGTCGTTGCCCGTGGCGGTGATGGTCAGGTGCGGCACCGTCGTGGACGTATTCCCAAAGCGGTCGCCGATGTTCGGGTTGTCGTTCAACGTCCAGATGTATCCCTCGAGGCTCTGCGCGGACGACAGCGTATCGTTGGGCTCGACCTTGTTCACCGTCCCCGCGCCGGCGGCGCCCAGGCGGCTGCCGTCGAAGGCCGGCGTCAAACCGTGGCCCGGCGCCGACGCCTCGCGATTCGATACGTGCCACAGATTGGTCGGCGAGATCGTCGTTCCCACGAACGTTGGATCCAACAACACCGGGACGGCGGGCGGCGTCGCCGTGGCGCCGCCGAACGAACCGATGCGATCCTCGGCAATCCGAGCCACCGAATTGACCGGTTCCAGACGCACGGCCGGATTGTTCAACAGTTCGTCGGGCAGCAGGCGATCCGAGGTGACGGCGACATAATAGACGCCTTCGGGCATCTGCACCGTGCCGATGAACGGATCCAGCTCGCCCACGGTTCCCCGAGACAGATCGTACATGCCGGATTGATCTCGAGGATTTACCACCGGGGCGGGCCGGTCCTCGGCGATGTTCGAATCGCGCCCGATCAGAATCGGCCGCCCCGCCGCATCAAAGACCGTGAGGGTCGTGTTCGGCCGACTCAATCCGTCGGCATAATCGATGTCGAAGACCATCGCGGCGTGGTGCGCCGAGCGATTGGAAATCGACTCGTAAGTCACGTTGAACCGATAGAAATCGATGTCCTGGTTGCCGGACAATGCGCCGGCGACCGACAGCGTGGCTTGGTCGGACGCGAGCAGATTCCCCAGTTCCTGGGGACGTCGCCCTGGCACATTGGGGTCCATGTAAAACGAATTGTTGCTCGCGGCCGAGCCATCCGTGCCCTCGTCCTCCGCCGCCTCGCCCAACAAGGGCGAATGTTTCGGCAGTCCGATCAGCTCGATGCCGTTCTGGGCGTAGCGAATGTCGGCGTACCGGATCGTCGAGCCGGGCACTTCGTCCGCCTCGCGCATCCGCACCTGAAGTTGATAGCTCCCGCTCGTCAAGCCGCTGTCCAGTTGACTCTGGTCCAGCAGCCGCGCCGCAGCGTCGCCCGCGGCGAGGTTGCTGCTGCGGACGCGAAACAGGTACGAGCTTCGCTCGCCGCTGGCGCCGGGCAGGATCACCCGCATCCCAGCGTCCAACGGATTGACGCCCCAGATGTCCTTTGGCAGCCCCGAGGCATGATGCGGCTGGTAGCGATCGTTCAGCTTTTGGAGCGGGTTCACGACGCCGGACGGCAGCGCGTCGCTGCGATACAGCAGGTCCGGATCCGATGTCTCGTCCTGCGAGTTGTCGGACAGCGCGAGGACTCGGCCGTCGGCGTCCAGCAATTCGACGACGGTGTCCAAACTATAGCGGGTACGGTCGATATCGAACCAGATCTCCGTGCCCGCCACGCCCGTAAAGCTGTAGTAATCGACGTCGTTCGGGGCGTTCAGCAAGCCGTGGACTTCGAACCCCAGACGCAGGTTGTCGTCGCCGCCGTATTCGCTCGCCGCCAAATCGCCCAAGAATTGGGCCCGCGCAGCCGTGCCATTCAACCCTGGCGCAGTCTCGTCGGGGGCTGACAGTTCGAGCACGATCTCCACGTTCCGGTCGTGGCTGAACTGGTCCAGCCGCACGCTCCGCCAGTCGCCCGGCTGGGGCGTTGAACGGATGCCGTTGTTGTTCGTGTCCGTCTGCGGACCGCCGTCCGGGCGGACTCCGGCCCCGACGGTGTCGTCGTGAATCGAAGTCAGCACCACGGGAAAGCCGGGCTGGCCCAATACGTACAGCGTTCCGCCGATCCGGTCCTCCATGGCCGACGGGACGCCGGTCGCCGTGAACCCGGCGCCGATCGTCGGGTTGCGGTTGTACACGTCGTTGACCGCGCCCGGGCCGGACATCTTGATCACCAGGCTCTCGTTCGGGCTGCTCTGCAGGCGCAGGCCGCCCGTGACGTGCAGGTTCGAAACGCGGATCTCGTCGTACAGGATGTGCACGATGTCCGTGTCGTCGAAGACGCCAGCCTGGGATAGGGTCAACCCCACGTTTCGCAACGTATCGTCCCGCGGATCCGCGGGTGTACCCGCGTTCCAGATCGCGGCCGTGCGGATCTCGAGCCCGTTCGTGCCGCGGTTGTCCCGCAACAGGTTGCCGTTGTTGTTCGGCTCGAGGTTCCCGTTGCCGTCGCGCTGGTTGCCATTGTCCGCCAGTTGATTCCCGCGAATCAACGGACCGCGGTTGTCCAGGTGCTGCGCGGCCCGGTCGATCAGCCCGGTCGCGCGGCCCGGATCCGTAACCAACTCGTCCGTGAACGCGTCGGCGTTGATGCTGATCGCGACGTCCTCGTTGTTCCGGATGATGTTGTTGATGATCACCGGCTGGGCGCCGCGAACGAAAATCGTGGCCCCAAAGTCCTGGCGCTGGCCCGCGACCACGATCGTGCCGGCGTTGATGCCGCGCCCGTACCGATCGGCTGCGCCCTGGCCGCCGGTGCCCAAGGCGTTGTGCTCGATCACGCTGTTGGCGATCCGCGCCTGGGCCTGATGGACTTCGATGACGTTAAAGCCGGTGAACGTGCTCTCGATCTTGTTGTTGTTTCCACCCCCGTAGGCGAGATACGCGTGATCGAGGTTCAACTGCGACAACGGGCCGGCCCAGATTCCGCCCCAATCGCCGCGCGACGGACGGGCTTCGTTCGCGCCGTCGTCCTTGTTGGTGTCGAACGTCCCGCCGGCGCCGTACGAGTCGTCCAGCTTCGAGGTGAAAATGATCTTGCGGTCTTCCAGCCCTTCGGCGATCAATTGGGCGCCGAAGCCGATCTCGATGCGGGCGCCTTCGAGCTTGACGACCGTTCCCGGATCGATCTTCAGCCGCGCATCCGGACGCGCGCGAACAACCCCGGTCAGCCGCGGATCCAGCGTCCGCGGCTGTCCGGCGGCGTCGAACAGAACGTGCCCTTCGTCCGTGAACGTGGTCACCCCCGCCGCCTGCCCGACCAACGTGTACGTTCCGCCACCGCCGACCGCGCTCCGATAAATCAGCAGCACGCGCCCCGACGGCGTAGGTGGCAAACCCGCCAGATCGACAACCTGGATATTCGACGGAAGCGCGGGCGCCGTGACCAGCGCGCTGAGCGTGGCGTCCGAGGCTGGGCTGTGTTCGCCCGTCGTCGGGTCGAAGACCACCACGCGATAGTCGTAGCTGCCGGGCGCCACCCCGGGCGCGGTCGGAGAGACTTCGCGTTCGACGGCCGTCGTCGCGCGGACCGAGGGCGGGTCTCGCTCCAACACGCTGGCGGTCAACGAAGGCGCCACCGTGCCGCGATCGACGAACGTCGTCCCTGTGGCGTCCAGGCGGCCGACCAGATTATAAGGTCCGGCGCCACCGGGTTGGCTGCGATACAGGCGGCGCTCGACAAAGTTGCCGCTGACCGGCGGCAGCCCGCTGAGCTGCACCGTGCCGTTGCCGCCGGACAGCGTCGTCGTCGCCGTCGCTTCGGACGGGCGGCCCTCGAATCCATTGCGGTCGACGAAGACCAGCTTGTACGAGTATGCGCCGTTGGGCAGACTTCCGCCGACTCGCGGCGCCAGGGTGACGAGATCGATCGGCGGCCGCGACTGTTCGAGCAGCGCCCCGCCCGGGTCGCCGCTGATCCGCAGATTCTCCGCCAGCACGTGGACGATGTCGATGTCGTCAAATCGAGCGGCGACGTCGAGCGAACGCAGGGCGGTTCCCGCCGGGGTTTGAATTCGCACGAACAACCCATTGATCGAGTTGTCCCGCAGGATGTTGCCGTGGATGTCGGGCCCCACCCGCTCGTAATCCGGCGTAAACCGATCGACCAGTTGGTAGCGGGGCGCGAGGAAGTTCGTCTCTTCAAAACTGGCGACGTCGGCCGACATCGCCGCGTCGTTGCTGGCGGTGATTCGGTTGAAAACAATGGTCGGCCGCATTTCCAGCGTCTGGATCGGATTGACCACTTGATCGACGTTGTCGATCCGCACCATCCCGCCGCCGTAGCGGATGTCGGCATGGCTGACATAATTCAAGAAAATGCCTTCTCGCTCGTGATTGAACCGAGCGCTGGCATTGTCCAGATCCGCGCGAAACAGAATTCCACCCCAGTCGCCCGGCATCGGCGTGGTCGTCGGCGCGTACGTATCGCGGCCGATGGACTCGTCCAGCCACGACGTGAAATAGACGCTTTCCCGCGGCGTCCCGAGAACCTGGAGCGAGCCGCCGCTGCGGTCGATGCTGGCCGACGAACTGCCCACGCCGATCCGTGCCTGCCGCAATTTGAACACGGCGCCGGCATCGACCATCGCCGTCACGCCGTGAGGAACCGACATCGACGTGCCGTCAGGCAGTTCGGCCGGGCCGCCCGACGCGCCGAAGCCGATCTCGTAGGCAAAGTTGTCGCCCAGCGTCGTCCGATCGCCGTCGAATCCGCCGTTGCCCACGATCCGCACGATGTCGCCGGGAACGGCCGCGGCAAACGCGGATTTGATCGTGTCAAAGGGCTTGGCCAGCGTCCCTCGGAGGTTGGCGCCGGAGACCTTGTCCACAAAGATGGTCTTGCCGCCCAGCTCGATGCCCGCGGCGCTGTTGCTCAACAGGGCCACCCGTTCGTCCTGCAACGTGATCGCGGCGCCGCTCTGCGTGGCCGTGACCGCCAGGCCCGACGAGTTGATCGCGTTGTGCAGTTGATTGGCCATGTCGATGGCCGTGGTCGGCGAGGCGCCCGTGGTAAACGGAATACGAATCGCCGACGGGTTTTGCAGCGTTCCGTTGCTGTCGAACTCGAATTTCCGCGTCGCGCCGAAGGCGTCTTCGATCGTCAGCGTCTGGCCATCGACAAAGGCGTTGCCGTCACCGGTCACGTTTAGTACGCGTTCCAACGGCCGCGTCTGGAACCAGAAGTTGAACACGCCGCCCGGCGTGCCGTCGGCGTCGCCGTCCAGGGGCGTTCCGGGGCGGTTCTCGTGAATGCGATCGCGGTCGCTGATCGTGGCGTCGTCGTCGACTCGCGAGCGGAAGTTCAGCCTCAACTCGTACGCGCCCTGCGTCGTGCCGCCGAAGCCGGTGTCCTCGATCGTCGGATCGAAATCCGTGTTGCCCGCCGCCGTCACGCCTAGGTAATAGGTGCCGCTGCCCAGCTCGAGGCTAATGTAGGAATCCGAGCTGTAATAATTGTCATTGCGCGAGATCAGCTCGCGCTCGTAACCTATGACGACGCCGTTGCGGTCCCGGACCTCGACCTCGCGGTACAGGGACAGCACCGTGTCGAGCTCGCTCGAGTTCGGCAGCCGTTCGGCGAACGATTCCGCCGTGAACACGCCCTGTCGTTTCTCGTCCCGCTGCTGGTCCCCTAGGTCGATCGAGAATCGGTACAGATCGATGTCGTTACTGTCCGGCCGATGGAGAAACTGGCCGTGGATGATGTCCGCATTGCCCGGAAAGACCGGCTCCGGCGGCCGGTTGCCGAACAGGCTGGTCGGCGCGCTGTCGAAGGCATCTTCCGAGAAGCTCACGAATGGGACGCCGCTGGAATCGCTTCGATCCGCGCGATTCGCGTAGTAGTTGCTTCCCCGCGAGTCTCCCGTGGCGCTCGCGAACGGATCGGTCGAATCGAACGCCATCAGATTCGTCACGGGCAGGTCGTTGGCGCGCTGCAGCCCGAGCATGGCGCCCAGCCCGACCATGACGCGTTGAAACCAATCCCCGCCGTAATCGCTGTTCCACTGGACCGCGCTGTCGAGAATGATCATCCCGTTGGCGTACGCGGGGTCTACGCGAACGATGAAGTGATAGTTCGAGAATCCGCTCGAGCCCGGGGGCGGCAAGGCATGGTTCAACACGCTCGCGTCGTTCGGATCCAGGGCCCGCGGATCGCCGGTCACGAACGTCAACCCCTGATCCGCCGTCTCGAGGAACTGGATGCCCAGATGCTGGGCCCACATCTCGACGGCCTCGCGAACCCGCGTCTTCTGCTTTTCCGTGATCAGGTTCGACAGCGGTTTGCCCTGTCCATCCAATCCGTACACCTGGCGAAAGTTGTACAGGATCGTCGTGACGCCATCCTGGACGTCGGGACCAAAGGCTGGGTTGATATGCTGCTCGAAACCGCTGCCGACCTCGGGCGGAAGGTTTCGGTGGCCGGGCTCGTCCCAGCCGCCCATCAAGTCCAGGTCGAAAGGCTGCGGATCGATCGACGAGGCCACCAACAGGCTTTGCCCGCCGAGCTGGCCGAGGTCGTAGGCAGTCTCGAAACTGGATCCCAAGCCCACGACACGGACCGTTCGCGCGCCTCGACCGTCGATCCGCGCGCCGTCGTCCCCCTGGACATCCGCGGTGACCAGGAGGCTGGCGACCGGATCCGCGTTCAACGCCACGGCCAGATCGGCCGCGGTCACCCCCGCGCCGTCGGTGTTCAACGTCACCTGGATCGTGTTCTGCATGACCGAAATTTTCGGTCCGACGCCGGCGCCCAAAGCTGCATCCGTAAAAGACAGCACGACCGCCTTGCCAAAGTCGGCCGTGGCCGTGAACGTCATCGACACGGTTCCGCCCGTCCCGAAATCCGTGGTCGCTTCGATCGTCGGCCGCACGGTGACCGGAGGCGCCGGCAACGGTTCGTCCGTCCCCACGCGCAGCCGCCACGTGCCGGATCCGATCGGTGTTCCCGCCCCCGGATGTCCGGCCGGGATCGTCAACGTCTCCAAGTCGCCCGCAAAGGTTAGAATCGCCGTGTCGGCGACCGGGTCGTACTTGACTCGGGTTGGGAAAAACGTGATGTCGTCGGTGTTCTCGACGGTGTCCTGGGTGAAAATCAACCGGTAGAAATTCGGGTTTTCGGCCGATCGTTGCGTGGGCCGACCGGCGGCGTCGTTCTCGATGAACAGGTCGTCGTCGTTGAAATACACGACGATCTGGTCGCGCGCCTGTTGCAGGATCTTGTTGGCGGGGTTCCCAGGGGCGACCACGCGAGTCACCGGCTGGGGAACGACCGCCAACACCTGGGGGGCCAGCTTCAACGAGAAGCCGACCACCATGTTCGTGCCGTTGTCCACGCCATCCGCGGTCAGGTCGCCAAACGCGTCGCCGCGCACATTCCGCAACGCCGTGATCCCGTTCAACGCATCGTCGATTCCGTACAGCTCGATCCGGTACAGATCGTCCGGCAGGGTCTCGGCCAGGCGGATCACGACCTCGTTCTGGTTGGGCGCTGGACTCACGCCAATGAAACCCGGAGTGATCGCGATGCTTCCGTTCGCAAAATCGCCGTCGCCGCCGGCGCGCAGCACGCGGATCCCGTTCAGCGTGTTGGGATCGATCTGTTGGCTGTCGTCGAATCGGAAAACGAGCTCGCGCGGCGCGATGTTTCGCACCCCGCTGCCATCCAGCGGCAACAAATCGCCATCGGTCGGTTGAATTCCGGCCAGCCGCGGCCCCACGACTGCCAGCAGCGTCCGCTGCTCCAGCCGTTCGAGCTGGAACTGGCGTCTGGCTGCCTGTCTTCGCCGATCTCGATCCTGGCGACGCTGTTTCCGCGACAAAGAAGAAGGTCCACGCGAGCTACGGATGGCCATAAATCAGCCCTTAAGGAAACGAGCGACTGAGCATAGATAGTTTGCGCAAAATCCCCCCGCTGCGCATACCATACCTGAGACTATCGGTATCGTAAACCAACCTAGCTCAGGGCAACTTTGTCCCAACGCAAAATCGGCGCAAGCTGAATCAGATCAGCATGTTTCAACGATTATAATTGGTTCGTCGGTCAGCACAAGAAAATGGCGTTTTAGCCGTATTTACGGTTTCTTCCCGGCTGCTAGCCCGAGTCTCATCCATCGGCGAGCAGGCGGTACGAGCCCCGAATCGGGCAACTCCGAGTCCGGCAAGCCGACGCAAGCAAATCCGAGAAAACAATCGGTTGCCCACCCGACTTCGGCGCACACACAGGCCCACTCACGCAAGATCGCGCCTCACTAAAGATGGTCCGCGCCATCGAAAAGTTCCCTCTGGACCGACTTTGGGCCAAGTCGCATGCAAGCCCCCGAGAGCCGTTTCCGCTCAACAACAAGCCTGACAACCACTGCCCACTGCCCACTGCCCACCGCCCACTGACCACTGACAACTGACAACTGACAACTGCCCAGCACTTGGTCTCTGCAAACAAGCAGGTCGCAACAGGTTTTTCCTGTCTCCGTGAATTTACTATTGATAACGTAGGTAAGCTGAGTAGTCTAGTGATAGATGAATAACCGTCCGTGTGCTGAGCCATGGCAAGGTTGGTGCGTCCGCGGGCTCGGGTAACGCGCGTGTATACGATCGAGGGAAGGCGTGCCCGACGGAAGCCGTCAAGAGCCGGACGCCAACCGGTCACCGTGAGCTTAACGCCGCGCAGGGCGGACGAGCGCGAACCCGGTTCCCGTGCAGCGTTTGCCGATCCTTTGCACGATGAGGTATTGATTGTGGGTCTCGAAGTCGAAATTTCCGATCTGATGGCGGAACAAAACGCCGGTTCGCTGATCCCGCTGGCCACGTCGCCGCCTCTGTCGGCGACGGGCGGAAAAGCCCTGTTGGTCAGTCGTGACCAGGTTCTGGTCCAACAGCTCCAGAGACTGTTGCGGCAAGATCACGCCTGCGACGCCGAGTGCGTAAACAGTTTTTACGTGGCGGAACAGCGGCTGCGCGACAGCGGCAGGCAATATGTTTTCTTGGACCTGCGGCCCGATGGCTTTCAGGAGGATCCTCGATCACTGCTGGCTTTCTTGGTTCGACAGGATCGCCGCAAGAATCCGGTCGTCTCGATCGGTTGTGATGGCTATCGGTGCGAGTGGGCGGATCTTGCCGATTCGACGGTCTCCGCTCATTTGCGAATACCATTTGATCGCGATGCGTTGGATCGTGTCCTGCGACACGATTTGGTCGCCAGCCTCCGCACGCGCCCCGCCTCGACGGTGGATTACCGACAGGTTCAGACTCCGCACATCACGTATCGGACGTTTACCCCTCAGGTCTTCCAAATCCTGGAACATCTGACGCGGGTGGCGGTGCACGATGTCACGATTCTGCTGGTCGGCGAGACGGGCACCGGCAAGACGACCCTCGCGCGGATGGTTCATGACCTGTCGCCGCGGGCAAACGGTCGGTTTTATGCTCTGGCTTGTGGCGCGCTGCCTCCCGAGCTGATCGAAAGCGAACTGTTCGGTCACGTCCGAGGCGCATTTACCGGGGCCGAGCGGACCAAGGAGGGTAAGTTCGAGGTAGCGGAAAATGGCACGCTGTTGTTGGACGAGATCGATTGTCTGGATCAAAACCAACAGATGAAATTGCTGCGCGTCATCGAAACCGGCGAGTTCGAACGCGTCGGTTGCAACGACACGCTGAAGGCGAATGCCCGGTTGATCGCAGCCTCGAACGTCGAGTTGCGAGCACTGGTCGAACAGGGCCAGTTTCGGGCGGATCTGTACTATCGTTTGAGCGTGTTGGAGTTCAGAGTGCCGCCTTTGCGCGAGCGGCCTTATGACATCGTCCCTCTGACTTTGACGTTCGTCGACGAGGTTCGTGAAAAACATGGGATCGAGATTCGTCGCATCCATCCCGAGTTTCTCCAACGTCTCCGGTATTATGACTGGCCCGGCAACATCCGGGAATTGAAGAATCATGTCGCCCGCGCGGTGCTGTTCAGCCAACATCGCCAACTCACGCCCGCAAACCTGGCGCCGAGCATCCTGGAGGCCACCGAGCATGGGCCGGCAGGAAGACGATCGATGCGAGCGGGCAGCACGTTATCCGAACGGGTTGCCGTCACCGAGCAAGAGATGTTGGTGCGAGCGTTGGAAGAGCATCGGCAAAACCGGACGGCAACCGCCAAAGCTTTGGGCATCAGCCGCGTCGGACTATACAAAAAAATGAAAAAGTACGGATTGGTGAAGTCAAAACAAGCGCAAGCCCGCGCCGAGCTGACGGACTAGCGTCACCTCCAGGCTAAATGTTGGGCTGGCCGCGATTGTCAGGCCGCCGGACGCACGCTCCGCCGGCCACTACCCACAAAGTGAAAATGGACGACGCACTGGCCACGCGGAATCGACTGCTTACCTAGCTGTTTACGTAAGTTGACGCGCATACGCGGACCGTAAGCTAGACTTGTCAGCTCGACCCGGTGACGTTCGATCGAGAGGCCAGCGAAAGAAGCGGGCCGATCGGAAGTCATAACACGTTGCTACAACCGGTTTTGCGATGTTGGCCCTAGGCTAGACGGCCGAATGCCGCTCGGGACAACTTGAATCTAGCTAGGCGGTATGAAATATGCCGGAACAAAGGGGAGGTGACGTTCGTTCGCGACGTTGCGACGGATGACATCCTGGTTGCCGCGCGACTTGATCACCAGAACGGAGATCGCAAGGCGTCGCTTTGGCAGGATGGCCTACGGTCGCCGCGTGCGCGGCAAGCCGGACCAGGGCGTGCGAGCCCGCGGAGGTCCTCCCGTAATCCTGAAGTTCGTACCTGCGGCGCGCAAACGTAGCGCCACAGGGCATGTGTTGCAGCGGATCGAGACGCTATTGGAGCGCAAAATGCATCGAATCGTAACCGCATTTACCAAACGTATGGCAGGCTTCAGAAAGCTCCTGGCCGATTCCGACGGCTCGGTGTTCGTCGAGTATCTGCTCCTGTTGACCCTGGTCGGCATCGGAGTGATCGTCGGATTGGCGGCTGTTCGGACGGCGCTGATCGACGAACTGGTGCAACTGGCGGGCGCCATTGCGACCATTCATCCCTGAGATTGCGTCGCTCGTCGAATCCGGGCAAACGTCGTCACTCGGCTGCCCGGCGAAAGGCAGCGCGGCGATGACGGGGCGTCGCAACACACGGTTGGCGCGAGTCGCGACGCCGTCCGAGGCGACGCGTCATGCGCTCGTCTCGTTGTCATGGCCAGTTCCGGGGCGACAGGACCTCGAGCGCCGAGAGCAAGTTGGATCTGTTTAGCAAAGCGAGGATGTAGGGTGTCCACCGGTACAGAGCTTCAGGATAGTCCTGCCTTGGCGCCAACGATCACACTGGCGGGCCAGCGGCTCATCATTTCATGGACGGCGGTTCCGGTCGTGGCCGTCTTCGCGGGGCTGTACGTATACCTCAGTTACATCCCGTTGTTCTACACGGACATTTGGGGGCATGTCGCCTACGGCAAGTGGATGCTCGAACATCACGCCCTGCCCTCGGCGGATCCATTCCTTCCGCTTTCGCAAGGCATCCAGGTGGTCGACAGTTCATGGCTGAGCCAATTATTCTTGGCGTCGGCCGACGCCTGGAACGGCCCTGAAGCGCTGTGCCTGGTTTTCGCGCTGACCACTTGGCTGACGTACGTGGTTCTGTGCCGCGCGTTCTATCTGTTGAGTGGACGGGTCAGCTTGGCCATGATCGGAACGGCATTGGCGTTCCTGATCAACTTTGGTCGTCATGGAATCATTCGGCCGGAGATATTCGGCGGTCTGTGCATGGCCGCCCTGACCTGGATGCTGGTTCGAGGCGAGCCCTGGCGGTCGCGTGCCGCGGCGTTCGCCGGCCGCGAGGCAGACGACGCCAAACAGCCCTGGTTGTTGTGGATCGGCGTGCCGTTGCTGATGGCGCTGTGGGCCAACCTGCACGGCTCGTTCTTCCTGGGCATCGTCGTGCTGGGATGTCACGCCCTGGGGCGGGGAATCGAGGTGACGTGGACCGCCCGGAACCCGTTGGCCGTGCTGCAGGACCGCTGGTTCGTCCGCTGGACGCTGCTGACCGAGTTGGCGCTGGCTGGCTCGTTGTTGAATCCCTACGGCATGGATCTGTTGTTCGAGACGGTGGCATTCGGACGCAATCCTAATCTGAAGGACATCCTCGAGTGGTACAACCTGAAGCTGGTCGCCGCCGAGGGGATGCAGTTCGCCGCCACCGTGCTGCTCTGGCTGGGGCTGTATCGCTTTAGCCGTCAACGCGTGTCCGTGGTCGACATGATTCTGTTGCTGGTCTTTGCCAGCGGGATGGCGGTCGCGATTCGAATTGTGGCCTGGTACGCCTTCATGTTCAGCTTGTGCATGATGCCTCACATCGTGGACATCGGCGTCCGGCTCGGCGATCACTGGCGAGAGAAGTCCAAGCTCTTGCAGTCGGCTTTGTCCGCTCCGCCGAAACTGGCTTACACCTTGATCTGCCTGCTGTTCGCTTGGGTCGCTTTTGCCATGTCGCCCACGGGAGGGCAAGTCTTGGGCTCGCAGCCTCGGCCGACGGATCGAGTGTATGCGAGCGGAACTCCGCTTGCGCTCACGGAATACCTCCGAGAAAATCCTCCCCCGGGCCTGCTCTATGCGCCGCAATGGTTCTGCGACTGGATTGCCTGGGCAGGCCCGAAAGGCGTGAAGACGGTCGTCTCGACGAACATCCATCTGGCCCCGAAATTGCTGTGGGATGGCTATATGGAGGTGTCCAAAGGCGGGGCGCATTGGAGCGATCTGCTCGATCGTTGGAATGTGCAGGCGGTTGTGGTGGACAAAGAGAAGCAG
>JAVYAJ010000168.1:0-37329 GCA_032229885.1 Candidatus Anammoximicrobium sp. | reverse complement strand
CGTAGACACGCCACGAGGCGGCCGCGCAGCGCGCCCCGATTACCATCTTGCCAAGGAGCTACGATGAACGGTCCTGATTTCTCGAAACACGAACTTATCCCCGTGATCGCCCAGGATGAGGCGAGCGGCGACGTACTGATGCTGGCCTATATGAACCAAGCCGCGTATGACGAAACGCTGCAAACCGGCCGCGTGTGCTACTGGAGCCGGAGCCGCCAGAAGTTGTGGCGCAAGGGCGAAGAAAGCGGAAACGTGCAGGAGCTGCGCAGCATCTATTTCGACTGCGACGCCGATACGCTGCTGGTCCGCGTTCACCAGATCGGCGGCGCGGCCTGCCACGAAGGCTACAAGACATGCTTCTTCCGCCGCCTCGATCCTCAAACGCGACAGGTCAGCGTCGAAGGCGAACGGATCTTCGACCCGGCGGTCGTGTACAAGAAGTGAGCAAGGGCATGGCTAGACACAACGCGTCGCCATCCGCGAGACGCAGGCAAACGCGCCAACGAAGCGAATCAGAAGGATGCCTCTCGACGGCTGTGCGCCCTCGCAGGAGACCGTTTTCATCATTCGGGAAAC
Source organism: Candidatus Anammoximicrobium sp. (assembly GCA_032229885.1). Taxonomy (GTDB): domain Bacteria; phylum Planctomycetota; class Planctomycetia; order Pirellulales; family Pirellulaceae; genus Anammoximicrobium. The sequence goes on along the minus strand of JAVYAJ010000168.1, from coordinate 36,753 downwards.
TCGCTCTCGCCCCGATCCTTCGCGACTGCGCGCCGTCGCCGACCCGACCACAGCCCGCCCTCGTCAATCTGAGGCTTCGCGCGGACCCTGCGCTGGACCGTAGAGGGCGATCCACGAACACCCTATTTCTCTCCACCACCCCGGCAGCAAGACCATGTCTGATCGAATTCTGAAACTCGGCATCCCCGCGGGCAGCCTTCAAGACGCGACCGGCCAACTGTTCCGACGCGCCGGATATAACATCACGTTCTCGTCGCGATCTTACTATCCGTCGATCGACGACCCGGAGATCGAGTGCCTGTTGATTCGCGCCCAAGAGATGGCGCGATACGTCGAGCAGGGAATTCTGGATGCGGGCATCACCGGCCATGATTGGATCCTGGAAACCGGGGCCAGCGTGACCGAAGTCTGCGAGTTGGTGTTCTCGAAAACCAGTCGGCGCCCCGTCCGCTGGGTGCTGTGTGTCCCGGAACACTCGCCGATCCGGTCGGTCCAGGATCTGGAAAACCAGCGGATCGCCACCGAGGCGGTCGGGTTGACCAAGGCCTTTCTAGCCCGCCACGGCGTGAACGCCAAGGTCGAGTTCTCGTGGGGAGCAACCGAGGTCAAACCGCCGCGACTGGCGGATGCGATCGTCGAGGTGACCGAAACGGGCAGCTCGTTGCGAGCCAACAACCTGCGGATCGTGGCCGAGGTTCTCCAGAGCACGACGCGGCTGATCGCCAACCAACAGTCCTACGACGATCCCTGGGTTCGCCAGAAGATCGACAATCTTGCCCTGATGCTGCAAGCCTGTTTGAACGCCGAGGGCAAGGTCGGCTTGATGATGAATGTCGAGCGCACGGCCCTGGAGCACGTCTTGGCGCTGCTGCCCGCGCTGCAAAAGCCGACCGTCTCGGCGCTGTCCGATCCCGACTGGGTGGCGGTCAACACGATCCTGGACGAGTCCATCGTGCGAACTCTGATCCCGCGACTCAAGTCCGAAGGCGCGCGCGGCATCGTCGAATACTCGATCAACAAGATCATCACGTGACGCCGGCGGGGCTCGGCCGACAAAGACGAGCCCCCGTGGCTCGTGCGTCGTCAAGGCTGAATATGAGGGTGGCCGCGGCCTTCAGACCACGGAAATCCTGCACGCTCACCCGTACGACAACCCGAAAATTACGATTGGACAACGCACTAGTCGGCGACGCGGACGCCATCCTTATCCTTCCCTCGCAACGGCGTCGGGCGACAAAGGGTCGGTTCGACCCAGGGTTCTCTGCCCGACTTGCTGTCGAGGGCAACAGAAGTGGGTGGCGCCAAATGACCTTTCTCCGGAGTCTCTGGCTTCGCCTCGGCGGGCAGCTTGCCGACGCGACGGATCGTGACACTTACGAATACTCGGATAGACTCGAAGCCCGCGTGACGCGATTCACCGCGCTGATCTCAATGATTGGCTGGGCGAGCCAGGCGCGTGTGGAGCGAGGTTTCGGTTCCGCGCCATTTGATTTGGAGAGCCGCGATGTCTGGAATACAAAACAGGACCATCGTCGCAGGGCTGCTGGTCGTTCTTCTCTCGAGCACGGCCAGGGCCGACACGGCTGATGCGCTGTCGAGAGTCCAGGGTGGCTGGAAAGAGGTCGATGGCGGCAGATTTCTCAAGCAAGAGTTGCGCTTTGCGAACGATCTGGTCGTGTACGGGCTGGACTACGCGGTGGAAATCCCCGCCGGGACGCCGCCGGGAAAATGTGTGGTGCGTGGAGACCAAGCCCACGGCAAGCTGATTGCGCTGGGCATGTCGTCGCCCGCCAAGCCGAACTGGTATTACCAGTCGTTCGTCGGCATTCAGGTTGACGGAACGAGCCTGCACGACATGCCGAGCGAGTTCCGCCAAGTCCGCCAAGTCGGGCCTGATACGCTGCTGGAAGGCACTTGGACCACGCCCCAAGGACCGGTCTACCTGAGGCTCGCGCTCCGCGGCGGCGACGACAAGCTGCTTGTGCAGGTGGCGCTCGATCCGCGGACGAAGGCCGACCGGTTGGAGGTGAGCTTGAGCGCTTACCCCCAGGGATTCGGAGAACCTCGCCAGCGACGACTGGCCACCGCCGTTCGGGATGTCGCGGCGCCCGCCGGCGTCCCACTGGACAAGACCAACGAGCCGTGGGCGCTGTTGTATGACGAACTGCTGCAGCGAGCGAAGACAGGGGCCGGTCCGTGCGGCGTGGTGTACGTGCCCGACGAGCTTGATGCGGCCGTCGTTGGCCTGGCCTCGTACAACGTGCGCACGACGTTCCGGACCAAACCCGGCGGTCGCAAGATCACGTTGGGCATTTGGGACTTTACGCCGCAACACGAAGCGGCGCCCGTCCACCGGTATCTCGTCGATTCGGGGCCCACGATCGCCGATGACTTGGCCCGGGTGGCCGAAGCCGACTGGCTGGCGGGTCCGCTTCCCGCGACGCGAATGACGCCGTCGCGGATAGAAGAACTCGCCAAGGCCGCCGAAATCCGGCGCCGACCGACGCCCTTCGACGAGATGACCAACACGGTCGTCACGCCTCACGTCGCGTGGGCCAAGCCGCTACACGGCGGTCCGGTGCGACTGCTGGTGATCGCCCCGCGATGGAACCAGCGCGAGACGGTCGAGCTGGCGCAGCGGCTCGACGTGACGTATCAAACCGTCGCCGTCGCGGCGTCCGACAGCCTGCTGGATCCCGGCTCGCTCTATCTGTACGGCTCGTATGACGTCTACGGCTACCCGCGGAAGAACGAAACCGACGTGCTCTCCGAGATGGCCGACAAGCTTCGCAGCCCAAACGACTGCGTGATCCTCAGCGGATTCCAACCGGAGCTGATGCCGGAGCACGTGCGCAGGGAATTGGCCGAGAAAGTGCAGAGCGGAACGGGGCTGGTCTTGCTGGGCGCGGCTGCGGGCTTCCTCGCGGAACTGAAGGGCCGCCTGAAACCGGCCGCTTGGCCGGCCGACGCCGTGCCGACGGCCGAGCTTCCGGGCCTGGGGCGGATGGTGGCCGAGAACCATCCCATCGCCACCGCCTATCGATACGGCAAGGGGCGGGTTCTTGTGCTGCACTATGCGGGCGGAGCGCTGTGCCTCACGCCCGGCCTCGGTCACGCCGACCCCGACGTGCTTGGCTATTACGATTACTTCCAGAGCCTCGTCGCCTCGGCCATCCTGTGGTCGGCCAACCGCGAGCCAACCGTGCGGATTGCTCTGAGCGACAAGCCGGGCGAGGTGATGATCCAGGCTCCGCGGGCCTTGCCGGGCGCGGTGGTCGAAGTGATGGACCATGACCCAGCGCGTGGCTTCCAAGAGCGGATCGAGCAGAAACTGGATTTGCCCGCGGGCGAAAGTCGGCGCGTGGTGGCCCTGCCCGGTCCGACCACCGGGTCGAGACTGGTGAGCGTCTGGGTCAAACAAGACGGCAAGACGCTCGGGTGGACCACGGGCCACGTCGACCTGGGCGCGGGCGCGGCGCGCATCGACTCGCTTACTCTGAACGAAGCGGTTGTTTCGCCGGGCGGGATCGTGGCGGGCAGCGTCACGTTGACCGCGCTGCCGGCCGACGTCCGGATCGAATGGGAACTGAACGACTCGCTGGGCCGACGGATCGCACAACGGCGGCTCGACCCGACCGGCACGATCGCGGCGTTCCAGGTCAAGCTGCCTCAGGCGGTTGCCCTGCTCCACGAAGTGCGCGTCCGGCTGTGGCAGGCCGATCGGCTGCTGGATCAGCAGGTCGCCTCGTTCACCGTCCCGGACCGCACGATAGACGATTTCCATTTCCTCGCCTGGAGCGACGGCACGAACCACGCGGTGCGGCACTTCATCAACCGGGAGCTGGCCGCCGGCGGCGTCGATTGGATCGACAACACGGGCATGACCGGCGGCGACGCGACCACCGCGGCGGCGGCGTGTCGCAACGCGGCGCGATGGGGACTGCGCAGCATTCCCTACATCACACGGATCAGTTCGCAGCAAGCCACCGCCGGCCCCCGCCGGCCCTGCCTCACCGACCCGAAACACCTGGCGAGCTGGACGGCCGGCCTGGCCGATCGAGCGGCCGGCGCGGCAGCATTCGGTCCGCCCGCGTACACGCTGGGCGACGAGAACTATCTGGTGCATGATCACGTCGACGTGTGTACATCGCCCACCTGTCTGGCCGCGTTCCGCGCCGAACTCGAAAAGCGTTACGGATCGCTCGACGCCTTGAACGCCGCCTGGGGAACCGCGTTTGCCGGCTGGGCCGACGTCGTGCCGGCCACGTTCGACGAGGTCAAGGACCAGCCCACGCACTGGCCGCGCTGGGCCGATCATCGGATGTACATGGATCGCGTGCTCACACAGGCCCACGCCATCGGCCGCGAGGCGATCCGCCGCGCGGATCCCGGCGCCCGCGTTGGGTTCGACGGCGTATTCGATTTGAATAGCTGGCACGGGTACGACTTTTACCAGCTCTGTCGGGCGTGCGATCTGGTGCAGGTCTATGCGTGTCGCCCGCCGCAACTCGAGTATCTCCGTAGCTGGAAACAACCCGACGCGATCGTCGGCGCCTGGTACAACGATACGGGCAACGAAGACGAGGTTTCGGCCAAGCGGCTGGGCTGGGACCTGCTGCTGCACGGCTTCAACAGCAGTTGGTATTGGACCAGCTATAACACCGGGCCCGCTCTGCTGTTTCCGGATCTGCGCGCGACGCCACAGTTCGTCTGGATGCAGGAGTCGCACGCCGAGATCATGGGCGGCATCGGCAAGCTGTTGCTGCACGTGCGGCGCGAGCACGACGGCATTGCCATCCACTACGGCCAAGCCAGCGTCCACGCCGGCACACTCACCGGGCGAAGCCACTCGCGTGCCCAGCAGGGGTTCATCCGGCTGGTCGAGGACCTGGGCCTGCAATTCGACATGCTCTCCTACGAGCAGATCGAACAGGGCCAGCTTGGCAAGTACAAGGCCCTGCTCATGCCCGCCTCGACGGCAGTTAGCCCGGCTGAAGCCGAGGCCGTCCGACAGTTCGTCGAAGCCGGCGGGCTGGTGATTGCCGACACCGCGCCCGGCATCCTCGACGACCACTGTCGGCTTGCCCAGCCGGCGCTGCTGGACGGGGTGTTCGGCGTCGCGTCGAACGGCTTGCCCGCCAAGGCCGGCGGCCAGCCGATCCGCGTCGAGGCCGAGGGGCTTCGCGTCGAGTTGCCGATGCCGGCGTTCGCCGGGAATGTCCAGTCCGTCGGGGCCAAGCCGTGGGCTGTGGCCGGAACCACGCCGGCCGTGCTGGTCCAGCGGGCGGGCAACGGTTGGGCGGTGCTGCTCAACACGGCCATCGAACCGTATGAAAGCCTGCACACCGCGGGCGACACGCGCGCGACCCGCCAGCTTGCCGCGCGGCTGCTGGATCTCGTCGGCATCCGGCCGCACCTTCGCATCTCGTCCGATGAGGGCGACGTCGCGGCCTGCGAAGTCGTCCGCTTTACCGATGCCGAGAACGAGAAGATCCAGTACGTCTCGATCGTGCCAGACCACCGCGCTGTGGGCGGCCGGCCGCAAAACGTGACGGTCCATTTCCCTCAAGCCGCCTGGCTGTACGACATTCGAGCCGGCAAAGCGCTCGGCCATGTGCAGACGGTGCAAACCGCGTTGTCGCCGGGCGATCCCAAACTGTTCGCGCTGCTGCCCTACGAAGTGCAGGCCGTAGCGATCGAGCCCGAGCGGTCCAAGGTCGCGCTGGGGGACATGGCCACGTTCGAGATCACGATCCAGACCGACGCTGATACGCCGGCCGGCCAGCACTGCGTGCGCATCGAGCTGCTTGATCCGGCCGGCAACGTGATGAACCATTATGCACGCAATCTGCTCGTCCAGGAGACGAACGGATCATTTTCGTTCGTTCCCGCCCTGAACGATCCCACCGGCGTCTGGCAGATCCGCGCCAAACATATCGCCACGGGCCGCACCGCGACGGTACGGTTCAACGTCGAGGAAAGGTGAGACGATCCGATCGCAGTCCGGGGCCGACGAATCGAGCGCGAGCCGCGGAAGCCGTGTCGTGACGGCCAGTCAGAATTCAGCGCTCGCCAGAGACAGTTGTCGCCCAATTTATCGATCTGGACGCTTCACGCGTGGCAAGCCCTTGCAACGTTGAAGGGCCATGCCAGAATGGAAGGCCACGCTCTGTCGTGGCCGTGACCAAGCAATACGGACGCGCGACGGAGCGCGTCCCTCCCGCATGTCCGGATCGTTCTTCCGACGATCGGGCGAGACTTCCTATTCCACCTCCCCTCAATTCTGATTTCCCGCGACTAGGAGATGATCGCATGGTCAGGCATCTGTTACGCTCGTTGACGGCGCTGAGCCTGACGCTCGGCATTGGCGCGATCTCGGCGGCGTCCGGGGATCCGATTCCGCAGGGCAAGGCAGGCGGCGACCGCCCCGGCGGCGAGCCGGTGGTCGACGCCGCCGCGCCGTTCAAGGTCCAGGTCGAAGCCGACGAGATCGTCTGCGAGCTTCCGCCTTACCAGGCGACCAATAACGGCGCGGGGATGTTTTGGAGTTCAGGCAGCGCGCAGATGGTGCGCCTGGGCGACCGGCTGTTTGTCAGCGCATTTGAAGCCGTGCCCGACGCGGCGCCGCTGAACAACGCCCGCTGGGCTTTGTACGAACGCGGCCCGGAGGGGTGGCGACTGTGCCAGCGCGACCAACGGGACCGAACCCGCGAGCCGTGCTCGCTGGCGACCAGCTACGCCGGCCAACTGGTCATGTCGGTCAACCCCACGCTGGCGCCCTTCGTGCCCGCCGGGGGCCAGACGGCCGGCGGGCCGGCCCGGCCCGAGTTCCTGGCATTCGACCCGGCCCATCCCGAACAAGCGCCGACGCACCTTGTACCACAATGGAGCGTCGAGCACCGGTTTACGGAGCATACGTACCGAGCGTTCAGCGCCGACGGTCCGCTCGGCGAGTTCATCCTGTTCAACAAGGTCGGCAATACGCACACCGCCTGGGCGTTTCTGGACGCTGATCGAAAGTGGACAACTGGACAACTGGACTGGCCGCCGGGCGAGGATCCGAGATATTCGGTTTGGGGCGGGCCCGTCACGCCCGTGAACTATGCCAACGTGGTCCTCAAGGATCGCCGAGTGCACTATCTTGGCCCTTCGCCAATCAACATCTGGAACCGGATCGACCCGCTGAACGAAGAAACCTGGGGTCGCGACAGGTGGGGCTGGCGGATGCGCAAGCTGCATTACGCCTGGACGCCCGACATCACGAGCCGGCCGTTTTCCGATTGGATCGTGTTGGACGACACAATGGACGACGGCGGCACCATAGGCTTGGGCGATTCGTGGCTGGCGCCGGATGGGCAACTGCACGTGGTGTGGCAACGGGAGCCCATCCATCCCAAGCTTCGCGACCTGTATTTCCCCGACATCAAACGCGATTCGCGTCTGTGCTACGGAATTGTGAGAGACGGCAAGCTCGTCGCCAAGTGCGTGCTGCTGTCCGGCGGCGAGACCACCGGCCCCTTGCGTCCGACGGGCTACATCGGCCATCCGCGACTGCACATCACCCCGGACCACCGAATCTACGTTCTCTGCAACCTGGTCGGCGCGACGGCCGAAACCAAATCGCAGACCGGCAACTATGCGCTGCGAATCGAGGCCGACGGCTCCGTTTCGGCGCCCGTCCGAATTCCCCTGGCTCGGCCAATCCCGGGCATCTTCTTCACGGCCACGCCCCGCGCCGGAAACCGCCTGACCGAAGCCGCCGATCTGTTGATCGCCGACACGATCGACGGCAAGCCCGTGGCCCGTTACGCGCGAATCCGCTTCTCCGGAGGAATGTGATACGACGGAGGTGAACGAAAGGCCGCGACGGCGAGATTGGGATCGGACAACGCGTCGCCATGCGCCACAGTCGTCAAGCGGCGTACGGAACACATGTGGAAGACACGTCCATCCGCGGGTGCGAGCAGGGATTGTCTTCGGAATCAACGGAGACACGCTGGAAGACAGACTCGTTTGGAATCGCCGCCAAGGCGCGCGAATTGTGGGCGCGAGGATTGAACCTCGGGGCCGCTGGAAACCATGCCCGCCACGCGGGCGCCGCAACGCCTGGATGTTGAGCTGACACGCGAACAGGAATCACGGTCAAGGGCGTAGGGTGGCGACAGGTCTGAGATCGCCGGAGAAAAGGTCCGCACTTGCGGCGCCGCGGTCGCCGGCGCCGGTGTAGGGGACGTGGCGTCGCCTCCGTACGGCGCTCACTTGGACGAATCCTTTTCGGTCTCCTTCACGGCAGGCGCGCAGAGCGGTGGCCACCGAGTTCTGCACCGCCGGGCCAACGCCGCCCGCTGGATCCCATGCGGACGCAAGAACCCGCGAATGGCAACGGCGGAATCCACCGTGTTCGGCGAAGACGGGCAGCCATGGCGTGCGCGGGCGACCGCGAGACGTAATCCGCGGCCTGAGCGAGGGACTCAGGCCTTCCCGGGCTTGCGCTTCGGGTTAGCATCGTTCGAGAAACACTTGTCCGATAGCCCGGGCCTGTCTGGTGAGCAGCCAGGGCGATGCTGTGCAAAGTACGACAGTTGTTCCTCGAACGATCCTTCCTGAGTGGCTTCGTCGCTTGCGCTTCGGGTTACGATCCAACGTGCCATCCTCGATGGGGCACGGTACAAATCCTGCTCGACGATCCGTTACGCACCCGCTCGATGGTCGCCCGCCGCTCAGGCGTGACCCGTTGGCAACAAGTCTCGCCTTGCACAGAATGGACGGCTACTACTACGGAGCGCACACGATGAACGCGAACCGCGGACGCAACGCCGAGCAAGGCCGGATCGTTCTCGCACTCGGACAGATCTTGTCCGCCACCGACAGGCAGGCGATACGCACGTCGAGCCTCGGCACTACGCGTGGCCTGGTTTCGCGGCCGAGCGAGCCCCCTCGTGATCGCGATCCATCGCGCCTGGGCAGGCTGTTGCGCCACCGGCTCGCCGGGGTCCGCGCGTGCTCGCTGGTCGGAACATGGCTGCTGGCGACAATGTGCCCAGTGCTCGTCGCCCGCGCCCAGCGGCTGACGATGCCGCTCGACGGCGCGTGGGAGATCGCGGACAGCGTCGCCGCCGACCGCGTGCCGACGCATTTCACGCACACGGGGCCGGTCCCCGGATTGACCAACCTGGCGCGGCCCGCGTTCGACGACGTCGATCGTTTTTTGAGCCGCGAGCAACTGGCCAGTCGCATCCGACTGAAATCGGCGCCGCCCCAGTGGCTGCGCGAATACTGGACGGGCAAGGTCGAGCAGGATCGCAACTATTTCTGGTATCGCAAGGTCTTCCGCGCCCCGGCGCGGCGCGACGTGGCCGTGCTCAAAGTCAACAAGGCGCAGTTCGGCACGGCCGTCTGGCTGAACGGCCAGAAGATCGGCGAATATGCGGGTTGCTTTTCCGCCGGATTCTTTCCGCTCGAGCGCGCCTTGCGATGGGACGAAGACAACACGCTGGTCATCCGCATCGGCGCGCATCCGGCCGTGCTGCCGGACACGTATCCCACCGGTTCAGACTTCGAGAAGATCAAATGGACGCCTGGCATCTACGACAGCGTGTCGCTGGGGTTCTGCGACAACCCGTCCATCCGGCAGATCCAAGTCGCCCCACGGCTGGCCACGTCCGAGATCCTCGTCCAAACGATGATCGAGAACCGCGGCGACGCTGTGTCGTTCGAACTACGGCAACAGGTCGAGACCTGGGACGGCGGCCGGGCGGTCGGCGCGGCGGTCGTCACCCCGCTGCGTCTGGAGGCCGACGAGATCCGGACCGTGCAGCAGACGGTCCGGATCCCGGACGTCCGGTTGTGGTCGCCCGAGGATCCGTTTCTGTACGTGCTGCGGTCCAGTACGGGCGGCGACAGCGCGGACACGCGATTCGGCATGCGCGAGTTTCGTTTCGACGGCGCGACCGGGCGAGCTGTACTGAACGGCCAGCCCTACTATCTGCGTGGCTCGAACATCACGCTGCACCGTTTCTTCGAAGATCCCTGCTGCGGCGACCTGCCGTGGAACGAGGCCTGGGCGCGGCGGCTATTGGGCGAGCTGCCCAAACAGATGAACTGGAACTTTTTCCGCTTCTGCATCGGCCCCGTGCCGGATCGCTGGCTGGACATCTGCGACGAAGTCGGCCTGCTGGTCCAAAACGAGTTTTTCGTCTGGACGGGTGGGCCGGGTTGGTATCCCGGATACTCGCGCACCTACGACGTCGCCGAGATGATCCGTCAGTATGGCGATTGGATGCGCGACAGTTGGAACCATCCCAGCGTCGCCGTCTGGGACGCGAACAACGAGACGAAGGACGCGGTCTACGGCGAACGGATCATCCCGGCCGTGCGTCCGCTGGACCTGTCAGGCCGGCCATGGGAGAACAGCTATAACCCGCCCGTCAGCGACATCGACCCGGTCGAGTATCATCCGTATCTGATGAGCGGCGGCCATTTCGGCGAACTGAAGTTCAAGCTGAGCGATCTGGAGACGATGGACGGACGGCCGCGTCCGGGCCAACTGCCGTCGGATCGAAACGCGGTGATCATCAACGAGTACGGCTGGCTGTGGCTGAACCGCGACGGATCGCCGACGCGGTTGACCGAGCGCGTGTACGAGCAATTGCTCGGCCCCGACTCGACCGCTCGTCAGCGGCTGGACCTGGACGCCTATCTGTTGGCCGCGAAGACCGAGTTTTGGCGATCGCGCCGCCAGTACGCGGGCGTGCTGCACTTTGTGTACCTGACGTGCAGCTATCCGGGCGTCTACACGTCGGACCACTTTCGCGATGTGACGCGGCTGGATCTGGATCCGGCCTTTGTCGATTATGTGGGGCAGGCATTCAAGCCGCTGGGCGTCTACGTCAACTTTTTCCAACCCGGGCTCGCCCCGGGAACGCAGCGCGCCTTTCCCGTCGTGTTGATCAACGATCGACCGACGCCGTTGGCCGGAACGTTGCGTCTGACGCTCGAGACGACGGCCGGCAAGACGCTGGCTCAGACCGAGCAGCCGTTCGAGTTGCCTGCCCTGGGCAGCAAGACGCTCGAACCGTTGCTGCGCATCCCGAGCGACCCGGCCGGCGCGTGCGTGCTGCGGGCGGCCGCGGCATCCGATACCGCGCCAGACCAGCCGACGCTCAGCCGCCGCTGGGTCGCGGTCGAAGCCCCGGCGGCGACGCCTGCGCCCTAAGCGCCCGGTCGGTCGCCGAAGCGAGGGTGGATCGTTTGTCGGTCGCCGCGAGCGCCTTCTAGCCGACGCCGGCGAGTCTGACCTTGCGCGACGGCCCGATGGCGATGGATGCCGGACCATGCGCAGCAGGCTGCGGGCCGTGCAGATGGTTACCGTCGAGGCTGTCCTGGCAAGGGCTGCGTGGGATCTGCCGGAACGTAGAGCAGCGGCGAGTTGCGGTATTCGTCGCTGGCCAACAGCGGCGCGACCTCGTCGGTGTAGGGAAACTCGACGGCCCGAAGCCGCTGCTCGCTGTACAAGTTCGCGAAGAACAGCGGTCGATTCGGCACGGGAACGAGGCCGTGCTGGCTGAGTTCGTCCAGCAACTCGTTGTTGCGATTTACCACGGCCATCACGGCCTCGAACCGCTTCTGCAGCTCGGCTCTGACGAGTTCGTCCAGCGTAGCGGACGAGGGTTGTTCCAGAGAGGGCAGTTCGCGATCGAACGGCGGAACGTGTTGGACGACATATTGGACCAGCAGGATCGCCCGCGGATCGCTGCTGATCGCCACGTGATCGAACTCGTGCCGCAGCAGACGACCGAGCCAGACCCGGGGGCCGTTGACATACTCTTTGGGCGTCAGGCGCACGCGCGTCGTCCGCTCGAGATCTTGAGTGACCTCGGTGAGGGTTAGACGGACGGTTCGAACACCGGCTTTCACATCGGTCGTATAGCGATAGCGAAAGCGGCGTTTCGCTTCCCAATGCCAGTGGGCCTTGCCTTTGTTGGCGCTGACCAATTCCGGATCGTTCGTGAATTCCAGCGTAACGTTCCCCTCTTCGATCAGTCTGCGCAGCGCCGGTGGGGCAGTCTTTGCCGCGGCCGTGTCTTTGAACGGCACGGGGCTGTTGGCGCCGCGCGGCGGCGAAGTCTGCGCGAATTGTTGGGCCAACGCGACGCCCGTGCACAAACAGATTATCAAGCTGATCAGGACGGCTCTGGGCGCCAGCAGCAGCGACGAATGGGGCCAATCCGCCATTGCGGCACGCGTCCCGAGCGACGGATGCCTATCCGCGATGATCGAGTCGGCTGTGCGAAACATCGAGCGATCCTCCCAAGAAAGGCAATCACGTCCCTCCCATTCACACGGGATCTGAGAAAACGGAAGGCGCGGAATCCGGAATCGGCATGGTGATGATGGCCTGAGTCCGACAGAATACCGTGTCCTTCTCGCACTTCGCAGGCGTGAACGGGACGGCATCGGTCGGCAGACAGAGCCGTAGTCTGCCATGCGCTGCTAGCTGGTGTCAACAGGCATGGCCCAAGATCGGCGTTCTTGCGGTCCGGACGCGACGGATCGACGTGACGCCTCGCGCCCCGGACTTTGATCTACGTTGACACGGGACTGCGACCGCCGGCCGGGCGCGCCCGCGAATGCTTCCGCGTTTCCGCTTTTCCGCTCCGTTGACCAGTTGGCCAGTTGGCCTTGTCATGCCGGGCCTTGCTTGAGTACGATTGCGCGCGGTTCGAGGCAGGTCGAGTTCGTCTCCTCTTTTGGCGAGCACATGAATGGACGCTAGCACTTCTCTTCGCGTCGCGACGGCGCTGTTGTGCGTCTGGCTGAACACGCGGGCTTTGGCGGCGGAGAATATCGATGACGCGGCGGCGGAGACCGCCAACGATATCTATGCCGACGCGGTGGCTCACTATACGGACGGTCGCTGGGAATTGGCCGAACGCGAGTTTTCACGGTTCTCGGAACGCTATCCCGATCATGCCCAAGCCGGCTTGGCGCTGTTTTTCCGCGCAGAAGCTCTGGTTCAACTGGACCGTGGCGACGAAGCGCGCGCCATCTATTCAAAGTTCGCCGCGCAGATGCCGGAACATCGGTTCGCGGCCCAAGCTCGCTTTCGCCATGCCGAACTGCTGTATCTGGCAGGAGCTTCGGGCGAGGCTCGACAGGCGTTGGAACGGCTTCTGATCGACCAGCCCGACGACGAGTTGGCGGCCTATGCCTCGAAATACCTGGGGGAACTCGCGTTGGCGTCCCAAGACGGGCAACGTGCGGTCGAGCAGTTCAAACGGGCGTTGGAACGTGATCTGCCCGCGTCGGTGGCCGACGAAAGTCGCTTTGGGCTGGGGCGCGCGTGGGAATTGGTCGGCAATACCGAGGCCGCCTGCGAGGCGTATCGGACCGTCGCGACGGGCGATGGCCCGCTGGCGGACGACGCTCGTGTTCAAGCCGCCGTCTGCCTGTACAACCACGGCAAGTACGAGCCCGCCGCGGCGGAGTTTCGGACCGCGATCCAACGTTTTTCCGCGAGCGAATTGCTGCCACACGCGCGGTACTGGTTGGGGATGTGTCTGGCGGCTCAGAATCAGTGGAGCCGGGCGGTCGAGGCCTTTCAAGACGCGCTCGACCGACACCCCGATCACCCTTTGGCTCCGGCGATGACATTCTGGCTTGCCGATACCCTGCGACAGGATGGCAATCTGATCGCCGCGCAGATCGGCTATGCGAAAGTCCTGCAAGATTGGCCCGATAGTGAGTGGGCGGACGACAGTCTCCAGATGCGTGTGCAACTAGCGCTGGCGCAGACGCAGTACGAACGGGTCATAGCGCTGGGCGAGCAGTTCCGCGCGCGGTTTCCCGACAGCCCGCTGCTGAATCACGTCGCGGAGTGTTTGGGACAGGCCTATCTGAAGACGAAACAGTATGCCGCAGCGATTGCGATGCTCGAACCGCTGGCCAAGACGGGTGACGCCGCAGGCGCACGCGGGGACGGCGAGCGCGGCGAGAACGCCAAGGCCGACGACGGCGACAATGTGGGCGGCCAGGCTGCGACGCCCGTGGACGCGGCGCCCGCGGAAGGGGCGCCCGCGGAAGGGGCCGCGACGGCCGCTGCCGAAGCGCCCACTGCACCGCGGACAAATCTGTACTTTCTGGGATTGGCGTACCTCGGCGAACAACGGTACGACGAGGCATTGACGGCTCTGGCAAAGGTCGGCGCGACGTCGAAGGATCCTGAGTTGCAGAGCGGAGTCCGCCTGGCTCGCGTGATGGCTCTATCCGCCCTGGAGCGAATCGGAGAGGCTGTCGAACTGCTGCAACAGCATCTGGAGTCGCAACCGGACGGTCCCGAAGCGGACGCCTGTCGCGTTCAGTTGATCGAGTTGCTGCCGCGCGCCGATCGCTGGGACGAAGCGCTTCGCTTGATCGCCCAGACGCCGCCTGCTCGCCTGCACCAACCGTCTTTTGCGGCCGCGGTCCACCACTCGGCCGAGGCGGCGCTTCGGGCCGGAAAGAACACCGACGCGGTCACCCTGTTCGGTATTTTGATCCAGGACGGACAGCCGGAGGAATGGGCTGTCAAGGGATGGTCCGGCCTTGGCTGGGCGCAGCTCCGCGTCGACAAGGCCGCAGCGGCCGCCGTTGCGTTTGGGCGGCTTGTCGAGCGCTACCCCGACCACCCATTGGCGGCCGAAGCGGCCATGATGAAAGCGAAAGCATCCGAGCAACTGGAACGGGTCGACGAGGCGTTTGAGGCATATCTGCTGGTCGCCACGACCTACGGGGACAGCCAGTACGCAGCGGTGGCCATGCTCGCCGCGGCCCGCATCGACAAGGCGCGAGGCCGCACGGTCGAGGCCATTCCGCTGCTGCGCCGCCTGATCCAGGAGCACCCCGATTTCGAGCAGGCAGACGCCGCCGCGTATCAATTGGCGTGGGCCCTGGACGAGCAGGGACAGGCCGACGAGGCGGACGAGCTATTTGAACGCATCGCGGTCCGATACCCGCTCAGCGCCTATTGGGCCGACAGCACGTATCGCGTGGCCGAGCGAGCGCTGCGCGCCGAGCGATACGAGCGGGCAGCGCACTTTGCCGATCGGCTGATCGAAGCCAAGTGCGATGGCGAGTTTCTGGCCCCCACGCTGTATCTACGCGGCCAAGTGGCCATGGCGACGCGGCATTGGCCCGAGGTCGCTCCGCCGCTGAAGGCCTTGTTGGAGCAGTTCCCGGACTCGCCCGTGCGGAACGCCGCACAGTGCTGCATCGCGGAATCCCTCTATCAACAAAAGGACTACGACGCCGCCGCCCAGTGGTTGACAAAACTCGACTCGGCCAAGTTTGAGAAAGACGACCCATGGGCGGCCATGATTCTGTTGCGACGATCACAGATCCTGGTCGAACAACAAAAGTGGGAGGATGCCCGGGACTTGGCCGCTCGCCTCGAACAGCAATTCCCGGACTTCGACCAGCAGGATGAAACGAATTATGTAATCGGGCTGTGTCTGTTCAAGCTGGGCGAGCGCGAAGCGGCCCTCGAACGGCTCGAGCGCGTGTCGCGCTCGTCCGAGGACGGCCAAACGGAGGCGTCCGCGAAAGCACGATGGCTGGTCAACGAGATCCATTCCGTGGCCGCCGCGACCGCCGCGCAGACCGAACAACCGAACACAAAACCTGCCGCGTCCACGCCCGAGAACGCGATGCCGGCGGGCGAGGCGGCGAGGCCGGCGCCGGTCGTCACCGCGGCCGAGCCCGCGGCCACGACATTCCGCATCGTCGGCGCGACGCCCAATGCGGCCGCGCCGACGGCGTCCCGCACGCCGCCCGCAACCAGGTTCGCTCCGTCCCGAGTCGCGGCAGCCGGACTTCAGGGGGCCGCGCCCGCGCCGCGAGACATTGGGTCCGCGCCAAGGGCTGTCGCGCCCGCACCCCGAGTGGATGCCAGCCCGCTGAGGGCGTCGCCTTCAGCACCTCGGGTTGCCTCGCCACCGCCACGACCGATATCGTCGCAGCCTCGGCTTACCAGTTCGGCGCCGAAGGTCGCCAGTCCCGCGCCGAAGATCGCCGCACAGCCGCCGCGAATTGCGGCGCCGGCATCCAGGGGCGTTGCGCCCCCGGCTAGAATCGCCACGCCTGTGTCCCGGCCTGCGACACCGATCGCGCGAGTCGCCAGCTCTGCCGCAAGGGCGACGCCTGCGCCTCGGATCGCCGCGCCGATGCCCAAAGCGGTTCGACCGGCCGTGACGAGCTCGCCGTCTCCCTCCCGGGACGCAGCGCCCGTGGCGACGCGACACGGTGTGTCACCCGCGAAATCGTCTGCCTCGTCGCCTGCCGTCGAGAGCCACTCGCCCATAGCCGCGGAGGTCGAGGCGACGCCGATGGACGCGGCCCTCAGCGGGCGACGACGAACGCTCAGCGAGCGTTGATGCGCGACGCCCCTGTTGCCGTCAAGGTGTGCACAAACAGGCAAGAAAGACGGGAACTGCTCCTACAACCGCTGATGAAATCAACCGCTCATCCAATATGTCCTTCGATGCTATCGCGGATCGCGATCGCGATCGCGATCGTGTGCCTAGCCGCTTCAGCGACGCTAGCTCAGCCTCACGCGAGTTCGTCATCCGAAGGCGCACTGCCTGCCGCCAGCGGCGTGCTTGACGAACCGGTGCTCGACAATGGTCGGATTCCGATGAAGAACCTGCTCCAGGTTCTCCGCGACGGAGGACCGTTGATGTGGCCCATCGGCGTCTGTTCGGTGATTCTGCTGGTGTTTGTGTTCGAACGCTCGATCAGTCTTCGCGGTGGACGGGTGATCCCGCGGCCGTTCGTCAAACGTTTCTTGCAGCAACTGCGTGATGGTCAACTAACTCCGGAATCGGCTGTGGAGCTATGCGATAGAAATCACAGCCCCGTGGCCGAAGTGTTCGGCGCGGCGATGCGCAAATGGGGCCGTCCGGCGGTCGAGGTCGAACAGGCGATCATCGACGCTGGCGAGCGGGTGACCTACGAACTGCGCAAGTACCTGCGCGTGATCAATGGCATTGCGACGATCACGCCGTTGCTGGGCCTGTTGGGCACCGTGCTGGGAATGATCCAGACGTTCAACACGATCGCCGTCGGCGACGCCATGGGGCGGCCGGAGATGTTGGCCGGAGGGATCGGCCAGGCGCTGCTGACGACCGCCGGAGGCCTGTGCGTGGCCATCCCGTCGCTGATCGCCTATCTGTATTTCGTCGGTCGCGTCGATCGTCTGATCACGAACATCGACGCCCTGGGCCAGAGACTCGTCGATCTGATCGCCGCGGACGGCCAGTTGCTGCGGGCTCACGACGAACCACGGGCCAGCGGCGAACGGCGGGCTCGCAAGGCGGCGTGATGGCAAGCTGTAGCATCGCCGCTGGGCTGCTTGAAGAACGGAAGGCCGCTGTCCGAAACAACCCATAGCCAAGAGGGCCGCGCGCCAGCCGCCGCAACCTGCCATGCCGCTCAAGACCCACCAAGACGAGCTACCGGCCATCAACTTGACGCCGATGATCGACATCGTCTTCAACCTGATCATTTTCTTCGTTGTCGGCACCCGCTTTGTCGGCGCCGAGAGCAAGTTGCCCGTCCAGGTTCCGGAGGTCGCCGAGGCGGGCAAGCTGGCGCCGGCGTTGGACAAGCACGTCGTCAATGTTTATCGCGACGGTCAGGTTTCGCTAGACGACAAATTCATGACCGCCGCGCAACTGCGGCAGGAATTGGAGACGTCCCGGGCCCGCCACGGCGACATCAGCGTGATCGTGCGCGGGGACGGCGAGAGCTCGCTGCAACGCGTCGCCACGGTGTTGAACGCCTGCCGACAGGCAGGGGTCTCGGAGATGGGCATCTCGGTGCGTTTGCCGACGAAAGGCGGCTAGGAATGAACATCGCATCCCCAGTCGCCGCCGCCGTTCCTGCCGCGGGGGTTCCGGGGTTTGCGTGGTCGTGGAGCACCATCGCCCTGGCGGCCGGCCTGGCCGCGCTGGGGGGCGGACTGCTGGTGCTGCTGTTTACCCGCTGGGGACAGGTCCGGCCGATCGCCAAATGCGTCGTTCTGTCCGTGTTCGCCCATCTGTTGCTGCTGGCCTCGGCCTGCGGCATCCGGCTGTTTCACGACCTGCCGACGCCGGCGGGCGAGCGCATCATCAAGTTGTCGCTGATCGATCCGGGCGACGAACCCGCGCGCCCGGAACTGCCCGAAGAATCGCCGGAACCGCCACCCGTCGAGCCGGTCGATCCAGCGCTCGCGGCGGCTGCGCAGGACGAGCCGGCAGTCGCGCAGCCGCCCGAGCCGCCCCCCGTGCCGCACCCGTCTGGATCACTGCTCGACGTCGCGCCTGAGCTGATGGCCGAAGCCGGGGCCCTGCCGGCGATCGAATCGCCCGTCGAACCACCCGCTGCGCAGCCCGCCGAGCCGCCGGTCCGGGCAACGCTCGGCGTGCCGTCCGTGACCGAAATGACGGCGCAACCACCAGTGCAACAATCAGCGCAGCCACCGGTTCCGTCGCTGCCCGAGTCGCTCGTCGAATCCCCACCTGGAACGTCGGACGAGCCGGCGGCGCCGGTCACCTCGAGCCCACCGGCGCTGCTGTCACCCGTGTTGGCGCAGACGGAACTCCATCGGCTGCCGTCCGCCGCGGGGGCGCCCACGCCCAGCACCGAGAACGCCGCCCCCCATCCTCCCCGCGGCGACGCTCCGAACGCCGCGCCGCAACGCTTGAGCGATCCCGTCCTCTCGACCCCTGTCCCCTCGGCCTTGGCCGACGAGGAAGACCGCACGGTCGCGAGCGACAACGGTTCGAATCCGGTGGAACCAGAGACCTTTTCGCCGTCCCTGCGCGCGGCCGACGAGTGGACCGGCGCACCGGCCGCCGCGCCGCCGGAATGGCAAGACACGGTGTCGCAACCTGCCGCATCGCCGTTGGCTTCGCTGCCACA
Organism: Candidatus Anammoximicrobium sp.; assembly: GCA_032229885.1. Classification (GTDB taxonomy): domain Bacteria; phylum Planctomycetota; class Planctomycetia; order Pirellulales; family Pirellulaceae; genus Anammoximicrobium. The sequence continues at coordinate 17,814 of JAVYAJ010000168.1, read as the reverse complement.
CGTCAGTCTCCCATCGGGCAGCGCATCGCCCGAACCGTTGCCGACGCACAGCATTGGGGGCGATTTGCCGAGCGCCTACCGCAGCCGCAGCCCGGCCGCTCGCCGGGCGTTGCTGGCCGCCGGCGGCGGCCATGCGCAGACGGAGGCCGCTGTCGTCGCCGCCCTCCGGTGGCTGGCGACAAATCAAAACCCAGACGGGCGCTGGGAGTGCGGACGACACGGCGGCGGGCGGGAAACGCGAACGCTCGGACATGATCGAGGCGGCGCTGGCGCCAAGGCCGATACGGCGGCGACCGGCCTGGCCGTCCTGGCGTTTCTGGGGTTCGGGCAGACACACCTGGACGGGCCACACGCGGCCGCCGTGCAGCACGGGTTGGAGTTTCTGGCGCGAATCCAGGCAACCGATGGAAGTCTGGCCGGCGAAGCAGAGTTGTTCGCTCGCATGTACTGCCACGGGATGGCGACGCTGGCCTTGGGCGAAGCCTATGGAATGACCGGCGATCAGCGGCTGCGCCCGTTCCTGGAACGGGCCCTGCATTACAGCATGGCCGCCCAGAATCCCCGCTCCGGAGGCTGGCGATATCAGCCGGGCGACGAGGGAGACACCAGCCAATTGGGCTGGCAATTGATGGCGTTCCATAGCGCGGAACTGGCCGGATTGCCGATTCCCACGCCGACGCGCGCGGGGATGATCCGGTTTCTGAACAGCGTGAGCGCCGGCCCCCATCGCGGTCTGGCTTCGTACCTGCCGCGCAGCGGAGCGACACGCGCGATGACGGCCGAAGCGCTCGCCTGTCGCATCTTCCTCGGCTTGAGGCAGGACGAGGCGGCGGTCGGCGAGGCGGTGGCCTATCTCCTGCAGGAGACGCCGCAGAACGGGCCATTCAACGAGTACTATTGGTACTACGCGACGATGGCTCTGTTTCAACTACAGGGCGAAGCCTGGCAGATTTGGAACAGCGCCTTGCAGCAGCGCCTGCTCGCGTCGCAAGAAACGGCTGCGCCCCTGGCCGGCAGTTGGCCCACCGACACCGTCTGGGGCGGCTACGGCGGCCGCATCTACACGACCGCGATGAATGCCCTGTGCCTCGAGGTGTACTACCGCCATCTCCCGCTCTACGGCTCGATCGGCCCGCGGATCGAATCGGCGTCTCGATAGGCGGGGTTCATCATCGTCGGCGCCGCCGCGCCGCGGACGACAGGCCGAGTTCCCTACCGCACCCGGCGCGGAAGGGAAACCCGCGGAGCGGCGCACGGTCGTGGGAACTGCGCATCTGCCGAGCGTACGCTGAACACGTCCTACGTCGGAGCCCAGCGGCGCGGCCAGGCGCCCCCGAGGTGACCCAGGGCGCCACGGCCAGACGTATCGCCGTCGGCGGGCTGGCCGCACTGGCAGGCGGGCGCAGCCGTCCGTTCCTGCCTGGATCGGCCAGCGACCTCTTCTAGTCCGGGCTATGCAGGCTGCTGCAAGTCGCGGGCGGCCTGGGCCAGCTTGTCGTACAGATCCTGTAGATTTGGCTCGTCCACCGCGGAAAATGCGACTCGGATATCCTGCTCGCCGTCCGCGATGACGCCGACGCCGTACTTGTCCAACAGATGGCGTCGGAACGTGTCTGCATCGACGTTCTTCAGCCGCAGGCACATGAAGTAACCCGAGTTAAACGGATACGGCTCCCACAGCTCGGCATAATCGGGCGAGGCCAGGATCTTGTGGATCCGCGCGGCGCGCGCTTCGAGGATCCGCCGCTTCTGGGCGTGCTCGGCGTCGATCTCGCCGGATGCCAAAGCCTTGGCCAGCACGGATTGCGAGACGTGCGGACCGTTGGACACGGCGCTGCGAATCGCGCCGGCCACCTTTCTTTCCAGCGCCCGGTACAGCGTCTGGTCGCTCAGGAACGCGCGGGTTCCGAACGTCAACATCCCCGTGCGGAATCCCCACACAAACTCCTCTTTGGTCGGACCGTCGACCTTGACCGCCAGGATCCGTTCGTGAGCGCCGGCCAGCCGAGCGAACAGCGACTCGGGGTAGACGTCTTCGTCGTAGAACAGGCCGAAATAGGCGTCGTCCAGGATGACGACCAAGTCTCGCCCTTCGTCGGCCGCCTGGCACAGGACGCCGGTGATCGCTTCGGCTTCGTCCTTGGTGATCGAATAGCCCGTCGGGTTGTTGGGAAAGTTCAGCACCAGCAGCGTCTTCCAACTGCCGGCGCGGGTGCCCAAGGCCTGGCGCAGCGCCTCGACGTTGAAACCGCCCGCCGAGCTGAAAAACGGATACGAGGCCAACTGGGCCTGATACCGCACGCCGAACAACAACTCGTAATTCTCCCAGAACTTGTCCGGGATCAGCACCATGTTGCCTTTGTCCACGAACAAGTCCGCGACCAGGCTGATCGCGTGCGTCACCCCACAGGTGACGATCGGCATCGAAAAGCTCCGTCTGGCGAGCGTCGGGTTCTTGCGGACCAGTTCGTCGCGCCATTTCTTGCGCAGGTCTTCGCGGCCCGTGGCCGGCGCGTACGTCAGCGCCTCGGCCGGCGTCAGATCCGCAAAGAAGTTCATCACCGACGGCAGGTACATGGGCTTGTTGTTTTCCCGGGCGATGCCGATCGTCGCGTCGTAGCGTTTGGCTTTCTCCTTGGCTTCGGCGCTCTGCGCCAGGATCCCTTTGGGAAAGTAGATCCGTTTGCCGAAATCGGACAGCATGTTGAACACATGCGGGTTCTCGCGCTCGATCACCTCGTTCAACTCGTTTGCCGACGCGCGCACCTCCGATCCGGGCTTCAACAACGACAGAGGCGCTCGCAGCCGCAGCCGCAGGCTGTCCAGTTGGTCCCACATCGGCTTTGGCAAGCGGTTGCCGAAACGTTGAAAGAAGCCGGCGACGTCGTCGGTTTCCCGATACCAGTCGTTGCGATCCACGGCGAACAGCTTGCTCAGAGTATCGGAGGACAGGTTCAGTCCGCCCAGATGCAGGCCGTCCGACGTCGGGACATAGCCGATCGGCGTCTTGACCGCACCGATGTCGCCACGACAGCGGTTCAAAATCCACTCGATAACTCGCAGGTTCTCGCCGAAACCGGGCCACAGGAACTCGCCCTGCTCGTCCGTCCGGAACCAGTTCACGTGGAAGATCCGGGGCGGATTCGTCATCCGCTTGCCCATGTTCAGCCAGTGTTGAAAATAATCGGCCATGTGATAGCCGCAGAAGGGCAGCATCGCCATCGGGTCGCGTCGCACCTCGCCGACCTGGCCCGTCTGCGCGGCCGTCCGTTCCGAGGCCATCGACGCCCCGACGAACACCCCGTGCTCCCAGTCGAACGCTTCGTACACCAGCGGCGCCAGCCGTGCGCGACGCCCGCCGAAGATGATCGCCGAGATCGGCACGCCGTGGTGGTGTTCGGTCCGGAACGAATGCGAGGGGCACTGGGTGAACGGGACGGTAAAGCGGCTATTGGGATGCGCGCCGAGCACCGGTTTGCCCTGCGCGTCCTTCATGCCCGGCGACCACGACCGTCCCTGCCAGTCCAACGCATCGACGGGCGGATCGCCGTCCAGGCCTTCCCACCACACCGACCCGTCTTTGGTCAACACGACATTGGTGAAGATCGTGTTGCGGCTGATCGTCTTGATCATGTTCGGGTTGGTCTTGCTGTTGGCGCCCGGCGCGACGCCGAAAAACCCTGTTTCCGGGTTGATCGCCCACAACCGACCGTCGGTGTCGACCCGCATCCAGGCGATGTCGTCGCCCACGGTCCAGATGCGATACCCCTTGACCTTCAACCCTTCCGGCGGGATCAGCATGGCCAAATTGGTCTTGCCGCACGCGCTGGGAAACGCTGCCGCGATGTACTCGATGCGGCCTTCCGGACGCTCGACGCCCATGATCAACATGTGCTCGGCCATCCAGCCTTCGTGGCGGCCCTGGTGGCTGGCAATCCGCAGCGCGAGGCACTTTTTCCCCAGCAAGACGTTTCCGCCATAGCCCGAGCCGACGCTCCAGACCGTATTGTCCTCGGGAAAGTGCAGGATCAGCCGACGCTTGATGTCCAGGTCGGCCTTGCTGTGCAGACAGCGGGTGAACTCGCCCTGCGTGCCCAGTTGCTTCAGCACCTGCGCGCCGACGCGGGTCATGATCCGCATGTTCAGCACGACGTAAATGCTGTCGGTCAGCTCGACGCCGATCTTGCTGAACCGCGAGCCGACCGGTCCCATCGAGAACGGGATCACGTACATCGTCCGCCCGCGCATCGATCCCTTGAAGATCTCGCCGGCCCGCCGATAGCCTTCTTCGGGCGCCATCCAGTTGTTCGTGGGCCCGGCGTCTTCCTCGGCCGCAGTGCAGATGAACGTCAGGTCTTCGGTGCGCGCCACGTCGTTGACGGCCGTCCGATGGTACACGCTGCCGGGATGTTTTTCCGGGTCCAAGGGAATCAGTTCGCCGGTCGCAAAAGCCTCCTGAGTCAACCGATCCTTTTCCTCTTCAGATCCATCGATCCAGACGATCTGATCCGGCTCGCACATCCGAGCCATCTGTTCGACCCATCCCTGGAGTTCGCGATGCTGTTTCACCAAACCTTCTCCCTCTCGACAAAAACTTGACGGGCCACTGGATGAACACGCTGGGCAGGTCCACGCACGTTGCCCGTTGTTCGAGGACCAATTTGCGGACGAATTATGTTAGTCCAGCGTGAGCCCGCGTTACAGGGGGTGCTAGCGGGTTGCGACCGATTTCAGATCGCGGCAAGCGGTGTTTTCCGCCCAAAAGACTATGGTTGCACGGGGGTAGAAGTGCCCCGCCCGAGCGCAGTCTGACGGGATGCGCGGCAAGATGCCGCCTCCACTGGGCTCATGCCCCCGATCGCGCGCGGTCTGACGCCGAAAAGATGGGCCGAAGTTCGCGCGACAGGGTTTCATTCGGATCGACACGAGGGTCAGAGGCCTCGCAAACCCCCTTGTGCGCGAGGCCAGCGACGCGGTGCGCGACGTCGCCCCGCGGCCTCTGCTGCGTCATGATCGGTCGCCGCGCTCGCGGGCCGCGACGGACGGCGTTGGTCAGAATACGTCCAGGATGAAGTGGTGGCCTGAATGGTACAATTGACCCGCCGGCAGTTCGTTGTGCCACTTTTTGTTGTACACGGGGATTCGCATCTCTGGCGGATAACGATAGTACAGGCTCTCGGCGCTGCGATAATACTCGTTCCCCCAGAAATTCTGTGGGTAAAATACGTACGGATAGTGGTAGAATCGCTCCCAATCGTGCTGGCCATAGGCGCCGCCCCAGACGCGATTAAACGCGCGCTGATCGGCGCTGGCTGCCGAAGCCCCGAGGCTGACGGCAAGGGCGGCACACGCCAGCCATGTCAAGATCACGCGACGAACCATTGCGTTTCCCCCCTAAGCTCCCTGTGGCTCATCGAACTGCCGATGGCCCCGCACGGCGCGGTCCCATCCGCTAGTATCCATCGGCTAATCGTTTCAAACGGCATGAGGCGAAAATGCGGCACACCCGCTTCAACTCGACCCGGACGCGGGAAAACGGACCGTCCACCAGGCGTCGCTTGCCGCTGGCTGGCGAGAAGCATGTCGCATCGAACGCCGCAGCGCGCTGTGACGCGGCGTTGCCGAGCACGACACGCCCCCACCAACACCGACGTAGGCGTCGCGTCTCAATCTCTCTCGTTTTCCGGCCATCGCGTTCTTTTCCCGATCGTTCTCCGGCGAGCCGCCCTTTGCAGAACGCCGCCGGACGGTAAAAATGACCGAAAATGACCGACTTCTCTGAACTCGAATCGCGGATCGACCAAGCCCAGGGCAGCCAGCGTTTCCGTCTGCGCCAGCGGCTCCGGTCGATCGAGCAAGCGCGACGCGCGGGCAAGCCATTCGATCGCAATCTCCAGCGCTGGCTGGGCGATTTGGATCGCTCGATCCACTGGCGAACGCGACGTCTGACGGAGCTGCCCGCGATCGAGCTCGCCCCCGCGCTGCCGATCACGGCCCATGCGTTGGAGATTCAGCAGGCGATTCGCGACAACGCCGTGACGATCGTGTGCGGCGAAACGGGCTCCGGCAAATCGACCCAATTGCCCAAGATCTGTCTGCAAATGGGCCGCGGCATCGATGGCATGATCGGCCATACTCAGCCGCGGCGGATCGCCGCGCGGGCCATCGCCGCGCGGCTGGCGGACGAACTGGGCGCCTCGCGCGGCACGGCGGTGGGGTTCAAGGTCCGGTTTACCGATACGACCCATCCGGAAACGTATGTCAAACTGATGACCGACGGCATCCTGCTGGCCGAGACTCAGCAGGACCGCTACTTGAATCAATACGATACGCTGATCATCGACGAAGCCCACGAGCGGTCGCTGAACATCGACTTCCTGCTGGGCTATGTCCAGCGGTTGCTGTCGGCCCGCCGCGATTTGAAGCTGATCATCACCTCGGCCACCATCGACGCCCAACGGTTCGCCGCCCACTTTGCCTGTCCGCGGACGGGGGCGCCGGCGCCCGTGATCGAGGTCTCCGGCCGGTCGTATCCGATCGAAATCCGCTACCGAGCGCTGTGCCCGGACGAAGACACGGGCGAAGACGTGGACCTGCAGGGCACGATCGCCGATACGGTCGAGGAACTTGCCAGCGCCGGGCCGGGCGACGTGCTCGTGTTTCTGCCCACCGAACGCGATATTCGCGAGACCGCCAAGACGCTCCGCGGCCGCTCGATTCCCGGCGATGGTCGGCAGACCGAGATCCTGCCACTGTACGCGCGGCTGTCGACTGCCGAGCAGAACAAGGTCTTCGAACCGCACGCGCGGCGTCGTGTGGTGTTGGCGACCAACGTGGCCGAGTCGTCGTTGACGGTTCCCAACATCCGATTTGTCGTCGATACGGGAACCGCTCGCATCAGCCGGTATTCGCCACGGCGCAAAGTTCAACGGTTGCCGATCGAACCCGTGGCTCGCGCGGCCGCGGACCAGCGGGCCGGACGGTGCGGGCGCGTAGGTCCCGGCATCTGCGTGCGGCTGTACGCCGAAGACGATTATCTCAGTCGCGACCGGTTCACCACGCCGGAAATTCGCCGCACGAACCTGGCTTCGGTCATCCTGCAGGCCAAATCGCTGCGGCTGGGCCCGATCGATGAATTCCCGTTCCTCGATCCGCCGCGGGCCGATGCGATCCAAGACGGGAATCGAACGTTGTTCGAACTGGGGGCGATCGACGCGGCCGGCGAGCTGACCGAGATCGGGCGCCGCTTGGCGCGGCTGCCGGTCGATCCGCGCATCGGACGGATGATCCTGGCGGCTGGGGACGAGGGCTGTTGGCACGAAGCGCTGATCATCGCGGCGGCGTTGGCGATTCAGGATCCTCGCGAACGTCCGGCCGAGCGGGCGCAGGCGGCCGATGAATGCCACGCCCAATTCGCCGATCCGTCGTCGGACTTTCTGAGCTACCTGAAGCTGTGGGACTTTTACCAAGATCTGCGGGCAAAGCTGTCGCGCAACCAATTGCGGCGGGCGTGTCGGCAGAACTTTCTGGCGTTCAACCGGATGCGCGAGTGGCTGGACGTCCATCGTCAACTGAAGCAACTGGTGAGCGAGGCGGCGCTCGTGCCCCGCGCGACGCATGGTCGGCCAGCGGGTTCGGCCGACGACGTCGCGATGACGTCGGCCGGCAGTGGTTCGGCCCCCGAACCGGTCAGCAGTTCGGCCGGTGACGAGCCGCGTCACGGCGGGCGCGGGACCGGGCTGGAGAATCGACCGGGGGCTCCACGCAGCAGTCCCTACCGCAGCCGCCAGCGGGCGCGTGGGGGGCTGCGTTACCGGCCCCCGCCGGACGCCGAGCTGGACGCGATCAACGTCGAATTGACGGCGCTCGGCGGGCGTCCGCTGGGGCCGCGGATTCCGAATTACGAGCAAGCGTTGTACGGCGCCATCCACCGATCGCTGCTGGCCGGACTGCTGGCCAACGTCGCATTGCGCACGGACGCGGTCGAGTACACGGGGGCGAACAACGCCCGCTTCTTCCTGTGGCCGGGATCCGGCGTGTTCACGAGCAAGCCGCAGTGGGTCGTGGCGGCGGAATTGGTCGAGACCACGCGCAACTACGCGCGCACGGTCGCGCGGATCGATCCCGCCTGGATCGAACCGCTGGCCGGCCATCTGGTCAAACGTTCCTACAGCGATCCTCATTGGAGCCGCCCGGCCGGATCGGCGATGGCCTATGAAAAGGTCAGCCTGTACGGGCTGCCCGTCGTCCAGCGACGGCGCGTGCCGCTGGGACCGCTCGACGGCGAAGCGGCCCGCGAGCTGTTCATTCGGCACGGGCTGATCGAAGGCCAGCTCAAGACGCCGCTCCGATTTCTGACGCACAACCAGGCGCTGGTCGCCGAGCTGAACAGCGTGGCGACGCGCCGCCGCCGGCACGATCTGTTCGTCGAGGATCAGCGGCAGTTTCAATTCTACGACCAGCGTTTGCCGCCGCACGCCTACGACGTTCACCGGCTGCAGCGCTGGCTGCGGACGATCGAGCGGCAGGACCCCCGCCGCCTATACATGGCGCCCGCCGATCTCGTGGTGGACGAAGCCGAGTCTGCGGCCGTCGCGGACTTTCCGGACGCCGTCGAGCTGGGCGCGATCAGCCTGCCGTTGGAGTATCGTTACGAGCCAGGCGACCCGGACGATGGGATCACGATCAGCGTGCCGCAGGCCGCGTTGCGACAGTTGGCGTCCGGACGGTTGGGCTGGCTGGTGCCGGGGCTGCTCGAAGACAAGGTCGTGGCCCTGATCCGCGCGCTGCCCAAAGCGATCCGGCGCAACTTTGTTCCCGCGCCCGATGTCGCCCGCCGCGTGTTGCGCGAATTGGAGTTCGGACGCGGGAATTTTCTGGCGGCCGTCGCCGAGGCGCTCTCGAAGATCGGCCACGAGCCGGTGGCCGCGGCCGACTTTCAGACCGACAAACTTCCGCCGCACCTGCACATCAACGTCCGCGTGGTCGACGATGCCGGACAGGTGCTCGCTCGCGGCCGAGACGTCGATCAACTGCAGCGCGAACTGGGGCAGGACGCCGACGCCACGGCGCCGGCCGAGTTCTACCATCCCGATTGGCAGCGCGACGGAATCACGGCTTGGGATTTTGGCGAACTGCCCGATCAGGTGTCGATCCTCAGCGGCGGAGTGACGCTGGTCGCCTTTCCGATGCTGGTCGATCGCGGCAGCGAAGTCTGGCTGCGGCTGGCCGACTCCGCGCAGGTCGCAGCGTGGCAAACCCGGACCGCCGTGCGGCGGCTGTGTTGTCTGGCCGAACGTCACGAACTGCGGGCCCAAGTGACGTGGCTGCCACGAATCGATCAGGTCCGCTTGCTGGCCTCGCCCTTCTGCCGCGGCCGCGAACTCGAGCGTCAGTTGGCCGAGCTGATCGCGGACCGCAGTTTTCTGGACCAGGACGTACGCGTGCGCGACGCCGACGCGTTCCAGCGACTGCTGGCTCGCGGGCGCGAGCGCATCGGCTTGGGCGTCCAAGAGGTCGCTCGCGTTCTGCTGCCTTTGCTCGAGGCGCACCATCGGATACGACTGGCGCTGGAACAGAAGCGACCGCCCACGTGGCAGTTCGCGGTCGATGATCTGCGCCGCCAACTGGCGGCGCTGACCGCCGACGAGTTCGGACCGGGTTTCATCCGACCGGACGCCGGCTCGACGCCGCAGGCGGCCCAGGCGGATCCGCCACGCGGCGCGCCGGCTCGCGCGGACGGTGAAAACGCCGGCCGGGCGACCGCCGCCCCGCCCGCGCCCGGTTTTCTGGTCGCCACGCCTTGGCGCTGGTTGCAGCATTTCCCTCGCTATTTCCGGGCCATGGCGTTGCGGCTCGAAAAAATCGCGGGTTCCGGATGGCAGCGCGACAGGCGAGCCTTGGCCCACATCGAACCGTTCTTAGCTGCGTATCGCCAGCGGGCGGACGACCATCATCGTCGTGGGATCTACGATCCGGAATTGGAGACTTTTCGCTGGATGCTCGAAGAGTTCCGGGTTTCGTTGTTCGCGCAGGAATTAGGGGTGGTCGTGCCCGTGTCGGTCAAGCGGCTCGAGCGACAGTGGACGGCGGTCCAGGTTTGAGCGCCGATGTCCACGCGTCACAAGCGGCGCAGTCGGCGGACTTCGTGTGTCCAGCGGGCGGGCAGAGCGCCTGGCAGCGGTTGTCGTTTTCGGCAAGGCGCAATCAGCCGTGTTGAGGCCATCGGCACACGAGCGCGGCGCGGATCAAGCACGCATCCTTCGTTTCCCGCCGCCCCTCGCCCACCAGATGCACGGATGGTCACGTGACTTGGACGCGCGGACGATCTATAATCAGATGAGGTAGGATTCGTACTTGGCGGACGCGCGCTCGACCGGGCTCGCGGGCCACGGTTTTGGTTCCAGGAGCGATGCGATGCGTAGGCCGACAATCGTTCTCCGTGTGGCGTTACTGGGCTGTCTCGGATGGCCGTTGTGCTGCGTTTTGTCGGCCGACCTCGGCGCCGCCGAAGGCCTGACCTATTACGGCATGTTCGGCGCCCGAACGCTCGGCGAGCCCTACGCGCCGCGAGCCAGAACGCGGCTTGACAGCGGCTTGGTCCGCGGATCGAGCGGCCAGTTCCTCGGGCTGTCGCGCCAGTCGCGATTCCAGTACGATCCATCGATGCTGCGGTCGGCGATCCCCGACACCTTGGGACCGGCGACCGCGCCGCCGACGGCCGCGGCGTCTAGGCCTGCATTGCCGCCAGCGGTCTGGCCGAGCACACCCGCGATCCCGCCGCATCCGGGCGACGCGACGATCCGAGTCGAGCCGAGACCCGCACAGCCAGCGCCGCTGCCGGATGTCTGGTTCCGTGCGCCCTCGCGCCGGGTGCGCTGAAGCGGCGAGAGCTGGCCTAGCAGCCACCGGGTCGCGGCTCGCCACGACCGGAGCGCGGCCCGGATCCACCGCGACGCGGCGCGGGTTGCTAGCGTCCGAGGGTCGGCGGCGGCGAGTTCCGCGATCATGAAGAATCGGTGGACCGCGCCGCGACCAAGCTCGACGTTTCGCGCGTTCCAGCGGATACAATCTCGTCGCGTTGGAGGAACGTCCGCCCAGCCGGTTCAGGACAGATCGTGGGCTCGCTCCAAACGGGCCGCCCGCTCGACTTCGGCGGCGGCGCCGCTCGCGACATAGCGGGTGGCGGCGGCAGCCACGTACAACGTTTGCAGGATGATCGCGGCGACAACATAAGCCGCGCCGCCACGGCCGAACCCATAGCTGTGCAGGCCCGCGCCCAGCACATAATTGACGCCATACCACGCCATCACGATCAACGAGAAGCAGAGGACAGCGAGGGCGGCCAAGCCAAAGTCTCGAATCCACCCGGCGGCTCGCGCGTGCAGCACGGCCAAGTACGCCAACAGCGACGCCAGGGCCCAGGATTCCTTGGGATCCCAGCCCCAGAAACGGCCCCACGCATGATCGGCCCACAGGGCGCCCAGGATCGTTCCGGCTGCCAGGAACAATACCCCTAGCTGCAGCGCGCGGTAGGTCAGCTCCGTCCGCCGCTGCGTGGCTTCCGATTCCTCGCGGCCCAACAGGTACGCCGTCAGGCTGACGTTTCCCAACCCCAGCGCGAGCGCCAGCGCGGCATAGCCCAGCGTGATGATCAATACGTGGGCGATCAACCAGAAATTGCTGCGCAGCACGGGCGACAGCGGGCGCAGGGCAGCGTCCAAGACGGTCGGGCAATGGTCGGCCAAAATCAAGGCCAACGCGGCCAACGCGGCGGCCGTAGCCAGGGCAAATTGCTGACGACGACGCGCGCCGATGACCAAGCCGAGACCGGCGATCCCCAGGGCGACGTAGATCACCGACTCGTACATGTTCGCGACTGGGGCACGACCCGATACGGCCACCCGCACGCTGAACCCCAACAGCATCGCGATGATTCCGATCGCGTACGCCGCAAACGCCGTCATGCGGAACAGCCGCAGGTTGGTTCCCCGATTCAGGACGGCGCCGAGCAGGGCGAGCAGCATCGCAGCCGCTGCCCAGCGAAACGGGGCGAGCCGGTTGTACATCACTTCGAGGCGGGTCAGCGACGGCTTGGGATAGGGCCCCAGTTGTGGTCCGAGCTGTTGGACGGCTCGCAGGAACTGAGCCGAGGCTCGATTGAAGTCTCCGGCGGCGCCGATCAAGTACGCCGAGCGGGCGGCCAGAAACTGAGTTCGCGCTTGTCGCACCAGGCCCGTGGGGTCCGATTGCTCGTTCCAGTCCGCCTGCACGAGGTCGGCCAGCGAGATCCAGCGCTGATCGTCGTCGCCTTGGATCGGCAGCAGCGTCAGACGCGCGCCTGTGCGATGCGCCTGATACGCCCACAATTTCGCCGCCAACTCGAGCGCCGCGGTCTCGATTGGCGTCAAAGCTTGTTCGTCGCGCTGCACCAGTCCTTCGGCCCAGTTCACAAACGGACGGCTGGACGCGGTATCGGGGAATGAGATTTTGGCCTGGCTGAGGGCAAGCGGCGAGACGCGGTTCTGACCTGTCGGCAGCCCCAGGGCCTGGGCCAGCACGGGGCTGTCGATACGAAGCAACGGCGCTTGGTCCCACGTGTCGGGACGGAACCGGGAGAAATATCCGCTGGGCGCCCGCCCGGATTCGTGCGTCGGCCAGTCCGCTGGCGAGTCCCAGCCCTGCCAGTCGAACAGCATCGCCAGGTACAGTGTCGATGCGTCCAGCCTTTGGCCCGTCTGTGGGTCCGTGAATTGCGCGGCGCCGGACAGAACGTGGAACGTCTCGCGAGCGAGGCTGTCCAGCGGCTTGATGCGCCCCTCATCTTGCGCAGGCAGAGCCCGCCACCCGGCCCAGTCGAACGCGCGCTCGCCGCTGCACCAAGCCTTTGTCGGCGTGATTCCCAACGCGAGTGTCGCCCCCAGCAGCAACAGCCCGCTCGATCTGCCAGCGCGGGCCGCCCGCGGCCGGACGACCAGCGACGCCGTCACCGACCCGCTCGGCTCGTCCAACCCGCCAGGCGCGACGGGCGCGTCGGACGCATTCAACTTGCCCGACGTGTCCTGACCCGCAGCCGAACCGTCCGCCGTGCGCCCCGCGCGACCACGACGACAGACGATGATCACCAGGCCGGCGCAGATCAGCGCGCTGCCCGCGTATTTCAGTCCGCGCCCGGGGTCGCACGCGGCGGTCAACAGCGAGACCTTCCGGCCATGTGCCGGTTCTTGCACCGCGGACTGGTAGACGGTAAAGCCGCGATGCGTCAACGGCCGATTCGGCGAGATCTCGCGCCGCTCGTCCAGGCCGGACGCCGCATCTCGCAGGCGAACGACGCTGGAATAGGCTGCGTCGGCGCCACGGCCCGAATCCGCGCGGCGGACGATCTGCGCGAGCTCGAGCGCGTATCCCAGAGGGTGCGACTCGTATCCCAGGCTCAGAAATACGGATTCGCGATTTGCCAGGATCGTCTGCGCGCTGTACCGCGGATCCGCGCGTTGCAGCCAAACGGTCCGGACGCTGCCCGCGATGTTCACTTCGACTTGCACGGCCGCTTCGGGCGCGTCGGTTTGATCCGCACTGGCCTCGATCGGCTGAAAGGAGACGTCTTGCCGAGCGCGCGGCAAATACCGCTCGACGGCGACCTGGAATTGCCCGCCCAACTCGATTTGGTCGCCCTGGCGAACCTCGCGCGGCGGCCCGTACGCGGCGTCCCGTTCCGCTCGGCACAACAACCGGCCATCCGGCGTCTGGGCGAACACCGCGCCGGGAACCGGCTTGAGGCCGGCATGGTGATACCAGAAACGGACGGGACAAACCTCGCCTTGAACCGCGTCCAGGTTCAGCAGCGGCCGAAGGGCAAACGCGACTTGGCGCAGCGGTTGCGGGCGCCCCGGCAGGTAGACCTTCAATTCCAGAAGCGGATTCCGCGGCCGAGCGCTGACGGACACAAACCCGCCTTTGGGCGTCGGCTTGGCGTCGGGAAGGTACGTCGCGATTTCGACGGCCAATCCGTGTTCGTCCAACGCAATTCGCCGCTGGAGATTCGCGTCGACCGAGATCCGCGTCATCCGACCTGCGTGGTGGATCGACAGAACGCCCGCGCGGCTCAGATCCGGGGGCGGCCGGAGGAAATCCTCGGTCAGTGAAGCCAACGGCAAAGGCCAGAGCTCGTACCGAGTGGGCCCCACGATGGCCTCGCCGCCGTACGTGTTGGCGGCCAGCCAGTCTTCGGCGAGGGCGTTGCCGCTGGGACCGATCACGCGCAAGCGCAGCGCCGGTCCGTCGAAATCGCGCTCGTCGGCGACCCACTCGGTCAGCGGTTGCGCGTGCCGATAGAATCGCAAGATCCTCACACCCACGCCGTCGGCATTTCCCAAGTCCTGACAGCGGCCCGCCGGCCAGTCGGCCGGTCCCGGCGTGAACGGCCGATCTGTGGTCTGGCGCTGACCGCCCACATCGCGCACGATGCGCAACACGGAACGGGCGCTCGATACGCACCGATCCGCCTGTTCGCCTTCGCGCAGTTCGATCCGGCCCTCGATCCCACCGATCCGCGTCTGCGCAGCGCCCGCGAGCAAGATCAGAACGCCGACGTGGGCGAGCACGAAACCGAACTGGCGCCGAGGCCAAGGAAGACGGACCAGGAGCGCTGCCAGGACGTTCGCCCCCAACAAGGCCCAAAGCGACACGAACCACGAACTGGAGTACACGTGCCAGGCGGTGAACTCGCGGCCGTTGCGGGCTTCTAGAACCGTGGCCCAGGCCAGCACGGCTGCGAGCAGCACCAACAGGGCGACGGCGAGTCTCAAAGAAGCCGCGGCGCGCAACAGTCCGACCAGCACGCGCGCGCGCCGATCGGACTGATCGGGCCGAAACGACTGATTCACGCCGCGATCCATCATGAGAATTTGAACAAACGGCCCAGCGATCCGAGCAACGACGCGGGCACGCCGTGCCGGCATTCCTGCCGCAACGAATCCAGCGGCCGGTGAAACAACCTGTTCGTCAAGCGATCCATCGCGCGCGCAATTTCCTGACGCGATCGTTCGTCCAGATGGGGCAGCTTGTTCAGCAGGCGCTGCAATTCGGCCTCTCGGGGCTCCCGCCAGGTATGCTGCCATCGCTCGATGACGGGGCTGATTTCGCGAAAGTGAAGTTCCGCCATGAATCGGTCGGCCTCTTCGCTCACGATCTGCAGCGCCTTGGGCAGCTCGCGCTGGCGCTCGCGTCGATTCCGCGCGCACCATGCCCGCAGATCATTCACGCCGCACAGATGGACGCCTGGCAGGTCCGCCACGTCGGGCGCTACGTCCCGCGACTCGGCTAGGTCCAGAATCACCAGGGCTCGCCCCCGACGCGCGGCAACCGCCGTCTCGAGCGCCGGACGCGCAAGGATCGGTTCGGGCGAGCCGGTGGCTGTGACAATCAAGTCCGCGACAGCCAGTTCCGACATCGAGTCGCTCCAAAGCTTGACCTGTCCCTCGTGCCGTCGGGCCAAGCTGGCCGCGCGTTCGACGTTGGGATCGACGACCGTGATCGTCCGGACGCCTGCTGCGCGCAGATGGCGCAGCGCCTGGTCAGCCATCTCGTCGGCGCCGATCACCAACACGTGCTTGTCGTCGAATCGCTCGAAAACCCGCCCTGCGAACTCGGCGACGGCAACGCCGGGGATGCTGACCTGGCGCGCGTGGATCGTCGTTTCGTCGGCGACGCGTCGAGCGGTATCCGAAGCGGCCTGAAAGACGGCGTGGGTCAACGGCCCCGTGGCTTGCTGTTGGATCGCGATCCGATAGGCGAGCTTGATTTGCGAAGAGATCTGAGGCTCGCCGGAGACCATGCTGTCCAGATTGCTGGCGACCATGAACAAATGACGGATGGAATCACGTCCATGGCGATCATAAAAATGCCCCAGGATTGTGTCGGCGTCCAGGCTATGGAACCTAGCAAAGAAATGGGCCACTTGCCGACGAGTCGGCAGATCGCCCTGCAACGTGGCCGTATACAGCTCGACCCGATCACTGGTGGACAGGATGACTGCTTCGATGTGGGGAAACTCGCGTCTCAAGCCCTTCAGCGCGGCACGGGTGTGGTCGAGACCATCCGCCAATCGTTCGCGAAGATTCAGGTTTGTGCGCTGGTAATTGCAGCCGAGAACTTGGACGATCATCTATCTGCCTCGCTGTCCCATCGACGTTCGCTGTCGCGTTGACGCTGCTGAAAAACCGCTTGGACTCGGCTCGAGACAACACCTCGACATCGGGCCGCGTCACGCAAAATCGCGATCGGACGCAAACACCTGGGCTGCGCCTCTGGGCGGCTTTGCGCCCTTGCGCGAGACCGTTCCCCCCCAATTCGAAATACCGTTTTGGAACGTAGGCTTATTCGGTGATATCGGTACAGTCGTCACAACCGGCCCATCCGTTTTTCCCAAAAAGTCGGCGCAGGGCGTTCTGAAACGCATCCTCTGTCTGCTAGCGTGGTCCACCATCGACGGTGCGCGTTCGCCGAGCGTCTGCGCGAAGCGATACGGGCAGCCCGTTCCAATCCAGCGTTTCTCTTTCACGGTCGTTCGGCGGCACTTCTGTGCGAATCAGCCGCGAGCAGGATAACCGCACCTCGGTCGTTGGCGGGCCGGCGACCTCTACTGGACACGACATCCTGCCGCGTTCCCCGCAACCCGCGCGTTGGGGATCTCGCGGCCTCGCAGCTCGTGTTGAATGCAAAGTCCTCGCCCTAAAGTCGTTATGCTCGGAGCGCAGTGCCGCCTAATTTTGCTAATTTCATGTGTTAAATTAAGAAGTCTTCAATGAATAGGCGGTATTTACGGCTTATCCGGATGTAGCCTGGGGCAAGGCAAGAGGGATTATAAGGAAAAAGCTCGAAACGCATCAAGAAGTGATCGAAGCAGTGGCGAACGAATAAATCAATCGATGTGCTTGAGCTGTCGGCGTCGGTAATGCTGGCGCTGCCGAGTCTCGGGGATCAGACGACAAGATTGCCGCGCCCGCGTCGTGCCTTGCGTGCGGGGGGTCGGCGCCGAAGCCGGAACCTCTCATGTTCGAGGGCTCTAGGCTTGCGGTCAGACAAGAAATGCCAGGATGCAAGCTGTCCAGCAGGGAGGCAACGACGTGCAGAAGTTCCATTCCTTCCGATTTATTCTGTTGGCGATGCTGGTGCTGGCGACGACGTCTTGCGGTTATCGCGGGCGGGACACGCGTCGCGCCGAGACCCCGCTCGAGCCGGGCTGGCCACAGCCGAACCGCGCGTTCCGTCAGGCATCCTTGCCCGTCCTGCAAGTCAGCCTGCCCACGATCCCGGACGCCGAGTACGTCAATGACGATGAGATGTGTCAGACCTGTCACACGACATACGGCGAGTCCATGGCGGACAACGTCCATCGCGGGATCCACGAAGGTCAGTCCTGCGAAGCCTGCCATGGTCCGGCCAGCCGACATCTGGAGGCGCGCGGCCAAGAGCCCGGCTTGATCCTGAATCCGAAACGGATGCAGCCCGCCGAGGCGTCGGAGCTATGCCTGAAATGCCACGAGCAGAACGCCTGCGCGCCCGGCGGGCAATGGCGGACTTCGGTTCACGCGCACAACCGTCTGACCTGCATCAGTTGTCACACGGCCCACTACAACGTTCCCGCCGGAACGCCGATCACGAACGAGCCCAACCTGGCGGCTTCGCAAGGGCCGTCCGCGACGCGTTTGGCTAGTTAGTGTCTGTCGGAAAAGTCGTGTTTTCCGAAGGAGGGGTCGGCTTTTCCCGGGGGATCCGCTACGACCGTGGCCCTCGGCGGGTACGAAAAGTCTG
>JAVYAJ010000167.1:0-14539 GCA_032229885.1 Candidatus Anammoximicrobium sp. | reverse complement strand
GGGCCGGGCTCGCCAAACCAGAGCGGGTCCAGCTCGCCGCCCACCAGCACGTCGCCGCTAGACGCGGTGCCCGCCGGGTTGGCGTACTGATGAGTCCACTCGCCTGCACCGGCCAGCGGTCCGCGCTGCAGCGTGACCCAGGCGCCCTGCTCGGTGACAACCTTCGCGCCGTCGAGCTCCGCCTGGCGAAGCGTCTGTGCGGCGGCGGCGGCGGGCGCCAGCCGCGGACCGCCGAGCATCGCGACCCCGCCGTACGGGCGCAGCACACGCTGGATTTCCGACCAGTCCGTCGGCAGCTCGCCCGAGACGACCGCGGCGTCCGAGACGATCAAGTTGGCAAAGTATTTGGTGTAAGGCAGTGGCCCAGCCGGCACATGATGCACCGTGACCCGGCCCAGCAGGCCTGCCCGTCCCACCGCGCGGCGGGCCGCGGCGGCCTTGGCCGCGTCCGCCTCGACACCCACGATCCGCAGATCGGTGCGCTGCGCCAACTCGCGCGCCAAGCGCCCCTCGCCAAAATCGAGCACCAGCGCGTAGCCGCGTCGAATTCCGGTCTGACTGGCGATTGCTTCGGCGGCCGACGCGTACAGCCCGTCGAACTCGCTGGGCGGACAGACGGGCTGAAGATCGGGACTCTTTGCCACGTGCGCCGTCGCGGGCGCGTCGGGTTCGAAGCAGTAGATCTGGCCGCCATCGGTCGAGACGAACAGCCGCCCCTGGGCGACCGCCAGACTGTATGCGCGCCCCGCGACGTCGGCGCGCCAGATTTCGTCGCCGCTGTCGGCCCGAACGGCCGTCACACAGTCTTGATGACCGCAAAACAGTGTGTCGCCCGCCATCAGGAACGAGAACGCGGTCGTGTCTCTGCTGCGCCAGACATACGTGCGGGCAAGCCGAGCTTCGAGTTCGGCGGTCGGCGCCCGTAGCGCGTCCAGATCCTGCCGAAGATGCGCCGATCTGTCCTTGTCCCGCGTGCCGAGCTTGTCCAGCTCGTCCGAGATCTTCTTGGCCCGCGCCCGCAATGCGCCGAGCTGGACTTCGGCCTGTACATACGGCGCGAGGTTCACGGCACAGCTTTCGCGAGGCCCCTGAAAATACGCCGTTTCGCCCTGAATCGCCACGAAATGCGCGGGGTGGCTCAGCGCTCCCTGAATCAACAAACCCCGTTGATAGCGGCTGTTCTCGCAGATCGTATAGCCGCGCGTGGCGACCACGTACGAGCCGCACGACTGGATCGAACCATCGTCCTTGCCGTCCTCGAGCCGAACCGCCGTCACGCCGGTGCGGCCGCTGGGAATCCACAGTCGGCCATCGCTCGCGGCCGGATAGCCCTGCGCAGGCTGCGAGATCGTGCGTTTCCAACGCTCGACGCCGGTTTGTGTATCCAACGCGAATACGTACACGTCGTGTTCGGGAAACAGTCCGGCGCCGCCGTACACGGTCGTTCCCTCGACCACCAAGCCGGTGCGGACGGGCCACATCGAGATCATGTGCCCGTTGCCCGGCAGGCGTCGATCCACGTTCGAGGGCCGATAGGTCCACACCTGCTGGCCATCGACCAATCGCAGACAGTACACGTTCCCGTCATCCGCGCCGAAATACAGCTTGTCGCCGTCGATCGTCGGCGCCATGCGAACGGGCCCTTCGGCAAAGAACGACCAACGCACGCCGCCCGTGGCGATGTCCAGGCAATGGACCGCGTGCTCGGCCGGCGAGCTGTACACCAACGCATCGCCTGCCACGGCGACATGATAGGCAAGATCAAAGTCGACGCGCGAGGCGAGGTTCGTCTCGCGATGCCAGAAATCTTGATGGGCCGGCGGCGGCCACGTCGGTTCGGGCGCAACCCGCGGCTCGTGTACCCAAGTCAGTGACAGCGGCAGTGACAGACGCTCGGATGTCGTCGCGTTGCGTTCGGCGTTGCCTTGATAAGTAGGCCAATCCGCCGCGCGTCCGATCGAACGGGCTGCCAGCCCGAGCAAGACGATGCCTGCCCAAAGATGTAACGCAGGTCGGCGTTCGCTCGGGCTGTCTCTTGTGATGCGGATTCGGTCCGTTCGTTTATCGAGCATTCCCATGATCTCCTGTCGTCGATTTGCCTGGCAAGTCTTTGCGTCGCGGGCTGACGCCATATTCCGATACCATCGCAGGGTGACCATTGTACAACGGAACACTCCGATGTTCAAAAACGGTGCGAGTCGGCGGCCCGACGATCGACGCCCCCGGCTATGCTCTCAGCCCGGCCCGCACATCACAGCCGTGCTCCCGGTCTATTGCGTCCATCCCCAAATCCGAGGCGAAACGGCGAAACCAAACCCGTGAACAACGTAGCCGGCCTTGCATTGCAGCCGTTTTCGCGTAGAATTGCCCCTTTGCCCGAAGAGTTCGACGGCGCCGTAACAAGTTGCAAGTACATAATTGTATTGAGGTTAAGTGCACTGATGCGACCGATGCAAAAAGGCAAGCCTGTGAAGCCGCGAAAGCGGATGAAGTCTCGCGTGCGAACAAAGAAAAAGGATCCTTTGTTCGTCGATGGCAAGCGGCCGCGCCCGATGTACGTGGACTACAAAGACGTCGAACTGTTGAAAAAGCTCGTCAACCGCCACGGCCGGATCGTCAGCCGCCGCAAGACGGGCTGTTCGGCTGCCAGCCAGCACGCGGTGACCGAAGCGATCAAGCGCGCCCGTTTCATGGCGCTGCTGCCGTACGTCGGCGAGTGATCGCCCCGGTCGGCGCATGACCCGGCGTCACGGACGCCGGGCGATATTCTGCGCTTCCGACCGGCGGCTCGCGGGCGTACCGCCTCGATGTTCGAGCAAGTCCCTCGCGCAACCGCTCATTGTCACGCTAGGCCTGAAAGATTCTCCGCCGTGCGTTTTCTCCGAGACACTGCGCGCTAGATCACGCCCCAACCTCAATTCGCAAAGCCCTGCCCACCACCGAAGCATCGCTCGTCACCAGAAAGCCTTCACGCGGGCACGCGGAAAATGTGGCTTGACCACAATACTGCTCAACGCGGCACTGGCAAATAAACCCAACCGTGGTGGCGATAAAAATAGGCGTGTCGCCGTGGTTCAGCGGTGCGAGGTTGCGCTATCCGATCCCCCTGCCGATTGCCGCGGTTCGATCTAGTGTCGCAAATCACAATTGGCCGGTCACTACAGCCAAACTTTCGCCAGTCTGCGCAGTATCACGAGTCGGGATTTGCGTCCACAGCGATTGGTTTCTAACTAGCTTGTCAGCCGAAATGCGCTCGTTGGAGGCGTGTGCAGCGTTGGAGGGCCACGCTCCGTCGTGGCCGTAACTAGACGGACGCGCCAGAGCGCGTCCGTCCAGGGCGGCTCACTGTCTCGCGCTCGTTGTCCAGCCATTTCGATTGCCATATATCGCGGCCCAGATCGTTGTTCTGGTAATCTGGGACGACTTCCCTTTCCATGTCCCATCAATTCCGATTTGCGACACTCGTGCGTTGTCCAATCATCATTTTCGTGTTGTCGCACTCTCCAGAGCACGGAATTCGGGCGGCCTGGCAATCGCGGCGCCCCCTCAATATGCAGCCTTGACGCCGCGCTGCTCTCTTGGCATCTGTTGCCGTCGCACGCGATGGTCGCTGTCGCGCAGGCTGTTGGCCGGTCGGCGATTGCGACACGCGTCTGCCATGCACAGGCGCACGAACAACTCGCTCCAAGTAGAATGGCGGAGAGATTCTTCAGAATGCTTGCCCAGTGGCTTCGATGGGGGCAACAAGAGCAACAATCGTGTGGACACTCACCACTCACCATACTCGAGGCGCGATGATGTCGACGATGAATCATGGTTGGGATCGGAATTGGGGGCGCTGTCGCAAGACGCGGTCGGCGGTGGCTCTTGCGGCCGTGTGCCTCTGTGCGCTCGCTGCCGCCGACGAACCCGAAGATTACGAACGCAACATGGCCTATGACAAGCTGCCGGGGACGGTCGTAACCCCGCACATCGCTTGGGCGAAGCCCTACTATCGCCAGACGCTCAAAACGCTGGTGATCGCCCCCACCTGGTCGCAGCGCGAAACCGTGGAATTGTCCCAGCGGGCAGACATCAGCTACCTGCCGCTGATGACCCGAGACTTTGACGAAATGTGCGGCCAAGAACGTGCGGCGGTGTTGGCTACTCCCGAGACGATCGAGGCGATCGCACGCGAACGTCTGGCCGAGAAATACGACGTCATCATGATTGGCAAGCTGTCGTGGGAACTTTTTTCGACCGAACAGAAAGCGGCGATCCTCGAGCAGGTCAAGGCGGGCACGGGCTTGGTCTACGTCGAACCACGGAAATACGACGACATCGAGGCCGTCTTCACGCAGAAGCCCGTCAGCGACGCGCGATCGTTTATTTTGAGCGGCGTTCCCACTGCCGTCCTGCCCGTTCTGAGTGAGGTGAGTCCCAAAGATTTGATCGGTGTGAGCGAGTATGGCAAGGGACGGGTCGTGAGGATCACCTACGGCCAATCGCGCGGCAGTCCATATCTGTGCCTCACTCCCTATGTCGACGGCCGGCAGGATGCTTTTGTCTACGACTATTATCACAGCCTGCTGGCCAAAGCGGTTCTCTGGGCGGGCCGCAAAGAGCCCGACATCTACATCACCAGCATCGAGGCTTTGGGCGAGACGTCAAATCCGCACGCACTGAAGGTCGGGCTTTGGGCCGAGAACTCAAGGTCTCGTCACCTCGATATCGTGCTCGTGGTCCGCGACAGGGACAACCAGGAGGAACACGTGGCCGACACTCGGTTGGACGTGATCCCAGGGCGGCAAGCACTCACACTAGCGCTGCCGGCGCTCAAGGACGGACTCCATCTGGCCGACCTGTGGTTGAAGGAAGATGGCAAGGTGGTCAACTGGGGCTCGACGCCGCTTGCCGTGCGCGCTCGCTGCCGCATCGAAAACATCGTTCTCGACAAGGCGGCCTACAAGACAGGCGAGACGCTTCACGGCACGGCCTTCATCGAGGCGCCGGAAACCGCAGGGCTGAGCTTGACCGCCCAGTTGTGGGATAATTGCGGCAGACTGGTCGACGAAACGCACATCGAACCCGAGGGCGCCCGGGTCGCGTTCTCGTTCGAGATCCAACGGCCGCTGTCCGTGTTGATGGCTGTGAAATGCGTGCTGCGCGACCGGCAACAGATCCTTTCCAAAAGATCTGCGTCATTGGTGGTCGCCGCCCCACGGAGAAAAGACGATTACTTCTTCGTGATGTGGGCGGACTACGGGCGGAGCGACTATATGGCGGACTCGATCGTGCGCCAGTTTCGCGAGTTGGGTGTGGACGCCGAATTCCCCACGGTGCAGTCCCTGCGCCTCTCGAGCGCCGATGCAAACCCTTCGGTGCGCGGCAATCTCCAGATCGTGCCTTACCTGTTTGGGACGTTCAACTCGTGGGGTTCCGCCGAGCAGCTCGAGGGCAATATCCGCAACCCGTGCTTGACAGACCCTCAGTACCACGCAGAGCTGGTCGAGACGATTCAGCGCGTCGTACCTTTGCTCCGGGACATCGGAGCGCCGGCGTATAACCTCACGATACAGGGAGCGTTGACCAGGGGCGAGCAGGAGTTCTGTTTTTGTGACCGCTGCACCAAGGGGTTTCAGGAGCACCTCGAGAGACTCTATGGTTCGCTGGCTGAGCTGAATAAAGAGTGGGACGCGGACTACCCGTCCTGGGAGCAGATTCAACCGATCACCTTGGAACAAGCACGTAAGGAACACAAGCACGCCCAGTGGGCTGATTTTCGCATGTACATGGAGAACGTGTTCACCAAGTTAAACGTCTTCTGCAAGACGGAGATCCGCAGGATCGAACCCGAAGCCACGGTTGGCTTCAACGAACCACAGTCGGCCACGAGCTTCCGCGGCATGGATTGGTCGCAACTATTGAGCCGTCTCGATATGTGCGGCCTCTACTTGATGCGGGAAATGGGTCACACCGATGTGCCCGTCGAGATCGTCCGTTCGCTGATGAAGCAGCCTCGCCCGAATACGCTCGCCGGTGGCTGGATCGGCCGCTACGGCCTCAACGAGCGCTTCAACCGGGCCATGCCCTGGCGGATCCTTTTTCACGGCGGGCAAAGCGTTTGGTACTGGTTAGGGTTTTGCCCCGTCGGCGTTGGCGGAGCGTCCGCTCTGACGCCCGATCTGGTGCCGCTTCCCTATTTCGTCCAAGCCACGGACGAGATCCGCGAGATCAAGCGCGGCATCGGTAAGCTGCTGCTGGACAGCCATCGGGAAAACGACGCGATCGCCATCTATTACTCGCCTGCCTCCGTCCACGCCGCGACGCTCGCCAAGATCCCCACCGATCAAGTGGAATCCCAAAAAGCGTTCATCCACGCCATCGAGGACCTGGGTCTGCAGTACGACGTCATCTCCGACACCCAGGTCGAAGAGGGGCTGCTCGAGCAGGGCCAGTACAAAGTCCTGGTACTTCCCCATGTGCTGGCGATGTCGCCGACGGAAGTGACGAAGATCCGCCAGTTCGTCGATCGCGGCGGCGCGGTGCTGGCCGACATCAACCCGGCCGTCGCGGACAAACACTGCAAGCCGTTGCCGGCTAGTCCTTTGGAAGATCTGTTCGGCGGGTTCGGACCTGGGCCCAAAACGCATCAGGTCGGGAAGGGCCAAGCCGTCTATTTCTATCGCTTCCTCATGGACTATCTTGCCTTGAGAGCAAAGGGCGACCAAAAGCCAATCCTTCAGAGGCTGGGTGACATCCTGGCGTCGGCCGGTGTGAAGCCGCGCGTCTCGATCAGGAACGCCGCCGGACAGAACCCGGAGGCCACCGAGGTGATCGTGTTTCGCAATGGCGATATCGAGTATGTGTGTTTCCTGAGAGACTATTTCAGGGTCAATGATCTTTCGCCGCAGGAAGCGACTGTTACGTTTCCGCGCCGCGCCCATGTCTACGATGTCCGCGGTGGCCGGTATCACGGCGAGGTTCAGGAGATCAAGACGAGCATCGCCCCAGCCCGCGCACAAGTCTTCGCGCTTGTACCCTACCGGATCAACGATGTCGCCGTCCGTTTGGACAAGAACGTCTATCGCCGCGGCGATGTGCTATCCTACGAAGCCAACGTCGAGACATCGTCGGGCAAGCCGTCGCCGCATTGCTTTCGGATGGAGGTGGTCGATCCGGACGGCCAAGTTCTCGGACATTATTGCCGAAACGTGCTGGGTAAAGACGGCGCGTGCCGCGGTTCCATCAACCTCAGCCTGAACGAAAAACTGGGCGTTTGGAAGCTCACCGCCCGCGATGTGGTCTCTGGCGCAACGGCGACCAGAGAGTTCGTGATCGAGTAATGGTCAGATAGGGTGTCATTTTTTGCGAGCCCCCTTGGAAACGTACCGATATCGGCACGTCGAACAAGATGAAGGGCACGCCCCGCGCAAGCAATCGAGCCAGCCTGACGATGCTCCTCCTCTCGCTGCTGGGCGTCGTGCGAGCACGACGATTGCCGCGGCCGCCGCGGCGGAGACGGATAAGAAGGTTTCTCGGCCGGGCGCGGCCGCCAGCAGCATCATGCGTTGGCTGAGCGCCGGCGCCGACGAACTCCACCCGGCGGTCTATCAGCGCAGATTCCTGAAACGCGACACGTCGAGAGACAATCGCTGCGATGCGGTGCGTCGAAACGCAATCGGTACGAGTGTCACGACTGGATGACACGGCTGCTGCGTCCTGCGAGACTTGGGCAAGGCGGGCACGTCGGTCGATCCGCAACCCCTGTTCGTCTCGGTCTGGACGGCCGATGGCCGCCGACGGACAAGTTGGCTAACGCCTGCTGCGCTGACTTGCTCGCACGCAACGATGGCACGTCCCTGGTTATAGAATGAGCGCGTAGATGACGACCGCGGAGAATGAAGAATCTGCGATGAGACCAACGGATCAGTGAAAGTAACGCGTCAACTGGCGGCGGATGCGTCGACGGCGGGGCGCCAGTCGGCGTGGCCGCAGATTACCGGGCAAGAAAGCCCCCTTGACGGGAAAGACAGGAGGACAGCGACATGAACCTCAGACACGGGACGATGACAGCCTTGCTAGTGGTCATTGGGGGTGTGGCGTGCGCGGAAGAGCCGCCTGCGCTGATCATGCCGCTGAACTGGCTGCGGGCCCAGAGGACGCCGGAGTCTGCGCCAGGCAACACTCTCCCGCCGCTATCACGTTGGGGCTGGGCTATGTCCTATGAGGTCGCTAAGGAACTGGCCGACCGCTGGGGCTATGCCGTCGAGTTTGCCGGATACGTCAGTGAAGCGGTAGCCGACAAGGCGCTCGCGGATCCCGACAGCCGCAACGGAAAATGCTTGGCACTGGTCGTTGGGGATCCACAAAAATACAAACTGGCGGTGTTGGTGGATCGGGCTTTTCCCAACGAGATGTCGGACGAGGCTTTTGCCCGCGACGCACAGGGGAATTTCATTCCTTACCGCTTCGGGGCGAAGTGCCTGAGTCCGGAAGCTCCTCAGGACTTCGTCGACGAGGCCGGCCGGCTCCATGCCATTGGCTTGGCCAAGCTGCGTCAACGTTGCCCGATCTCGATTATTCTGAACGGCGGCGAGTTCGGGCTCAATGTGTTGGGGTTCAACCAGAAGGTCTTCGAGCAGGATCCACGGATCGTGGCCGCCAAGGGCGACCAGACGTGGTATGAATACCTCTCGCGGAACAAGGGTCGCGAGCAGAAGACCATAGCCGACGCTTGCCGGACAGCCTGCCCCAGACACGACATCTACATTCACTACCCGTCTGGTGGAGACACTCATCGCAACGCTCCGGAGGACAAGTTCATTCAGAAGTGGGGCTGGGACTTCAAGTACATGCGTCAGGGGACCGATGTGGCGAGCAACAGCCTGTACTACAAGTCGGGGTGGATCGGGACGAACGACATGCTTACGCGGGTACTCGCTGCGACGGGGTACGAGATCAAATATGGAATGAAGAACTCGTACGACTGGGTGTGCGGGGGGTATCTCCAGGCAGCAGACGCCACCAGCCCGCCGGTGTGGGATGCGAGCCAACCGGTCGACCCTCTGGCCATGGGCAATGCCGACCTGCGGCTGTATGAGGGCTTCCTCAAGTGCTTGTATACCAAGGGAATGATCGGCGCGGTGGTGTACTACGGCTACTCGAATGCCGCGCTTGACTCGGCGTTTTCGCCGGACAAACCGCCGCATTGGTTGGTGCAGATCGTCGTGTTGAGCCGGGTGCACGCCTTATTTTCGCATCACGAGGCTTTCCTGCGCCAGGGCGATCTGCTGCCCGGGCCTGACATGCACGCCCAGGTCTCGGACCAACCGGCGTACGAGTTCCCCACCGGGAGTCCGAACTTGCGAGTGCTGGCGCGGAAGATGCGCAGCGAGGCGAAGTGGCTGATCACGGCCTGGGCCTCGGATGGTGTCGAGAGTTCGGCGACGGTCGAGATTTCGGGCCTGGGCAGTGTGACGGTACGAGGCCGGGCGGTGGGGAGCGTGTACACGGCAACCGTGTCTAACGGGAAACCGATATTGACGCAGGTGGATTCGTAAGAATTATAGCCAGTGCCGCGACAGGGCCAAAGGCCGAGGAAGAGGCGGTTGCCAGGCCGTAGGGCCGCGCCGAGATTTCGACATCCACGGCGCGCGATTCGGATGGCGCTCGATTCAGATGGCGGGCGATCCGGTCGGCAGCGTGCAAGTCGCCGCGCCACGGCGCCAAACGGCGTTTCGGCCTCGGCGCCCTGGCCGCCAACGGCGGCCAATTGGTTAGCCCAGGACGAAGCCCCGGGGCAGAGGCAACGGCGCGACCTGGGCCGTGCCTTGAAGGCTCGAAATCGCCGTACCCGTCTTGAAAGCCCCGTGTCGGTCGCGCCGTGTTCGCCAAGCCGGCGCGGTTTACCGTGGCGCCCAACTCTGTGCGTTGGGGATGACGCGGATCCGCTCTCCCGCGCCCAGCTTCTGGTAGAGCTGCTGGGTCCAGCGGTACGCGGCGGGCATCTCGCCCACGAACGTGATGGGCCGCGGGTACATGAGGGCCAGGTTCTGGGGCAGGTCGCCGATCCGCAGGATGCCTAACATTTCCGGCGTCTGAGGGTCCTCGTGGCTCGTCGGAGGATTGGCCAGGATGATCTCGCTGACCTGCGGGTCCAGGATCGCGGCGTAGATCGCCAAAGCCGCTGTATAGCCGTCGCCGAACAGGGCGACGGGGCCGGTAGCCGGATCGCGGCGGATCAAGGCCATGCCGTCGAGCAGGTCCGACACCTGTCGCTCGGGCAGCGACTGGCCCAACAACGGGTACACGCGCCGCAGCGTCCACAGATAGCCCGGCCCCACCGAAGTCGCTCCCGTGTTGCGAACTTCGACGCCAGCCGAGGCGAAGGCGACGGGCAGCGACGGGCGCGAGCTGGCGCCGCCGGTGAACGTGCTGCGAGCTTCGGGCTGGATCGCGAACGCCACCGTGGTCGTGGGCCACGCCGCGTCTTGTCCGCGCCGGGTCCGGATCCACAGCGACAGCCCGTCGTGCGTGGTGAAAGCGTAGCTGCCAAACCGCAGTTCGCCCGCCTGGCCGTCCTGGCGACAATCCGTGCCCCGAGGATTGGGTGCAAGCGGGATGTGGCGGAACGTCAACTCGCGCAACCGTTTGATCGCCGTCTGCTGATGCCGCTCCCAGGCCGCGGCGTCGCCCACGTCCGGCGGCGCGGGTCGTTGGACCAGCAAGGTCTCGATCCGTCGCATCTGGTCGTCCTCGGGCAGCTTGCCGCCGAACACCAGCAGGTTTTCTTCCGGTTCGACGAAGTCCGTGACATCGTCCTGGACCGGCGTCGCATCGCCTTTCAGATGCGTGTTGAACCAGGTGAAGATCGCCTGCCGCAGCTTAGGGGTATAGCCGTGGGGCGTCAGATCCTCGACCAGATCAAACCGGTCGGAGGCGTCCAGCGCCGCGTACTGGCGGCGGATGCGATGGGCCACGTCGCGAAAGGCGTAAGGCCGCCACAGTACGTCCTCGGCGCCAGAGGCGATCAGCAGCGCCCGGGGGGCGATCAGCGCGCCCAGATCGGGCCAACACCAACGATAATGGTTGATCCAGAACGCGCAATCGCAATGGCCATCGGTCGCCCGATCGACGACCACATGCTCGATGCTGCCCGTCTGGCATACGGGCGCCACCGCCTTGACGCGCTCGTCCGCGGCAGCGAGGCACCACGACACGACTCCGCCGCCGCTGAGCCCCGTGGCGCCGATTCGCTCGGCGTCCACATCGGGCCGCGACGCCAGATAATCCAGGGCCCGCATCGCATTCCAGACCTCGGTTCCCACCGGGGTATAGCCTCGGCTGGGCCAGTCCCAGCGGCCCTCGCGGTAGGTGCCGTGATGCAACCCCTGGGACTCGCCCAATTGGATCGGATCGAGCACCAAGGCCACATATCCGTGCTGGCCGAACCAGCGCGGGTTGGCTTGGTACGGCGGATTCACCTTGCCCTTTGTGTGGCCGCACAGATAGATCACCGCGGGCAGGCGGCCCGTGACCTTGGCTGGGCGGTACACGTTGCCGATGACATAGGCGCCCGGCACGCTCTGGAAATGCACTTTCTCGACGACATAATCGCCACGGTCCAGCACGCCGGTCACCGTGGCATGCAGCGGCGTGCGTTCCGGCAGCGGTTCGAGGCCCAGCATCTCGCGCCACATCGCGCGGCGCTCGGCCAGCGTGGCCTTCCAGGCGGCCGGAGGCAGAGGCTCGGCCAACGAGGCTCGGGAGATGAACTGGGCCTCTTGGCAGACGCTGGCATAGATCGTCTGGCCGTCATCGGCTTTGGCGACAACAGGCACGGCGCACATCGCCGCCCATATACATGCGGTCGCGACAAAGTCCATTCGTTGCATGATACCCTCCCAGGATGCCCAAGGTGTTTTCGAACGCCGGCGCGGCTTGGTCGGGGCGCTCGGCGAGTCTACCACGCCCGCTTTGCGTTAGCAATTCTCGACGAAGGAAAACAGCGTCAAACCCCAGGGAAAACGGCAGCTAGCCATCCCGGCGTTTCGTAAGGTGTTCGTCGAGCGAGACCGCGCAATACCGGTTGAACAAGGGCTTGCGGCACAGGATGGTTCTTCTTCAGCGGGAATTGTCGGCATCCGGCGCTGTGCCGTCATAGGCGCGGATTTCGTCCACCCACGCTTGGCGTAAGCTCGACGCCGCCAGCGTCGTCATCCGCACGAAATGCCACACCAAATGCCGGTATTGCGATCCGCGCACCGGCCACTTGTCGCCTGCGTGTCACGCGCATGTTCTCGTTCAGCGGTCGACACTCGACGAGCGCCCGCTGCGGCAGCCGATCGACAAACGGCGCACGGCCGCAAGCGACAAACCACAGCGACAAACCACAGCGACAAACCACCCGCGTCGGGGCGACGTTCGGCTTGCCGCTCGGACATCAGACGATGCCCTGAGCCACCATCGCATCGGCGACTTTGACAAAGCCAGCGATGTTCGCCCCGCGGACATAGTTGACGAATCCGTTCGACGATCCATAACGGACGCAATTGGCGTGGATCGCCTTCATGATCTGCTGGAGCCGCATATCGACTTCCTCGCGAGGCCACTTGATCACGCCCGCGTTTTGCGTCATTTCCAGCCCCGAGGTGGCTACCCCCCCCGCGCTAGCCGCCTTGGCCGGTCCATACAAGATCTTGGCGTCCAGGAACACGTGCACCCCATCGCGTTCGGTCGGCATGTTGGCGCCTTCGGTCACGCAGAAACATCCGTTGGCCACCAGGGTGCGCGCGTCCTGGGCGTCGATCTCGTTCTGCGTGGCGCTGGGAAAGGCCAAGTCGCATTTGACCGACCACGGCCTTTGGTCGGGCAGGTATTTTGCGTGCGGAAAGCGCTCGACATACTCTCGAATCCGGCCGCGGCGGACGTTTTTCAGTTCCTTGATCCATTCCAGTTTTTCGGGGCCGATGCCGTCTTCGTCGACGACCGTGCCGTTGGAATCCGACACGGTGACGACCTTCGCGCCGAACTCGTTCAGCTTCTCGATCGTGTACTGCGCGACATTCCCAGACCCGGAGACGGCGGCGACTTTGCCGCGGCAGCTATCGCCTCGCGTGGCCAGCATCTCCTGGGCGAAATACACGGCGCCGTAACCGGTGGATTCCGGCCGGATCAACGAACCGCCAAACTCCAAACCTTTGCCGGTCAGCACGCCGTTGAAGCGGTTCACGATTCTCTTGTACTGTCCGAACAAGAAGCCGATCTCGCGAGCGCCCACGCCGATGTCGCCGGCCGGAACGTCGCAGTCCGGCCCGATATGGCGATGCAATTCCGTCATGAAGGCCTGACAAAACCGCATGACCTCGCCATCGCTTTTGCCTTTGGGATCGAAATCCGAGCCGCCCTTGCCGCCACCCATCGCCAGGGTCGTCAGGCTGTTCTTGAAAACCTGCTCGAAGGCCAGGAACTTGAGCACGCCCAAGGTCACCGTGGGGTGAAACCGCAACCCGCCTTTGTACGGGCCGATCGCACTGCTCATCTCGACACGATACCCGCGATTGATCTGCACTTCGTTGCGATCGTCCACCCAGGACACGCGGAACATGACCACGCGTTCGGGTTCGACGATTCGCTCGAGGATCTTGGCCTTGCGATACGCGGGCGTCGCGTCGATCAGCGGATAGATCGATTCGACCGTCTCTCGGACCGCCTGATGAAATTCCGGCTGATTCGGGTTGTTGGCCGCGACCTGGGCCACAAAGGCTTCGATCCGCTCGGCCATGCTGGGCGTGACATCACCCGTGACCGGTGCGCTTGTCGCCGACATACGATCCTCGTGTTTCCTGGATGGATTGTGGTGCATATTTCGCGTTGCGACGACGCGGGCCCGCACGATCACAACGCTGTCTGTAAATTTTCAAAGGTTGAGATTATAGGCCCGCGCGGTCGCCGCACAATTGCTCTTAGAAAAATCGTGGCAGCTTTCTTTCCCGACTGTCCATGCGCCGGTGCAGGCGAATGCGGTCGCAAGCGACAAAAACCGCCGGTCGCGGACACGCGTCGGCGCACGCCGTGTGACGTATCGCATTTCAGATTTATTCTGTGCGCAGCCTTCGGACGAGGCCTGTTGCCGCGGCGGGCCGAGCGGAGAGGCTGTTTCCGAGCGCGGCCAGCAGCCGCAACCAAACAAGGGCCAAGAAATATCGAAGAGGACCACGAATCACACGAACAAAGACATCGCGGCTAACCGTTGTTCTCCATCCCCCCTATCCGTGTCCATCCGCCGTGCTTCGCCTGTCACGTCTCTCCCGTCTACGACGGGGCGCCGAAATCTCAGCGTCCTCAGCTTCTCTGCGTTTCCAAAACGTATTTTCTCGTAGCCCGGCAAGTTCGCCCGGGCAAGGACGTCGATCAAACGCAGTGACGCAGAGGACACAGAGCTACTGCAAGCACAAGATGTTGTGTTGGTTCTCCGGGAACTGGAATTCTTGCCGTCTGGCGTTAGCGAGTCGTGAGGGGCATCCTGCCGGAAGCGTCGCGGCATCGTGCCGCGAAG
>JAVYAJ010000166.1:0-3321 GCA_032229885.1 Candidatus Anammoximicrobium sp. | reverse complement strand
GGCTTCGATGGCCGCCGTGACCGCTGGAGGAACCCTCTCAGGAACGGTCGCCGGCGCTGGAACGGCACCGCCAGCGACAGGCGAGCGGCGCACACCACCGGACATGCTGGCGAGCTACACCGCGGAAGACCACCGCCGTCGGCTTCGCAACGTCGCGAGATGCACCGAAATGATTCGCTCGTGTCTGCGGAAGCATCTAGTCACCAGTTACCTCCCGGGTCAGTGCTGCTATAACCTGGGCGAATATCCGGCCGGCCGGATCTGGGATCCGGACGACTGGGACGAGCAGCAGTTGGACAGCCTGTACGAGCACGGCATCCGCCTGATCCAGGTCCACGAGGAGTGGAACGATTCCCAGCGGCTGTTTGGCGGCCACAAGTTTTCCGCGGCCAACCCGTCCGGTTTTCGACGTTTTGTGGACATGGTCCACCGCTGTGGCATGAAGCTGATCGTCTACGTTTCCAGCGGCTACTTTGATCGTAAAGATCCGGATTTTCGCGAAGCATGGGCACGGCCGCAGACGCTGCGGGAAATCTACTTCAACTATGCCGCCTGTTCGCCGGCCAGCCCGTCGTGGCGCGCGTACCTGTTGCAGCACATCGCGCGAATTCTGGACACGTACGGCGTAGACGGCCTGTATAACGATCTGGGCTATCGCAAGCTGGCAGGCAACCCGCTCGCCCCGACGCCTGACGAAGTGTTGGCGTTTGACGAGCGCGCGGACCACGATGGAGCCGTGGCCGATCTGTTGGCGTTGATCTACGCCGAGGTGCATCGACGAGGCGGGATCGTCAAAGTCCATTCCAGCGGCGTCAATCGCGTGCAGACCGACCTGCCGGTCTACGATTATCTGTGGGTCGGCGAAGGCGCGCACGAAGGCGATCGATTTCGCGAAGCGGTGAAGGACCATCCACCGTATGTCGTCCCCTGTCTGGATATGAGCCGTGCCACGCTGGAACGCGAGGACGACCTATACTTGCACGCCATCCCCTATCTGCAGTTTCCGCTGTTGCTGTCGGGGCGGCCGTTCACTGGCGAACGGGCCATGGTTCCCGGCATCGAATACCCGCCCCCGGAAAAATGTTTCTGGACTCGCCATCTGCGGGCGATGGCCCAGTATCGCGAACAGCACCCGGATGGTCCCCCGAGCTATGGCTGGTGGGATTCGGTTCCTGGGCGGCCCGAGGCGCGGCCGACGCACCGGAGATGGCTGAGACAATATTTGCCGATGGTCGAAGGAGGGACTTGGGCGTGGCTGGAAATCGGAGACAATAGCCTGTTTTCCGCGCCGCTCGCGTCGGGGCTCGTCGCCTCGGCGTTCGCCAATCGCGACATGTTCCTGGCCGTGGCGAACTATGGCCAGCAACCAGCCCGGATCCAAACGACCGATCGATACGTGCCGGTGGCCAGCCCCGATTCGCCGCCCAGCGACGTGTGGCGACTCGACCGCCGCAGCCTGTTGCTGCTGCGCCGCGTCGATCGGCCCGACCGGCCATCGTCGCCCGGATGAAACGTCGGCCGCCACGCGGAAAGGGCGGCGCGTGTCGTTTCCGGAGTGCGAAGCTCAACCATCGTGTACTTTGGAACCGTGCTTTTACGGTTGCCCCAGGGGCCACGGCGGAACCCGGACCTCGAAACCCGCGGCCGCGCCCGGAGGGATGCGCTCCGTCGCGTCCGTCTTGTCGAGTTCAAGCGACCCAGCGGCCGCGCCTGGAGGAATGCGCGGCGTTGCGTCCGTCATTCGTAGGGCTGCCCTGGGGCGGAGTATCCGACCGCGATCCAGTCCGCCGACGCTCCGTGCCGCCACCATACTAGCCGAAGACCCGACTCGTCGCACAACCTGAAATAGAAGCAGACCGTATGAACCACGCCTCCGCAAACATGCTGGTCGGCCCAGCGAGCCCGAATGCAGTGATGGCGCCGAAAATCGACTTGGCCGACTCGGCCACCCTGATCGAACGCAGCTTTCAGCAGCGTTTCGGGCGCGGCCCGGCGTGGATCGCGGCAGCGCCCGGGCGCGTCAATCTGATCGGCGAGCATACCGACTATAACGATGGCTTCGTGCTGCCGATGGCGATCGAACGTTACGTCGTGGCCGCGGCGGCCCCGGCCCAGGCGGGCGAGTCCGGGGCCGAATCGCCCGGCGACGCTGCGGCCAGCGGTGCAAAGGCAACCGCGCCGTTCCCGCCGATCAGCTTGGTCAGCACGGCCGCTGCCGAGCCGGAACGATTTCGCCTCGGCGACTGCGACTTCCGCCAACTGGCGCCCTGGGCGCGGTACGTCTACGGCGTCTTGATGGGGTGCCGCGAGCACGGATTCACGGTCCCGGCGATGAACGTGCTGATCGACTCGACCGTGCCGCTGGGCGGCGGGTTGTCCAGCAGCGCTGCGCTCGAGGTCGCCATCGCCACGTTGATCGAAGCCATCGCCGGGCGTCGACTCGACCCGATCGCCAAGGCCCTGTTGTGCCAAAAAGCCGAGCACGAGTATGCCGGCGTTCCTTGCGGAATTATGGACCAATTCAGTTCGGTTTTCGGTCAAACCGATCAATTGCTGCTGCTCGATTGCCGTTCGAGACGACTCCGGATGGCCCCGCTAGCCGATCCGGAGATCGAGGTGCTGATCATCAACACGAACGTCAAACGCGAGTTGTCCGCCGGCGAATATGCGCGGCGGCGCAGCGAGTGCCAAGCCGCCGCGAGCGCGCTGGGCGTCGCCTCGTTGCGCGACGCGACGCCCGACATGCTC
Organism: Candidatus Anammoximicrobium sp.; assembly: GCA_032229885.1. Classification (GTDB taxonomy): domain Bacteria; phylum Planctomycetota; class Planctomycetia; order Pirellulales; family Pirellulaceae; genus Anammoximicrobium. Next base: position 573 of record JAVYAJ010000166.1, on the reverse strand, counting down.
GATCAGAACCAAGCGGCACTCGATCCGACGTTGCTTCGCCGGGCGCGGCATGTCATCGGGGAAAACGCGCGCACGCTGGCGGCCGCGGACTGCATGACCGCGGGCCGCTGGCCCGAGCTGGGACGCTTGATGTACGCCAGCCACGCCTCGCTGCGCGACGATTACGAGGTCAGTTGCACCGAGCTGGACCTGCTGGTCCAGTTGGCGCGAGAATCCGGTGACGCCGGGGCGATCATCGGCTCGCGAATGACGGGCGGTGGATTCGGAGGCTGCACCGTCAGCTTGGTTCGCCGTTGTCACCTCGCGCAGGCGGCGGCGTCGATCGCCGAGGAATATCGCCGTCGGACGGGAATCGAACCCACCATCTTTACAACGCGCCCGGCGCAGGGCGCTCAAATCCTACGCGGCCTAGTGCCACGAATCAGAATTGTCAGGTCACCATAGCAAGTTTTTCAGTGAGCGCCCATCAGTACCATGCCGCATTTGGGGTGGGGCGAACGGGCGGGAGCTTGCTCGCGGCGGCGCGGCGGCGGAGTGACGTGGAGGGTGGTTGCAGGCGGAGTGGCGTGGTGG
>JAVYAJ010000165.1:0-13919 GCA_032229885.1 Candidatus Anammoximicrobium sp. | reverse complement strand
GATCCACGTCCGGCGGTTGTTCGGCGGCGCCGAGATGGCCGGGATCAAATTTCACGCCGCCATCGACACGACCATCGCGGGCAACCACATCTTCCGCTGCTGTCGAGGCTTGTGGCTGGATTGGATGGCCCAAGGAACCCGAGTCCGAGCGAACGTGTTTCATCACAATCCGGACCAGGATCTGTTTCTGGAGGTGAATCACGGCCCCTGCCTCGTGGACAACAACCTGTTTCTGTCTCCCACCAGTCTGCTCGACGTTTCCGAGGGCGCCGCGTTTGCGCATAACCTGTTTGCCGGAGCGATCATCAATTTTCCCGAGCCCAACCGTCGGACTCCGTATCATCCGCCGCATTCGACCGCAATCGCCGGTCTCGTCACGACCCAAGGTGGCGACAATAGATTCTATAACAATGTCTTCGTGGGCACGGGAAAGTCCGATCGCCCGGATGACAACCGCGACGCGCGACGGCGGGCAACGCGCGCCGCGGGGCTGTGGATCTACGACCAGTGCCCGCTGCCCCTGCAGGCTGCGGGGAACGTCTACTATTTCGGAGCAACTCCGTCGTCGCGGGAAAAGGACGCCCAAGTCTTCCTCGAGCACGATCCGGCCATCGAGCTGCGCCAACAGAACGGCCGACTGGATGTGAGTCTGACCTGGGCTGGGCCAGCGCAGCGCGGCCCGGTCTCGCTGGTGACCACCGCACGGCTGGGCGCGGCGCACGTGTCGGGTGCGCCTTATGTCGACCCGGATGACTCGCCCGTGGTCATCGACCGCGACTTTTTCGGCGCCGCTCGCGATCCAGCCGCTGTGGCGTCGGGGCCGTTGGGGATCGACGGCCCCGGACGCAAAACCTATCGCCTTCGCTGAGTTCGCGATTGGGAGGGGTCCTTGCGCCATGGCGTCGCGAGGCTTCCGATAGACGGAGGCCTGTCGACGTGGAGTCCGTTTTCGATCTCGCGGCGAGATTCATGCGCGAGTTTCAAACAAGCTTGCTCGACGCGGTGATGGTTCGCCTATACGATGGTGTCCGCCGGTCGCAACGAGGCGTAACGACGCCCCAGCCCTCGGCGTCGCGAACGAACGCAGTCGCTCGCCGAGCGAGAGGCGCCGTTTGCGCGTCGCGACTGGGCGCGCGTGCCTCGATACGTGCCCCGCCAGTCAGTCAACACAGGAGTGCCTTGCCATGTCTGCCGCTCGTCCGTCTCTGGCCTGCCTGCTTGTCCTGTTCCTCGGCGTCGGTGGATTGGTCTGCCAGATAGACTCGCGGGCGCGGGCGGCCGACGCCGGCGCCGACGGCCAAATCGTGAAACAGGTTTTGACCGTCTCGGATACGGGCGAGAATCTGCTGCAGGCCAATGCTTGGCATCCCTATCAATCCGGCTTTGTCCGCGACGGCGAGGCGTTTGTCTGCGACAATGGACGGGACGCCCGAGGCCAACGTGGCGTCAGCCAAACGGTGGTCTTGAACCAAACCCGCGCGACTCCGATCGTTGCCGTCGTGTCGAGCAAGGCCGAAGGCGTGACCGGCAACGTAGGGTCGGATTACGCCCTGTACATCGACCTGGTCTATCAGGATGGCACGCCCTTGTGGGGGCAGACGGCATCGTTCGCCGTCGGCACTCACGACTGGCAACGCCGCCAGGTGATCGTGTTTCCCGAGCGGCCCGTGCGTTCGCTCGCGTTCTACCTGCTGCTGCGCAATCATGCCGGCAAGGTCTGGTTTCGCGAACCCGAGCTGCGCGTCATGCGCACGCCCGAGTCGGCTTGTCGCTTCGAAGGGGCGCCCGTGCTGGTTCGTGGCGCCTCGCAGGCCGGCTTCCAAGTTCGTGACGTGGCCGTCGATTCGGATTTTGTGCGGATCGAGCGACAGGCGTTGGATCTGCAGTTGAACTGGCGGAAATCGGAAGGTCACGGCGCGACGTTCATCGACGCGGAACTGCGCGACACGAGCGGTCGAGATCGGGCGATCACGCTGATCTACGCGCTGCCCGTCCCGCGGGCCGAGTTGCGCTGGTTGTACGATCCGCGCACCGACCTGCCTATTCAAGCCGCCAGCGAGTACATCCATGCAACCAGCTTCCGGGCCGGCGCGGGACGCCTGTCTCGCTATCCGTTCGCCGCGGTGGCGGACGACAAGCACGGGACGGCCGTGGGCATCGATCCGGCGTTCCCGGCATTGTTTCGCGTCGCATACAACGCCGGGTCCGAGGAATTGTACCTGGCGTACGACCTCGGTTTGACGCCCGAAAAACCGACCGCTCGACTTCGCTTCTGTCACTATACGTTCGATCCGACGTGGAGCTTTCGCGCGGCGCTCGACGGCTACTATCGACTTTTTCCCGACGCCTTTCGCTGCCGCGTCGCTCAGCAAGGAATCTGGATGCCGTTCGCCAAGATCAGTGCCGTCGAAGGCTGGGAGGATTTCGGCTTTCGATTCAAAGAAGGCGACAACGAGACGTCTTGGGACGACGCGCACGGCATCGTGACGTTCCGTTACACCGAGCCGATGACTTGGTGGATGAGCATGCCGACGGACATGCCGCGGACGATCGAAGCGGCAGTGGCCGAAGCCCGGCGACAGGCCGGCGAGACGCCAGCGCAGACGGGCCGACCGTCAGCGCGGCCGGATCGCCACGCCCAGGCTCTGCTGACCAGCGGGTATCACAACGAGGAAGGTCAGTTTTCGGCGCGTCTGCTCGACACGCCTTGGTGCAACGGCGCCGTCTGGAGCATGAACTCGATGCCCGGCATCGTGGGCGAATCCACCGACTTCAACATGAAATGGAACGCGCGTTTACGGGACCAGTTGTATGGTCCCAACCGCAAAGCCGACCTGGACGGCGAGTACATCGATTCGAGCGAAGGTTATGTGACGGACGAACTCGACTTTCGTCGCGATCACTTTGCCGCCGCCGACACGCCGTTGACCTTCGCGCCCGAGACGTTCCAGCCGGCCATCTTCCGCGGTCTGATCTCGTTTGAATACATTCGCGGAATCGGCCGCGACGTTCATGCGATGGACAAGCTGATGATGGCCAACGGCGCTCCGGGCCGTCTGTGCTGGCTGCCGCCGCTGTTGGACGTAATGGGTACCGAGACGAACTGGAATCGAGGCGGAACCTGGCAGCCGATGTCGGACGTCGAACTGCTGTATCGTCGCGCGTTGTGCAAGGGCAAACCTTTCTGCTTCCTGATGAACACCGAGTTCGAACGCTTTTCGTCGGATTTGGTGGAACGTTATATGAAGCGTTCGCTGGCGTATGGAATGTTCCCCGGTTTCTTCAGCCATAACGCCTCGGAAGGACACTATTTCACGCGTCCCGAGTTGTACAATCGCGACCGGCTGTTGTTCAAGAAATACGTTCCTCTGTGTCGTCGCGTCGCCGAAGCCGGCTGGGAGCCGATCACCGCGGCGCGCAGCAGCGATCCGCAGGTTTACGTCGAGCGTTTCGGCGACCGATACCTGACTATCTTCAATGATCGCCTCGAGCCCCGAACGGCCACGATCCGTCTGAGCCTGGGCGCACCCAGTCCATCGACCGTGCGCGAGTTGGTGACGGATGCGCCGTTGGCGGTTGTCGATGGCGCGTTGACCGTGCATTTGGCAGGCGAGGACATCGCCGTGATCGACCTCAAACCATAACGGCTCGCCGACCGCAATGCGGCGCCCACGAGGAAACGGACAGCGCGCGGCGCCGGCGATCTGTCCAGGCCCCGGCGTCCGACGCGAATGTTTGGTCGCACGCTGTACAGTCCCCGGCGCTCGCGTCGGTTCAAACCTACTCGAGCCGTGTGGCCCTCGGCGGCGTTTGGAAACTCGGTCGCTCGTTGGAGGAACGTCTCATGCTGTTCCGCCTGCTGTGTCTGACGCTCGTCTTGCCCATCGCCGGGCTGGCTCGAGGCGCCGATCAATGGAGACCGCCTCCGTGGCACCTGATCGATATCTGGTGGGATCTCGGCCAGGACGCGCCGTTCGAGAGCTACAGCATCGATGTCACGATCAGCGACGATGTGCCGGACACGACCAACCTGTACATCGCGCCGATCGGGCTGGGCCAGCTCGGCGGAACCAGCTTTTACGGCGGGCTCCAGACCCAGGTCGACGGTTATACCGCACGGGATCCACGTCTGCGCAAGATCGGTCCCGGCTTTCTGATGTCGATGTGGGGGCAGCGAAGCCCGCAGGCGATTCGCCCCTCGATGGGCGGGTTTTGGCAGAGTTCAGGTCACGAAGGCGATTTTGTGAGCGTGCGCCGCGCTTGCCGATGGAAGAAGGGCACATACACCTATCGAGTTGTGCGGATGGATCAGGAAACGGTCGAAGGCGAGCCTCGGACGTGGGTCGGCGCATTTGTCTACTCGCACGAGGGCGACGAACACATCTTTGTCGGTGCGCTGCGTTTTCCGAAGGCGAATCTCGTATTGAGTCGAAAGATCGCCAGCTTTGTCGAGATCTACGGTCCGTCGATCCCGGTGGCGGACATCCCCAAACTCAGCGTGACATTCGGCAACCTGAAAATCAACGGAACGTCGGTGGCAGAACCAACTGCCACCGCGGTGTATCCGAAACTCGTCCCCGATTATGCCCGCGCGGAACCTCGCGACGGGCACGTGGTGGTCGCAATTGGTGAACCCGTGTCGAGGGGCCCGCAGCGGCGCGTCGACTTGTTGCCGCCGAGGTAGCCATCCCGCGATGTGGGTCTGCGACCTCCTCGACTCCGCAGGACAAGAGTCCGACCGTGGCGCGGTGTAGGGCCGTTGATCGGGTGTTGTCCAAGGCTGGCGCGGTAGGATGTCCAACGGCATTTGCAGGCGCAGGTGAATCAAGGGAGTCCATTCTGGCGGGCGCTGGCCAAACACGATGCGTGACACAAGCCTCTGGATCGAATCCAGGCAACCGGCCGGTCGGTAGACAGGTGAAATCCGAGTTTCTATACTGGGGCGTCGTCGAGGCGAAATGTTGGGGTAGCCGCGGTCGTCGGACCACGGGAATCCCGCACTCTGGCGAGTGCGACTGCCCGAAAATCACCATGGGACAATGGCCTCGTCGCATCCGTACTCTCCTTCACCCTTAGCGAGGTCCAACGATGGCCAAGAAAACCGCCCCTGGTTCCGTTTCGGAAGCTCAGCCCACAGACGCAGCACCGTCCGCCGCCACCGTGAACGAAGGTGTGGTGAACAAGGCGGCAGTCATCAAGGCTGCGATGGAGGCCAATCCCACAAAGACTCCTACGCAGATTTCCGCGATGCTGGTCGCCCAGGGTTTGGATGTCACGCCCAGCTATGTATCTCGGGTCAAGACCGGCTTGAAATATCGCCACGAGCGGATTATCGCAGCGAAGAAGGCCTCGTCCGGGAAAACTCCCACAGCGAAGGACTCGCACGCAAAGGCCGTCTCCACGAAAACGTCCCTCGCGAGGGATTCCGAGGCGAAATCCGCTCCGGCGCAAGCAAGCTCGCCAACGCTTAGCAGGGATGGCGTGTCGGTCAGCCTGCTGGTCAAGGCCAAGAGAATGGTCGACGAGTTGGGTGGGATCGAGAGAGCCAAGAGCGTGCTGCAAGCCTTGGCGCAGTTGACCGACTGACGCGAGTGCGGCGCGTTCGATACGCCCTCCGCTGCGCTCCGCGCGCGGGACCCTCGCACTTGGCTGTGGACGCGAATTCCCACGCGCGCCCCACGGACTGCTCGTTTGCGCCCGGCGGATAGCCTCTGGACCTCGATGTTATCGAGCGGCATGTAAGCATTCTCGCGGCGGATATCGATTGTGTGGGTCCGGCCCCGCGCGTCCCGTTTCGGCGCGACACCGAGGCCATCTCAGCGGTCGTTCGACAGCCTATCCAAGAACGCAAATACCGCTTTGGTCGGCTCGTCACCGGGCACGCCCAAGTCGCGGTTGATCGCGCCGTGACTCTTGCCTTCGGCCTGCACTACGGTGGCGTGGATGCCGGCGTTGGTCAACGCATCGGCGAATGCGCGCGACTGCGCCGCCGAATCGGCTCGATCTGCGACAGGCAAGATCAGAAATGCCGGGATGTTCTTGTCGGCTGCGAGATGCGCGATCGGTGAAAGCCGTCGTTGCGCGATGACGTTCGTCCCGAACGCCGCGAGATACACGCGTCTCAGAATGGGTCCGCATGTTTCGACGGCTTCGGGAATATCGTACGCCGCCGTATCAACGGAAATGCACCCTCTGATCGCCGCTAGGCTCAGTCCTTCGGCTTCGAGATAGCTGCCGTCGGTCGAGACCAGCGCAGCCAGATGCGCTCCTGCCGAGTGTCCGGCGATGAAAAGCTTGTCGGCGGCTCCGCCGTATCGAGCGGCATGATCGCGGACCCAGCCAATCGCCTTGGCGACGTCCGCGGCCATCTGGCTCGCGTCGACCTGGGGCGCCAAGCGGTAGTTCACCGAAACAAAGACGTAGCCTCGGTCGACAAATGCCCGCGGTTTGAGCTGTACATGGGTCTTGTCGCCTGTTTGCCAGCCGCCGCCGTGGACCCAGATCACGACCGGCTGACTCCGTCCAACTGGCGGCGCGTAGACATCGAGTCGCCGGAGCGCATCCGCGGGTTGGACATAAGCCACATTCCGCTGGACCGTCGGTTCGACCGGGCAGATCGCCAGCCACGGTAGAACCGCTCGTACGACAGTGATGGCGGGCATCATCGCACCCCGTCTCGCGCCAGGCCGCCGCCATTGGCTCGCCCACGCCTCGCCTTGGTCGTGTTCGCGTGGCAGGGGGCGAAACGCGGCCGGACTGACATCAGCTTGCCCATGCCCCACAAAGCTCGACTTTCGTCTAGTCCGTCCCGCCCCTCCGACCGTCCGGCGGGCCAATCAGACTTGATCGGGGCGAGGGCCGAAGTTCGGATCGTGTCTATTCTACTGTCTACCGTCTCGACCAGATAGAATTGAGGCCATGTCCAAAGCTCGACGACAACCGCCGCGGAAACCGGCGACCAAATACGCGCATCTGCGGAAGAAGATGCAGCGGACAAAGACCATCACAAAAGCCGGCCAGGCGCACCGCGCGCGGCCCGGCGCCCGTCCATAGCGGCCCGTTGGCGCGCGGATCTGGCGCGCGATAGGGCGAGCGCGCGGAAAAGCTTCGGCGCGCATCCCGGATCGCCGCACCACAGGCTTGTTGTAAATATCAGCGGCTTCAAGGTTTAGCTCTCGCTTTGCCCATCGCCATCCCGTTTGACGGCGCCGCCAGCTCGGCAATAACCGACCTTGAGTTCGGCGAACATCCTGAGTACTTTCCGCGTCAATTTCCGCTTAAACAAGTGTGGCAGCAGATGGAACCGTGGACGAGTCCCAGTGCGACCGGTTTCGACGCGAGCCAGCTGATCGAGCAGAATCAGGTTGGAGTGTGGCGTTACTTACGGGCGTTGGGTTGCGAGCCTGCGCAGGCCGACGACTTGACGCAGGAGACGTTTTTGGCGGTGTTACAACGGCCGTTTGTGGACTTGGGACGCGCGGCGACGATGGCGTACCTTCGCAAAGTCGCCTACCACCAGTTCATCTCGGTGCAACGAAAAGTCGCCAAGACCAAGGAGATCGCGGTCGCGGATATCGAGGAGTTTGACCGGACTTGGGAGCAATGGGCCGGGGCTGACCACGCCGAGACACGGCTCGAGGCTTTGAAAGACTGCTTTCGCGCCTTGACCGAACGAGCTCGGCTAGCGCTCGAGATGCGATTCCGAGACGCCCAGTCGCGGGCGAACATTGCGGCGGCGCTGGGCATCTCGGAGCACGGCGCCAAAAACCTGATGCAACGCGCCAAGCAGCAGTTGCGAGAGTGTATCGAGGGCAAGTTGTCGTGAACGGGGACTACGCGGACAGAATCCTGGAAGCCGGTTTGGAAGAGGTAATAGGCGGTCGCTATCCTCCGGACTTGACGTCCAAGATTCTGCAGACTTGGGAGGCGCGCCAGCACGCCACGGGCTGCGCTGGCCAGGCTGCCCAGGACGATGCGCGCGTAGATTCGCCGCTGCCGATCGGTCCGCCGATACACGCGCCATCCGAGCCGACGGCGCCGCCGCAATACGGAGCGTATCCGGGAAGGCCTGGCGCGGATCGGCCCGATCATCTCGCAGCCGATGTCCAAGCCGCCCCTGATTGGCCACGCCCGAGCCGCCGCGCGCGGCAAAGGCCTCGCCGGCGCTGGCTGGCGGCAACATTGGCGGCCAGCGTCATGGCGCTCGCCGGCCTGCTCGGCCTATACGCCAAGGTCTATCATCGGCCATCCGCGGGTCGGGTTATCGGGCGCACGAGCCCTGCCGACGCGAGCGACGCGCAGGCTCGCCTGGACACGCCGCGGACATCGCCTGCCCGCGGAACGCCGCGCCCGGATCTCCGCGCCGACGATGCATCACCGCCGGCTTCGACACCGGCTTTGCCTGCGTTTACTTGGCTGCCGGCGATTGACCAACCTGAACGGATCGCATCCGCGGCTTCCAAGGACCAGCCACCATCAGCCGCACAAGCTCGTCGTCATTCCACGGACCGAGAGATCGTGGCGTTCATCGACCATGAATTGCGTCAACGGTGGGACGAACATAGCGTGACGCCATCACCCCGGGCTTCGGACGAGCAGTGGTGCGAACGAACGTACCGTCGCTTGGTGGGCCGGGGGCCGACGGACAGCGAATTGAAGGCGTTCGTGCGGCCGCAAAAGAGAATCCCGCCTGATCGACAAGCGTTGGTGGACCAGTTGCTGGCCAGCGACGAACACGCCCGACATTGGGCTGAATTGTGGTCAGAGGCCCTGATTGGCGCGGCGTCGGACGACACGGCGGACGGGGCGTTCAGCCGCGCCGATCTGGTCCGGTATCTGACGGACGCCGCACAAGCGGATCGCCCGCAAGACCAGATTGTTCTCGATCTGCTGTCTGCCCGTGGAGCGTCGCGCGCCGGCGAGGCGGACTACAACGGCGCGGTGAACTTTCTGCTGGCCGGCGCCGCGGACGATGCCAGGGTTGCAACGGATCGCACAGCGCGCGTCTTTCTGGGCAAACAGTTGGTATGCACCAGTTGTCACGAACAGCCGACGGCCGCAATGGCAGTCGGCGAGTTCTGGAAGTTGAACGCCTTCTTCCGCCAGTTGGCCGTCCGAACCGACCCAACCTCCGGACAGACCGTGTTGATCGATCAGGACTTTCCGGGCGCCAGCGGCGCGGCAAAGGATGCCGAATTGTTCTATCGCTTGCCGGACGGCCGTCTGGGGATGGCCTATCCCGAGCTCGATGGCCGCGCGATTTCGCACAGCGGGTTGGTCGGCGACGTTCATCGTCGAGCCGAGTTGGCCACGTTGATCGTCGCCTCGAACGACTTTCCGCGAGCCACGGTCAACCGGGTTTGGAGCTGGCTGTTCGGGTATGGAATGACGCGCCCCGTCGACGACCTGGGGCCGCACAACCCGCCGTCGCATCCCGAGCTGCTGGACCGGCTGGCCGCCGAGTTTGCCGGGCACGACTTTCATGTCAAAGAGCTGATTCGCTGGATCGTGCTCAGCGAACCGTTCGGCTTGTCGAGCAAGCGGACGGCAGAGAGCTGGATGGACGATCCCGAATCCGGCGGCCAACCGTTGTTTGCCCGATATTATGCGCCCGTCGCGAACGCTGGCGACGTGGCGCGAATGCTGGTCTCGGCCGTGCATCAGCGGCCGGTCCCGTCGTCGAACGTTGCCGGCACGTTGGCGCGCCGCGCGTGGATGCAACCCGGGTCGCAGCCACTGCAGATCATCGAACCGCGCGCCGAGGCGGCGTGGATCGGGCCGGCGTGGCTCGCCCCGCTGGCCCGCAGCAACCTGCCACCCGAGGAGAAGATCTCGCACGTATTCCTGTCCATCTTGGCCCGCCGTCCGAACCCACGCGAGCTGACAGCCGCTAAGCTAGTTTTTGCAGATCGGCTCGGTGACCCGTCGGCCATTCGTGAGATTTGGCGAACGCTGGTCGCCGCTCGATCGTCACCCGCCGATGGCGACTGATCCGCGCGCGGCGCGATGATCGCGCTGGCGCGATCGGCTGCTGGTCCCCTAGCGCGGCCAGCAGCCGCAACCAAACAACCGCCGAGAAATAACGAAGAGGGCCGCGAAGCATACGAATAAAGACATCGCGTGTAACCATTTGTCTTCATCCCTGCTATCCGTGTCCATCAACCGTGGTTCGCCTGTCATCTCTCTCCCCGCCATGGCGGGGCGCCGAAATCTCTGCGTCCTCTGCGTCTCTGCGTTTCCAAAACGTATTTTCCTGTAGCCCGGCCAGTTCGCCCGCGCAAGGACGTCGATCAAACGCAGAGACGCAGAGGACACAGAGCTACTGCAAGCACAACATGTGACTCTTCAACAGCTTAACGCTGTCGCCCGAACACTGGCACTGGCACTGGCACTGACACTGGCACTGGCACTGACACTGGCACTGGCACTGACACTGACACTGACACTGACACTGAACACTGAACACTGAACACCACAACATCTAACCCTTCAACAACTGAACCCTGTCGCTGCCTGAAAACACTGTCAAAAAGTGCACGATGTTTGAGGTTAGTAGCACAGGCGGCTCGCCGATGATTGACTCTTCGCCGCGCGACACCGACTCGAAGGTCGTCGCATAGCGTGGCGGTGCGGACCGCAGCAAAGCAATGGTTGGCCGAAAGCAGAGGCCAGCACGGCACAGGCGTCCTGCCTGTGCGAGTGGCGTCGAGGCCACGTGAGATGGGCGTCCAGCCCAGAGAGGCTCAGGTCGGCGGGGCGTCGAGGATGACGCGAGAGGGCGGGCGAATCCGGTTAACTAAGGGTGAATGGGTGATCGGACGTCTTGTTCCAAATGCCGTCTTGTCCTAGATGTCGCAATCGAGCCGCGGCGAACTAGCCGACGCTCGCCTTCAGCCGTCGTTCGAGCTTGGTCATGGCCATCAGCAGTTGGTTCCATTCCACGAACAGCTCGACCGTATCAAACGTCTGAGCGTCCGGCCGACCGAAGCCCTGCTCACTGACTTGGATCGTGTCGCCCAGCACGTTGCATCCGCGTTGCCGAATTCGATCGTTTTTCTCCAGCGGCGTAAGCGGATCGCCGGGACAGATCGGCAGCACCTGTTCCATCGTGCGATGGACGATCCACAGCGCGGCGCCGCGCGGATCCTCGGCATCCGTGACGATCTGTACTGTTCCGGATTCCACGTAGTACTTGGCCATGAGGCGACTCCTTTCTGAGAATACCTGTTGCTCTTCGTTCCGCGGCCATTCAACCTCGGTTTCCGTTGGGCACGACAACGGCACTGGCCGGCCTGCCGACAAACACCGCATGGCGTGCTTGTCTCTCCTGTACGGCGCATCCACAAAGTTAGTTCGTTTCGAAAAATCCGGAAATGCCGCTAGCATGCCCGCCACCGGTGGCACCTCGGCGTCGCGCTGGGTCGTCACCGACGGAAATTGCGTGCAGCTCGAGCGTCCCGACGCGACGGGCCGCGCGACCGGGACGAACCAGCACGGGCTGTGTCGCGCATTTCGCGCGCCGGTCGATTGTGCTATCATCGTGGACCGGGGGCTGCCCACGATTTCGCTTGCTATCGTCCACACACAATCGCCCAGGAGCAGCATCATGCGCGTCATGTTGTGTCGAGCCGCCTTCATGTTTGCCGTCATTTCGCTCGTTGGCGCGGGGCAGGCTGCCGATTCGGGCGCGCCATCGGCGAGTTCCGCTCCCACGTGGTCCTACGCGGATCTAGTTGGCCAGATGCTTGACCTGGAACACCTGGCCGTGTTGCCGTGGGACGGCGAGCGCTGTGCACAGTGGTCCAGTTGGGATCGGGTCAGTCAATACGATGCGGACAGCGGCAAGTATGTGCATTGGGACGCGAACAACGACGGGCCGATGGTGATCCGCGAGGAAAACGGTCGGGCGGTGATGGCCGAGATGGAAGGTCCGGGCTGCATCTGGCGGATCTGGTCGGCGCGGGCCGAGCAGGGCCACGTCAAGATCTACCTGGACGACGCGACCGAGCCAGCCATCGATCTGCCTTTCCGGGCCTATTTTCAAGGCGATACGGCCCCGTTCAACTACCCCCAGTTGTCGTACAACCTTCAGGACTTGGGTTGTCGCGGCCAAAACCTGTACTTCCCGATCCCGTATCAAAAGTCCTGCAAGATCGTGGCGGATCCCGGCTGGGGGCGATACTATCACTTTACCTACGCCACGTACCCGAAAGGGACGCGCGTGCCCACGTTCAGCCCGGCGCTCGCGGCTCAGCACGCCGAGTCGCTGCGGCGGGTAAACGATTTCTTCGAATCGTCGCTCGGAGACGATCCGGCGGGGAGGCGCGACGGCGAGCAGCGCGAAACGGGCACGCTGTGGTTGGAGCCAGGGGAAAGCGCCGCGTTGACGATCGACGGCCCGCGAGCGATCACGGCGCTGCGCGGCAAGACGAAGTTCCGGGATCGCGAGGACGAGATGGCCGCCTTGCGACGCCTGGTTTTGCGAATCACGTTTGACGGACAGCCCGCGCCCGCGGTCTGGTGTCCGTTGGGTGACTTTTTCGGCACGGCCCCCGGCTGGAATCCGTACCGCACGTTGCTCACCGGCCTGACCGACGAGGGCGGCTATGCGCTGTGGTACATGCCGTTTGCCCGCGGCGCGACGATCGAACTGCTGAACCAGGACACGACCTCGCGCGAGCTCGAGTACGACATCACGCACGCTCCGCTGCGCACGCCGATGGACGAGTTGGGTTACTTCCATTGTTACTGGCATCGCGACACGGTCGAATTGCCCGCCGATCGCTGGCCGGATTGGACGATGTTGAACACGCGAGGACGCGGCCGGTTCTGCGGTGTGATGCTGCACGTGTGGAATCCACGCGGCGGTTGGTGGGGCGAAGGCGATGAAAAGTTCTTCGTGGATGGCGAAAAGTTTCCTTCGACTTTCGGCACGGGATCCGAGGACTACTTCGGCTACGCCTGGTGCCATCCGGGCCTGTTCCAACGGGCCTATCATGCGCAGACCATGACGCAGAACAACAAGGGGCACCAATCGGTCCTCCGGTGGCACGTGACGGACAACGTGCCGTTCCAATCCGAGTTTGAAGGGTGCATCGAAAAGTACTATCGGACGCAGGAGCGAGGCACTCAGTATGCCGCGGTGGTCTGCTGGTATCTGGCCGCGGGCGGCACGCACCCGTACTCGGCCGTGCCCGTGGCCGAACGGGACGGATACTACATCAATCCGCCGGTGACCGCGGGCGGGTTCACGGTCCTGAACGACCCTCCGGGCGAAGTACGCACGCAGACGCTGCGCCAACATGCGGGTCACTGGGAGAATGACGACCAGTTGTGGTGGACGGGGGCCAAGCCGGGCGCCAAACTCGAGGTGGCCGTGCCTGTCGAAAAGGCCGGAACGTATCGGATCAGCGTAGCCCTGACCAAGGCTCGAGACTATGGGATCGTCCAGTTGCGCCTGGACGGCCAACGGATCGGCGAGCCGCTCGATCTGTACAATCCGACGGTCGTTTCCAGCGGCCCGATCGAGCTGGGCCAACAGACGTTGCCCGCCGGCCAGCACAAACTGACCGTCGAGATCGTCGGCGCCAATCCGGCGGCCGTCCCGTCGTACATGTTCGGCTTGGATCGTGTGATTCTCGACCCCGCGCCCTGAGGATTCACGCGTACAAGCTGGGCCGTGTGGCGCGGGCGACGGACCTGTTTGGCTGGCGTCGTGGCGGCACGCCAGCCGTCCGCCAAACCCAGTCGAGCGTCAAGGCCGAACTTTGGAATCGACGCGGTTGCCAGAGCGCGGCGATCCAGAAATTGCCACCGAACAACACCTAACGCGGGCCACTGCCCGCAACCCAAGAATCAGTTTGGCCGAAGGCCTCCGCTCACCGTAGCCTGGGGCAACGCCCCAGGGCTGGCGCCGCGCG
>JAVYAJ010000164.1:0-4963 GCA_032229885.1 Candidatus Anammoximicrobium sp. | reverse complement strand
GGCCCGATCATGCCCGCTCCCTTGCACATTCCCGCGATGTGAACCGTCCGTCCGCCCAGTTCCGTCGTCCGCCCGGCGATCTTGATCGATTTGTCCGTCGTCAGGATGCCTCGCGCGGCGGCTTGGAACGAAGCCTCGTCAGATCCCAAACGGTCGGCGGCCGCGCGAATCCCCGCCGCGATCTTGTCCATCGGCAGAAACACGCCGATGATCCCCGTGGACATGACAAGCGCCTGGTCCGGGCTGGCGTTACACGCCGACGCCGCCAACTGGGCCATCGTCTGAGCGTCTTGCAAACCTCGCTGCCCCGTGCACGCGTTCGCGTTTCCCGAATTGATCACGACCGCGCGGACCCGATCCGATGGCGTCCGCTGGCGGTCCAGCGTCACCGGGGCCGCGCATACCAGGTTTGTTGTGTATACGCCGGCAGCCACGGCAGGTTGATCGGCCACAATCAACGTCAGATCTTCGCGCGTCGGATCGGCCTTGATGCCGCAGGCGGTTGCCGCGAAGCGAAATCCCAGCGGGAGGTTGATATCCATGAGCGACGCGCGGAACGTTGCCGTCCCGGTCCTGTAGAGGTGTGGGCAAGTATGCTGCCAGTCGGCTGCGTTGTTGGTCTGTTCCCAGCGTGGGCACAGGGCCTATGCACGGTACCAGCGGCTTGCGCCTGACCTGTTCGGCGCGGCCGGTGCGCTCGCGTGTCAGGTTATAACAGCGCCGTGGTCTCGGGAAATCCGTACATCCAGTTGAAGTTCTGCACCGCCGCGCCGGATGCGCCTTTGATCAGATTGTCGAGACAACTGATCACGACGACGCGGCCGCGCGCCAGCCGCGCCGTAAGCTGACAGAAGTTCGTGCCGCTGACGTCTTTCGTGGCGGGCAAGTGGTCGACGACCTGAACGAATGTCTTGCCCGCGTAGGCCGTGCGCAGCGCGTCGAGCAACTGGGATTCGGTGATCGCGCCCGTCGGCGTCGCGTAGGCCGTGGTGAGAATGCCGCGGTTCATCGGGACCAGGTGCGGCGTAAACAGCGTCTCGATCGGCGCGCCGGCAGCGATCGTCAGCAGTTGATCGATCTCCGGACCGTGACGATGCCGGCCGACGTTGTAGGCCGAAATGCTCTCGTTGCATTCCGGAAAATGCGTGGCCAGTTTGGGGGTTCGTCCGGCGCCGGACACGCCGCTCTTGGCGTCGAAGACGATGCCCGTGGGTTCAACCAGCTTGTGCTCGAGCAGCGGCCAGATCCCCAACACGGCCGACGTCGGATAGCAGCCGGGATTGGCAACCAGCGAAGCCGGCGCGATCTGGTCCGCGAACAGCTCGGGCAATCCATACGGCACGTGACCCAGACGGGCCGCATCGCAGTGCGAGTCCTCGTACCATTGGCGGTAGACCGCGAGATCGTTCAAGCGATAATCAGCGCTGAAATCCACGACTCGCACGCCGGCGTCGACCAAAGGCTTGACGACCTGGGCCGACGCTCCGTGCGGCAGACAACTGAAGACGCAGTCGCACTCGGCGGCGATTGCCGCGGGGTCCAAGTCTCGCAGGCGCAAGTCCAGCCGCCCCGTCAGCTCGGGGTGAACCGACGCCACATGTGGCTCGCCCGGCTGGCGACTGGTCAGGGCGGCAATTCTGGCCTCGGGGTGCCGCAGCAAGAGCTTGATCAGCTCGACGGCCGTGTATCCGGTCGCCCCCAAAACTCCGATGCGTATCATGATCGATTGTCTCCCGTGCGGAGGATCGTCCGGCAAGCGACAAGAGCAAGGTGGGCAAAACAACAACGCGACGCGGCATATCCGCCGTGGTCCACGATGCGAGCGGTCTAGTATAGCGAGAATAGGCTTCTCGGCAAGAGCCAACGGGTCCGCGCAGACGCCACGGACGCGTCACGCGGCCCGAATGGCTGAACGTCTTGAACGCACGCTGGACAGACCGTTTTGACAGGCCCGGCGACCGGCCTCCAGAGAATGCCGCGCGGCCGGAATTCCCGGTGGGCGGCAGCTCGAAAAGTGGGCGGCAGCCTGTTATACTCGGCATGGACGTGCCCGATGCGCCGTACGACGTTGTCCGGGCCAAGTGTCCGGATTGTGACGATTGCGACGCGCGATCCGCGTGGCGCGAGCCGCCGCTAAGAGGTCCAACCTGACGGATTGCGCTCGGCTGCTTGCCCCATAAGTTTCGTGGGGACGACCGCGGGACCTGCAATGGATGCCGCCATGGTCGGGCAATGCAAAGGTCGTCCGTCATCTGGCTCGCGCATCCGCCTAAGAGCGAGTGGAAGCCCCGGCTGCCGATCGACAGGCGGCGCAGCGCGCCGGTCGCCCTACTGGGATCAGCGGCAGGATGCCGCTGCCACTGGCGGCGCGCGCCGACGAGCCGTTATCGATC
Source organism: Candidatus Anammoximicrobium sp. (assembly GCA_032229885.1). Lineage (GTDB taxonomy): Bacteria > Planctomycetota > Planctomycetia > Pirellulales > Pirellulaceae > Anammoximicrobium. Next base: position 2,570 of record JAVYAJ010000164.1, on the reverse strand, counting down.
GATCTGAAAAACCGAGGGAGAGACGACATCCATGAAGTCCGTGCTGGCGATCTGTGCACACCCCGACGACATCGAGTTCCACATGGCGGGGACCATGATTCACCTGCGAAACGCAGGCTATCAACTGCATTACATGACGGTGGCCAACGGCAGTTGCGGCAGCAACCGATACGATACGGAAACACTGATTCGGATGCGGCGTTCCGAGGCGATGGCCGCCGCGGCCAGCCTCGGCGCCGTGTTCCACGCCAGCGTCTGCAACGATCTGGAGATCCTCTATTCGCTGCCGCTGCTGGCCAAGGTGGCCGCGGTGGTCCGCGAGGTGGCGCCGGAAATCGTGCTCACGCACGCGCCCGTTGATTATATGGAAGACCACACCAACGCCTGCCGACTGGCCGTGACCGCGGCGTTTTCGCGCGGGATGCCGAACTTTCAGACCGATCCGCCTCGTCCTCCCATCGACAATCGGATCACCGTCTACCATGCTCAGCCTCACGGCAACCGAGATCCGTTGGGACAGCCCGTACGGCCTAAAATTTTCGTCGATGTCACGGCGGTGATGGAGGAAAAGCTCGAGGCGCTGTCCAAGCATGAAAGCCAGCGATCTTGGCTGGGCGACAGCCAGCAGGTCGACTCGTATCTGCAAGCGCTGCGCGATCTCGGCGCCGATGTCGGCCGCTTGTCGGGGCGGTTCGAGTTCGCCGAGGGCTGGCGACGGCATCTGCACGTCGGGTTTTGCGAGCCGGACGACAATCCGCTGGTCGCTGCGCTGCCGGACCTCACGCTGGTCGTCCCGTCACACGCGGACGCCTGAGGGCTGCGCGGACGAGCCGGGCGTCCGGACCGGCACAAGGGCGCCGTCCGCGGGTTCCGCGGGATTGTCCGACCACGCGCCGAACGCGGACGCAAACAACTCGTTGTCCGTTAAACGGCTGTTCGGCGTCGATTGTGGGCTGGCGAGGCAACTGAGTTCTCGTCGTGTATTGACTAGCGAATCCTCGATGCAAAACGGTTTCGTCGCTCATGCGCAGCCTGCTGTTAACCCCCGCGTTCGTCATTCTGGCATTGCTCGGTTGGGGCCTGTTCGGTCCGGCCATGCACCACGCACAGGCGCAGTTGGGCGATGGCGCCAGGGCGGGCATCCTGCGGCCGTTGATCGGTTTCGGATCGGCCCATTGTCTGATCGCCGTGATCCTGCCCATCGCCGCGCTGCGAATCAACGGCGACCGCGGCCGGTGGACCGCGACGGGCGTTGTCTGGTCGTTTCTCGGCGGGCTCGCCGGCGCGTGCGGCGCGCTGGCGATCGCCGTGTCGTTCTGGTTTCATGGCCAGCCGACTTATGTCATGCCGTGGGTCTTCGGGTTGGCGGCGGTGGTCAATACGTTTGCCGCGTTGTGGACATCGAAAGCGGGGCGGCACGCCAGCCCGCTGTTTTTCGCGGGGGTGATCCTGGTCGCCGTCGGCACGATCTGCTTATGGGTCTTCACACCGGATTCGAGCCCGGCGGTGCACGAGCCGTCTGAGGCCGTCGAGCGATCGGCGACACAGCCTGCGATGGCGGCGCACGAGCGCGACGCGGGAAGTGCGATGGCAGCCCAGCCGACCCAAGACAATGGTCGAGCATCGATATTGGAAAAGCTGACGCTGCTCCCGCTGTCGATCGGGCTGGCCGTGCTGTGCTGGGGCGGTTGCGGGCCGCTCCTGGACAAGGGCTATTCGCGGATGGACCACAGTCGCTGGCGTCCCCTGTTGTGCGCGGGCGTGGCCCATGTCTTGATTGTCACGGTGGTTCCGTTTCTGTTGTTGCCGTTCTACGGCGAGCGTAGCGGCCCCTGGTTCACGGGCGCCATGTGGTCGCTCGCCAGCGGCGTCGCAGCGGCGAGCGGAATTTTAGGTGTACTCATGGCGTTCAGCTTCGGAGCCAGGGCGATCAGCGTCATGCCTTTGGTCTTCGGCGGCGCCGTGATCGTCAGCGCATTCGCCATGATCGTGGTGCAGGGGATCTCTGCCGAGCTCTCGCCGTGGTTTCCCGCCAGCCTGATTGTGGTCGTCGCGGGCGCAGTCGCGGTGCTGCTGTTTGCGCCGAGGGACGCTCGACGTGACGCCGATACAAAGCCTGCGGCGCCCCCGCCGCCGCGCAGCGAGCGCCAACCGACGACCTCCGGTGACGCGACGCGCACCGAGTGCAGGAACCCGGAGCTTGACGGAGTTGTCGAAGCTGTCGAGGATACGGTCGAGCTCGACGAGACGTTTTACACGGGATGCGAGCAAAAGATGCGGAGCGACCCCGGGCTAGAGCCAGATGCGTCAGATCGAAACGCGTCGGATCCGCCCCTGCCAGATCAACGGACGCCCGATCTATAGCCACCGAACTTCGCCGCGGCTGGAGATCGGACGCCCGATTGCAGATGTCAACGTGGCCCGTCTGTACTACTAACCTCAAACGTCGTGAACTTTTCGACAATGTTTTTCAGATAGCGACAGCGTTAAGTTGTTGAAGGATTACATCTTGTGCTTGCAGGAGCTCTGTGTCCTCTGCGTCTCTGCGTTTCATCGACGTCCTTGCGCGG
>JAVYAJ010000163.1:0-21045 GCA_032229885.1 Candidatus Anammoximicrobium sp. | reverse complement strand
GATGTTGGCCTTCGGCCAACACGGTTGCTATCATCTCTGACTCCTGGGGCGTTGCCCCAGGCTACGTTGGTGATGGCCTTCGGCCAACACGCTTCCGGTCGTCTGTGCCGCGCAAAAGTCATGCAATAGCAATTGCACCAAACGAGTTCTAGTGCCCATAACCCACCAGTGTCCTGTACAGACCGGTGTACAAGATGCGCGCCCAGTGCGCGCACGATACGGACTAAGACCCTACTGTTCGGTCCGGAATAGACTTTCCTTGTGAAATGCGATTTCGTCCGGATAAGGTCTCCCCTGGCCGGCGTCCGGCTGCGTCTCTCGATGGCGCGGCGTCGAGTCGAAGTGCGACGCGCAACCGAAGCGTTCGGCTCGTAGTCGCCTCGGGGTCGTCCCCGCTGGTCGCCTAGGAGCGTGTCCGAGTATTACAAAATACCACAATAGGTTGTGTTGCTAGCGATCGCGCCTCCACAACATGTTGTGTGTCGAGCCCATTTCTCGGACACGCTCCTAGTGCGTTCTCCAATCGTAATTCTCGGGTTGTCGTACGGGCCAGCGTACCGGATTTCCGTAGTCTGAAGACTGCGGTCACCCTCATATTCAGCCTTGACGAAGCACTCGGATTTGGCCAGCGACAATTTCCCAAAGCGTGAAAACGGTCTCACGCCAAGCCGCCACGGGTCGCATCCTCTGGGCCCGCGCGCGTCGGCCGCGTCGGCGCGAGGCCGCGCGATCTCGGAAAGTCATCTCGGGCTACGCCCTGGGCTTCGCGTCACGACGCGCGTGCCATGTCCGGCCGTCATCAGCCGCGGACAGCCGCGCCTCGACTGGGCCGATCGCTACGCGTGCGGCTCGGTCATTCGCACCGGATCCAGCGCCTGGCGCAGCGTCGCTTCGGGCAGGATTCCTTGTTCTCGGCACAGTTCACGAATCGTCTTGCCGGTCGCAAACGCATCCTTTGCCAGCTTGGCGGCAGCTTCGTAGCCGATGTACGGATTCAGCGCGGTCACCATCGACAAGCTTTGTTCGACCGACGCTTCGCACGCGGCCGGGTTCGCTTCGAGCCCCTCGGCGCAAAAATCGACAAACGCCCGAGACGCGGCCGCCAGCAGGTGGATGCTCTCCAGCGCCGCGTGCCCCATGACGGGCATCATGATGTTCAACTGGAACTGGCCTCCGGCCGCGCCGCTGAGCGTCAGCGCCTGGTCGTTTCCCAGCACGCGGGCGGCCACCTGCATCATGCTCTCGCACATCACCGGGTTGACCTTGCCGGGCATGATCGAACTGCCCGGCTGGCGGTCCGGCAGAATGACCTCGAAGAACGCGCACCGCGGCCCCGAGCCCAACCAGCGGATGTTGTTGGCCACGTTGAACAGCGTCGTGGCGACCGTCCGCAGATAGCCGTGACACTCGACGATGGCGTCGCGCTGGGCGTTGGCCTCGAAATGATTGACGGCCTCGATAAACGGAATGCCCGTCTCGTCGGCCAGCACGGCGGCGACGCGACGACCGAACTCGGGATGCGTGTTGATCCCCGAGCCGACGGCCGTGCCGCCGACGGGCAGTTCGGTCACCGCCGTGATCGCCTGCTGGCAGCGTTGGATGGACAGCTCGATCTGCCGCGCCAACCCGCCGATCTCCTGGCCCAGGCGCAGCGGAGTGGCGTCCATCAGGTGCGTGCGGCCGATCTTGATGATCTGATCCCACTCCTTGGCCTTTTGGGCGAGCGTGTCCGCCAGCCGCTGGAGCGCCGGAATCAAATCGTTCTTGATCTCGACGCCGACGGCCACGTGGATCGAAGTGGGGAAAATATCGTTCGTGCTCTGCCCCATGTTCACGTGGTCGTTGGGATGCACGGGCTTTTCCTGCCGAAACCGATCGCCGTCCAACGCTTCGATGGCCCGGTTGGCGATGACCTCGTTGACGTTCATATTGCTGGACGTGCCCGAGCCCGTCTGGAACACGTCGACCGGAAACTCGCCGTCGTGGATCCCTTCGGCCACCTCGCGGCAGGCCTGCAGCATCGCCGCGACCTGGGCGTCGTTCAGCGGATTCTTGCCCGAACCGGTCAACTTGCCCAAGTCGCGGTTCGCAACCCCGCAGGCGTATTTGACCAATCCCATCGCATGGATCAACGCGGGCGGCAACGTCCAGCCGGAGATCGGGAAATTCTCGACGGCCCGTTGCGTCTGAGCCCCGTAATACGCCTTGGCAGGAACCTGCACTTCGCCCATCGAGTCCCGCTCGATGCGAAAACTGGCCATGGTCGTCACCCCGTTTGTGCTCCGTTAAAGCGGCGCGTTGCGTTTCAAATCCGCCCGTTGCGTTTCGTCGTGTCGTGGGCGACCGGCGGGCGCGGGAACAGACGTCGGTCGGCCGGGCGCAGACAAATCCCTGCCGGGTATGATAACTTCGCCCGCCGTCTCGGCCAAGATCGAAGTGTGCCGTAGTCGGAATGCCGGAACAAGTGTATCTTGCGCACATGAAATCCGGCGACAATTCGAGAATACCCCCCGCAGGTTCGAACGCGGGCGGCGAGGGATACGTGTGGGCAGAGCTCGTCGAGCCGCCTGAGCCGCCTGAGCCGCGGGGCGGCCCGTCGGCGCCCGACGAGCGATCCGCCGCCCGCCCGCGGCGGAAAAAGCTGCCGCTGATCCTGTTCGGTGCGACCTGCCTCTCGACGTTCTGGGTCGGCGCGGTCGGCTGGCTGCCGATCTTCTATCTGGAACAGTGGCTGCAAGCCGCCGATGCGATGCCGATCCGCCGGGCGATCATCGCCCATTGGCAGGACGGGTTGATCTACATGGTGTGCTTGCTGGCGATCTTGTTTACGCACGAGATGGGGCACTTTCTGACCACGCTGCGTTACAAAATCCCGGCCAGTTGGCCGTACTTCATCCCGTTCCCGATCTCGCCGGTGGGCACGATGGGCGCGGTCATCGGCATGGACGGGCGACGCGCCGATCGCAAGCAGATGTTCGACATCGGTTTGGCCGGGCCGTTGGCCGGGCTGGTCGTCGCCGTCCCCGTGCTGCTGATGGGCATCGCCCGCCTGGACCTGACCGCCCCGGGGCATGGCCCGTTTCGGCTGGACATGCCGTTGCTCGTCCGGTCGCTGTTGGCCTTGCATCCACCGCCCGGATACGACGTGGCGGGGATCGAAGCCGACCAGATCTGGTGCAGCCATCTGAATCCGTATTTCATGGCAGGCTGGGTCGGCTTGCTGATCACCGGCCTGAACATGCTGCCCGTCAGCCAACTGGACGGCGGCCACGTGAGCTACGCCTTGTTCGGCAAGAATTCCCACTGGATTGCCCGCGCCTTCATGGTCGGCGCCATCGTGTACATGCTGAGCACGGGAACGTGGGATCGCTGGGCGCTGATGGTCTTTCTCGTCTTTCTGATCGGCACGACGCACCCGCCTACGCGCGACGATACTGTTAAACTGGGCTGGCTGCGAATTGTTGTGGGGCTCGCCTCGCTCGCCATCCCCGTGCTGTGCTTTCCGCCTCAAGTGCTGCACGTCGTCGAGTGACGCGTGATTCCCAAGACGCGCTCGAACGCGACCGCGGCCCACGGCCGTCGCCTCCGCGGCCGACGGCCGCCCGCCACCTGTTGTCCGCAGCGCACGAGTCCGTCTCGGAGGGAGCCGCCTGTCGTCAAATCCGGGCGTCGAGTCTGCGCGCTGCGCGATAAACCGCGCCGCGTCGCGTGTCCGCTACTGTATTTCGCGCGGGCTTCCTGGTATGAATAGCAATCGCGAGCGGGGCGCCTTTGTCGCGTTCGCCGCGAGCCGAGCGCATTTTTGTGGCGTGTGGGTGAGCCTAACCGGTGGACCGCCGAGCCCCGCGCGGGCGGGGACGGGTCGAAGCTCGCCCGACAAGGCCTCCTTACGGAGTCTCCTTGCGGATCGCGGAGACAATGACGATCTCGGCGAACGAGAGCGTTCGCTTGAACGCGACGCGACACGCGAGCGCTTGAGATACTGTTTTACGACGCGGCACGATAGAATCGAGGAGTCAACCATGAGAGGCAGCAAGAGGTTTGTCGGCGGGCTAGCTGTGGGCGTTCTGAGCCTGCTCGCCAGCGCGGCGTGGGCCGCCGACGAGGCGGAGGGCGGCTTTGTCAGTCTGTTCGATGGCCGATCACTCGACGGGTGGCAGGGCAAGCCGCAGTTCTGGTCGGTTCGCGACGACGTGATTACAGGGCAGACCACGGCGGAGAACCCGACCAAGGGAAATACGTTCTTGATCTGGCGCGGCGGCAAGCTCGCTGATTTCGAGTTGCGATTGCAGTTTCGCATGGTGGGCGGCAACTCGGGCATCCAATACCGGAGCACCGAGTACGATGACTTTGTCGTCGGCGGCTATCAAGCGGATTTCGACGCCAGCGGTCGCTACGTGGGCATTCTGTACGAGGAGCGGGGGCGCGGAATCCTAGCCCTGCGCGGCCAACGCGTGACGATCGGCGCGGACGGCGCCAAGACGGTTGCCGCCGACGCCCCGACATGCGATGAAAAGGCCGTCGCCGCCTCGATTCAAAACGAAGGTTGGAACGATTACACGATCATCGCCCGAGGCAATCATCTGGTGCACAAAGTCAACGGGTTTACGACGGTCGATGTCACGGACAACCAGTCGGACAAGGGGCGTGTGGACGGGATCCTGGCGCTGCAGGTGCACGCGGGCCCGCCGATGCTCGTCCAGTTTCGAGAGATCCGGCTGAAGCAGTTGCAATAGCCGCCGGCGGCCAACCGGGAGTCGGTGCTTCGCGCGGCGCGGTGTGGGACCTTGCGGCGCGGGCTTCGGTCCGCCTTGGCCGCACGGGATCCGACGTTTGCGCGGACATGGGCGCCCGTGCACGGCATCGCGCACAGAATAGATTGATGGGAGATCCGAGTTGTCTGGAACTTGCGTAATCGGTTTGCAGTGGGGTGACGAGGCCAAGGGCAAGATCGTCGATCTGTTGACGCGAGACTTTGGCATCGTGGTGCGATACCAGGGCGGGGCCAACGCGGGCCACACGGTCGTGGTCGAGGGACAAGTGTACAAGCTGCACCACCTGCCCAGCGGCGTGCTGACCCCGGGGGTGATGAATGTGATCGGTCCCGGAGTGGTGCTGAATCCGGCGATTGCCCTCCAGGAGATCGACTCGCTGGCGGCGCGCGGCGTGACGCTGAACGACAGTCTGCGACTCAGCGACCGCTTGCACGTCGTCTTTCCCTGGCACATCGCCGAGGACCGCGCGACCAACATGAGCCTGCTGGGCGGCGAAAGCATCGGCACGACGAACCGCGGGATCGGGCCGTGCTATCGGGACAAATACGGTCGCTCACACGCCATTCGTCTGGGCGATCTGTACCACAGCGATTTCCGCGATAGGGTCGCGCAGATCGTACAGGTCAAACAGCGGCTGCTGGCGCAACTCGGTTCAGACGACATCTTGGATGCCGATCAGATCCTGGACGAGTATCACGGGCACGCGGCGCGGCTCAAACCTTTCGTGGCGGATACGACCGCGTATCTGCTGGACGCCGCCGAGGCGGGGCGGCGAATCTTGTTCGAGGGAGCTCAGGGTTCGATGCTGGATATCGACCACGGCACGTTTCCGTTCGTGACCAGCAGCAACAGTTCGGGCGTCGGCGTCTGTGCCGGCTCGGGCGTCCCGCCGCGGTGGATCAAGCACGTCATCGGCGTCGTCAAAGGCTACACGACGCGCGTCGGCGGCGGGCCGTTTCCCACCGAGCTGACGGACGAAACGGGACAACGGATTCGCGAGCTCGGGAACGAATACGGCACGACCACGGGACGCCCCCGGCGGTGTGGATGGTTCGACGCCGTCGCGGTCCGCTATGCCGCCCGGCTGAGCGGCGTCGATGCCTTGGCTGTCATGATGCTGGACGTGCTGAGCCAACTGCCGGAGATCAAGTTGTGCGTAGCCTATGAACTGGACGGACGGCGGATCGACGTCTTCCCGAGCCAGACGGACGATCTGCGGCGAGTCCAACCCGTCTTCGAAGTGCTGCCGGGGTGGCTGCAGGATGTGCGCGCCGCGGGGAGCATCGCCGAGCTGCCGGATGGCGCTCGGCGTTTCCTGGGCCGCGTCTCGGAGCTGATCGGCTGTCCAGTGAAGATCGCATCCGTGGGCCCCGGACGCGAACAGACGCTGTTCGCTTAGGAGCCTGTCCGAGAATTGGGCTCGGCCCATGACGTATCGTGCAAGCGCGATGGCGAGCAGCCCAACCTGCCGCGGCGGTTGCGAATATTGGACAGACTCTCTACCGCCCTGTATTGAATAAAGTCGTCGCCTGGCGCCCGGTTTTGCCTCGGCTAGCGCGCCGCATTTCGCGGACGCCGAGGTTGTTGGGCTTTGACCTACGCTTGGGGGTCGCCAAACTCGCAAAGACAGGCAATCCGCGGTCGCTCACGGGCACTGCTGCGGCCCTGCCGAAATCGGCAACCCCTGACACGCTCTCGCCCAGCGCTTCGAAACGTGGCGGCAGCCCGTGTAGTGCGAATCGGCGGACGTGCAACGCGTCCGCCTCGATCGGCGGAGCGTACGCAGCGGTGCGTCGCGGGCCAGTCTGGACGGCGCACGTGCCACGCGCCCCGTTTGAATCCTGCTGAATGCTGTGTTACGCTGGCGGACGGTGCGGGCGAACTGACCGAAAGCATGCCATCGCCCGCCGCCGGGCGAAAAGTGAACACCGATATGCCGACCGGATCGACGTTGCGCGACGACCAGCCTCAGCCTAGCCGTTTTCTCGTCGGCATCGACTTGGGCACGACGAATTCAGCCGTGGCCTATATCGATACGGCTCGCGAGCCGTGGCGCGTCCAGACGTTTCGGATCCCGCAACTGGTGGACGTAGGCCAGATCGAAGCCCTGGAATCGCTGCCTTCGTACCACTATCAGCCTGTTGCAGACCAAGCGACAACCGCCGGATTGCGGCTCGCCTGGACCGCCGAGCCGCCGACATACGCGGTTGGCGTGTTTGCGCGCGAGCAGGGGGCTCGCGCCCCGGCGCGGCTGATCGCGTCGGCCAAATCGTGGCTCTGTCATTCGGGCGTCGATCGGACCGCCGACTTGTTGCCGTGGCAGGGCGCCGCCGACGTCCAGCGACTCAGTCCGGTCGCCGTCAGCGCGTGCTATTTGCGGCATATTCACGACGCTTGGCAGGATCGCTTTCCCCACGATCCGTTGGCCGACCAGGACATCGTACTGACGCTGCCGGCTTCGTTCGACGAGGTGGCTCGCGAACTGACGGTCCAAGCCGCCGCATCCGCCGGGCTGCCTCGAGTCGTGTTGATCGAGGAGCCGCAAGCTGCGTTCTATGCGTGGCTCGATGCGCACCAGACCGATTGGGAACAGCGGGTCGAACCGGGACAGAAGATCCTGGTCTGCGACATCGGCGGCGGCACGACGGATTTCACGTTGATCCGCGTGCGCCGCACAGACGACGACAAAGTCCAGTTTCATCGAGTCGCCGTCGGCGATCACTTGATCCTGGGCGGCGACAACCAAGATCTGGCGCTGGCCAGACACCTCGAGACGCAACTGGGCGGCAATCTTCAGGCGCATCAGTGGGCAGTGCTGGTGCGGATCGGTCGACGGCTGAAAGAACAGGTGCTGACCGACGGCTGTCCGGACCGGTTGGCGTTCAACCTGCCCGGCAGCGGCGCCCGTCTGATCGGCGGCGGCGTGCGGGTCGAAGTCGCCCGCGACCAAGTGCGGCCCCTGCTGCTCGAAGGCTTCTTTCCGTTGGTCAAGCTGGACGACAAACCGCAACGCACGCAGTCCGGGTTCCGCGAGTTCGGACTACCGTACGCGCCCGATCCGGCGATCACTCGCTATCTGGCCGCGTTCTTGACGGCTCACCGCCACGCCGGCGACGACGCGCAGGACAGGGCACAGGGGCCTGATCCAGCACGACCCGATATCGTCCTGTTCAACGGCGGCGTGTTCAACTCGCCGCTGATTCGCGAGCGTTTGATCGCCGCGTTGCGGAACTGGTTTAGCGCGGACGATCCGGACTGGACGCCGATCCTGTTGGACAACGAGCGGCTGGACTTGGCGGTCGCCTACGGAGCGGCGTACTACGGCGCGGTGCGCCGGGGTCGCGGAGTGCGGATCGCCGCGGCGTTGGCTCGCACGTATTACCTGGGTGTCGAGAGCGACCCGCCCGCGGCGATTTGCTTGGTTCCCGGCAACGCCGAGACGGGGCAGACGATCGATCTGGTCGAGCGGCGGTTCGAGCTGTTGATCCATCAGCCGGTCGAGTTTCCGCTGTATGTATCGAGCACGCGGCTGACCGATCTGCCGGGCGAAGTGATGCCGGTGGACCTCGAACAGATGAAACCGCTGCCGCCGATCCGCACAGTGTTGCGGACTCGGGGCAAGAAACAGGCCGGTACGCTGGCGGTCCGCTTGCATGCGCGGCTGAGCGAAATCGGCACGCTCGAGCTGTGGTGCAGCGCCGCGGACGGGGATCGACGCTGGCGGCTGCAGTTCGACGTCCGTTCGGCGACGCAGACGGACCGCGACGCCTGCGAGACAACGGGCGAGGCCGAGGGCACGATCGACGAGCAGGCGTGGCAGCGGTGCGAGCAGGTCATCGACGATACGTTCGCGATCGGCGGAGCGTCCAAACCCGCGAGTCTGGTCAAACGCATGACCGAGGCGCTGGCGTTGGAGCGACACGAATGGCCGATGCCCCTGCTGCGGCGAATCTGGGAACGCCTGCTGGACCACCAGGCTGGTCGCAGTCGCAGCAGCGAACATGAAACGCGTTGGCTAAACCTGCTGGGATACGCCCTGCGGCCGGGCTATGGGATGGCGATCGACGACTGGCGCGTATCCGAAACGTGGCGGATCGTCCAGGGCAAACTGAGCCATGGTACGGCGGCGGTTCGCAACGAGTCGTGGATCCTCTGGCGGCGGATCGCGGGCGGGCTGCCGTCCGGCCAGCAGCGAGCTCTCGCCGATCCGCTGCTCGCCGCCGCCCGCTCGTTGCATCACCGTACGGCCGCCGGCAGAGGCAGCGGCGATGTCGGCTTTACGCCGCAACAGTCGGTCGAGATGTGGCGTTTGCTGGCCAGTCTGGAATTGCTATCGGTTGCGGACAAAATCCAACTGGGCACGATGCTGACAGACCTGTGGAATACCAAGTCGATGCAGCCCGCTCGATCCGCGATGACCTGGGCGTTGGGACGCATCGCCGCGCGTCAGCCGCTGTACGGCCCGCTGAACACGGTTGTCCCGGCCGAAGTGGCCGGCGATTGGCTGCGGGCACTGCTGCGCACGCGCGACCCGACCGATGTCGAGGCCTTTTCGGCGATGCAGATCGCGCGTCGTACGGGCGATCGATATCGGGATATGGACGACAAGATCCGTCGCGAAGTGGTAGATTGGATGTATGGCATCGACGCATCGCCGCATTTGATCCAACTGGTCCAGGAGGGCGGAACGTTGGACCGCGACGAGCAGGGCCGCGCACTCGGCGACGCGTTGCCCAAGGGGCTTCGCATTCAATAGCGATCGCCCAGCCATCGGACAAGTGAGGAACGTACGATGAACGACGCGACAAGGCCGTGGACCGTAGGGCAAGGCCCGGGCAGCCGTGCGACGGGGCGCCGTCGCGCAAATGCCTGCGCCGCCGACGCGAAAGCAAGCCCGCCCACCGTGCGTGGCCAGACGGGACCGGCCGCGGCCCGCGCCCGCCTCTGGGTTCAGGCTCTCAGCACGATTCTGCTCGGGACGATCGCGACCAGCGGACTGGCGCAATCAGCCGCCCAATTCGAACGCGCTCGGCGGCAGTTGGTGGACGACGTGATCATCCCGGACGGCGTCAAGGATCCTCGCGTGCTCCAAGTCATGCGGACCACGCCGCGGCACGAGTTTGTGACGGTCGACCAGCGGGCGTATGCCTATTACGACATGGGCTTGCCGATCGGCGATGGCCAGACGATCTCGTCGCCCTTCATCGTGGCGTACATGACCGAGCAGTTGGATCCACAACCGACGGACCGCGTGCTGGAGATCGGCACGGGCAGCGGCTATCAAGCCGCCGTGCTCAGCCCGCTGGTCAAAGACGTGTACTCGATCGAGATCGTCGAGACGCTGGGGCGCCGCGCCGAGCGAACATTGAAGCGTCTGGGCTACGCGAACGTCTTCGTCCGGGTCGGTGACGGATTTCAAGGCTGGCCCGAACATGCGCCGTTCGACAAGATCATCGTGACGTGTTCGCCGGAAAAAGTGCCTCAGCCGCTCGTCGACCAGTTGCGCGAAGGCGGGCTGATGGTCGTCCCGGTGGGCGACGCGTACCAGCAGACGCTGTACCTGCTGCGGAAGAAGGACGGCCGATTGCAGGCTGAGAAATTGCAACCCACCTTGTTCGTCCCGATGACGGGCCGAGCCGACGCCGAGCGCAGCGAGGCTGCGCCTTCGGGTCTGTCCCCGCTGGTCAACGGCAGCTTTGAGCAACCGCCCGGCCTCGGCGGGTATATGCCCGGGTGGTACTACCAGCGGCTAGTCACCCAAGAGACCGGCCGCGAGGCGCCCGAAGGCGAACACTTCATCACGGTGCGCAACGAAACGTCGGGCCGCATCGGCCACATCATGCAGGGCTTTGCCGCCGATGGCCGCCGCGTGACGGAGATCCGTTTTTCGGTCTGGGTCAAATATCGCGACGTTCGCCAGACGCAGCGAACCGAGTTCCCCACCGTTTTCATCACGTTTTACGACGAGAACCGCAAAGAAGTCGGCCAAGTCTTTTTAGGCAAGTTCATCGGCTCGGCGCCCTGGCAAAAACGCGAACGCCTGACCGCGGTCCCTCCTCAAGCCCGCCAGGCGATCGTCCGACTCGGGCTGTTCGGCAACACCGGTGAAATCTCGTTCGACGACGTGCGAATCGAACCAACCCAACGACGGTGAATCCGACCCGACGCAGCGCGAGGGTCGAGCGGACATCGTATCGAGATCCGCTCTCTTCACAATGTGCGTTCATCTCGCCAGTTGTCATCAGCCTGGCCGCGCGCCGCGGGTCTCGTCAAATAGCGGCCCCGGTCACGGCCTGCGCGCCTCGGTGGGGATCGTCTGCTGTGCGGGTCGTTGGCTGTCGCCTTGACGGCCGAGCAGACTCGCAAGACGATAGCTTCATGGCATTTCAACGGCGCGGCACGACTGGGAACGACCTCCGAGGCGCGGGGCATTTTCGAGCCGCCGCGGTGGCCTGGTTGGCGGCCGGACTGTGGGGCTGGTCCCTGCTGCTGTTGATGAGCCGCGAGCACCAGATCTTGGACTATCACGTGGTGGCCTCGGCGCCGCCCCTATGGGGCTTCATTGTCCTCGGCCCCTGGAGCCTGGCGTCCATCCTGCTGATCGGGGCGGCGCTCGGTTCGGCCTGCCTCCGACAAGCTCGCGTCCAGAGGCGGATCTTCACGCCGTCCGCGGGCTGGCTACTGGCCGCCGGCTGGATTCCGTTGATCGACGCGTTTCGCGCACTGGGATGGTCCATTCCCGCCACGTTCCCCGAGGCCCTGTTCCTGGCGTGGCTATCGGGCGCGGCCGTCGCAAGCCTCGTCGCTTCGCTCCAGCCGCCGTGGAAACCGCGAGAGGATCTGTCGAACCCGGCCGCGCCGCCGCGTGAACCGGCGTGGCGATGGGCCACCGCCGGTCCGCACGTTCTGGCATGGCTGCTGGCCATCGCAGCCGCCGTCTGGTGGTATGTCCAGGGCTGTCGCGCGCTGGACGAATATCTGCTGGGCTATCACGACTTTGGACACTTCGGCTTTCGCGTCGCCAGCACGTCGAGCGGGCGCGGGTTCTTGTTCGAGACGCCGAGCCTGCCCGCGTTCTGGGACCACTTCAACCCCGCGCTGGCCTTGCTGGCCCCGCTGTGGGGACTGTGGCCGAACCCTCGGCTGTTCATCCTGCTACAGGCGCTGTGCCTGGCCGCGCCGGCGCCGTTGATCTTCCGAATCGCCCGCGCTTGGGGCACGAGCGCGACCGTCGCGGCGATTTGGGCAGCCGTCTATCTGGCCTTCCCTCCGGTGAGTCAGTTGAATCTCAACTATTCGTACGGCTGGCATCCGATCAGCCTTGCGCTGCCCTGGATGTTTGCCGCGGCCAGCGCCTTGTTGGCGCGCCGCTACGGCTGGGCTGTGGCGTTCTCCGTCCTGGCAGCCAGTTGCGAGGAAGCCGTGATCGTCGCTCTGGCGTGTCTGGCGGCCGCGCTAGGCTTTCAATCCTGGTGGCTTTCGCGCGGGGCTTGTGCGAATCCTCAGCTCGATCGCGAAGCGACGGCCGAACGTGCGGACGCCAAACTGGCGCGGCGCCTGCCGCCCTGGGCGTGGATCGCCACATGGGCCACGCTGACGGTCGCCTTTGTCGTGATCGTCCGCTACGCCGGGTTCACTCCGTATCAGACCGGGCGATTCGAGAACTTGGGAGACTCGGGGCTGGCGATCGCGCTGTCACCGCTGTGGCGACCATCCGCGTTCTGGAGCCAGGCGTTGCACCCCCAGTCGCTGCTGTTCCTGATCACTCTCCTGCTGCCACTGACGCCGGCCGTCCTCGTTCGTGGGCGTTGGCTGTTGCTGGCGATGGTCTTTCCCTTGGGGTTGCTGCTGGGCTGGAACCACCCGCCGGCCAAATCGATTGCCTTTCAGTACGTGACGACCTTGTTGCCGATCCTGCTGCTGGCCGGAATTGCCGGAGCGCGACGCGGCGCATCTGAACGGCGGGGTTCGGCCGGCCCATGCGCGACGCTGGGTCCGAGCGCGCGGCGAGATCAAGCGCTCTCGCGACAGGCTGCCGGCGGCCCGACGACCGTAACGGGCCGGGCCGCGGAGCCGACTGATTTGTCGTTGGCGCTGGCGGCGCTGGCTTCCTGTCTGGTCGCCTCGACTTTGTTCGGCGCGCTTCCATGGAGCAGCCCCACCTTGGCGATCATGCTGGCACAAACCTATCAAACCGACGAGACCCCGACTGTCGTCAACCCGCGCGGACTGGGCACGCCCGCCAACCGCTTCTTGAGCCAGGTCGTGCGACAGGTCAATCAGAAACAGACCAGCGTTCTGGCCAGCGGCCGCGTTGCCGCGCACCTGCTGAATGTCCGACGGCTCGAATCGGTCGAACAGGCAGTGGTCCGCTGGGATGCCCTGCGGCTCGAGGCCGGCGACGGCCGATCGCCGGTCGAAGTCTTCGATTGGATTGTCCTTGATACCTACGAGCGTTTCCAGCAATCGCTGGACAAGATGGAGTATGTCATGGCCGAAGCGCGGCGGGTCGGATACCACGAACTGGCTGTGCAGCATGGCATCTTCGTGTTCGCTCGACCGGGCTTGAAGGAAGCGTTCCCCGAACTCGGAGCATTCAAATGATGGCTGCAAGAGCGTGGTTTGCCGTCGGCGCCTTGTTCGCGCTCGGCAGCGTGGGCCTGGGCGCTTTTGGCGCGCACGGCCTGAAACGGGCCGTTTCGACCTGGGGGCTGTCTCCTCTGGAACAGCAACATCGACTGGACAATTGGGACGTGGCGGCGCGATACCAGATGTACCACGGATTGGGGCTGATCTGCCTCGGCGTGAGCTCGACCCTCTGGCCGCGCCGCTTGTTTGGCGTGGGCGCGGGAGGATTGTGCCTGGGGACATTGCTGTTTTCAGGCGGTCTGTACGCCTATGTATTGACCGGCGTCAAAGGCTGGGCTTTGATCGTGCCTGTGGGCGGCAGCTTGCTGCTGCTCGGCTGGCTCCTGTCACTGCTGGCCGTCGTTCTACCGGGTCCTGTGCCGAACATCCGACCGCCGAGCGCCAGCGCGAACGACGCCAAGTCGCCGCCCGGCGTCTGAAACTTTGGTACGGCCTGCGTCGCCGAGGCGATTCCGAGCGCGCCGGATCGCTACGGACGGCGGGCCAACCGGGCCGCCACGACGGCGCGCATGCCATCGTCCGGGCGGATCAACTGGACGTCCTCGAAACCCGCCCCATCCAGGTCCTCGCGGATCTCGGTCAGCGTATACGTTCCGCCACCGGGCGTGCCGACCAGCATATTGACGGCAAACAGGGCCCCGGCCCGCGGCGTGGTGCGAGATTCATCCATCACGATGTCGCGGATCATGATCCGGCCCCCCGGTTCGAGCGCGTCGGCAATGCGGCGAAACAGGCCCTGATTCTCCGCTCGGGAATTCTGGTGAATGATGGCGCTCAACCAGACCAGGTCCGCGCCGGTCGGCAGCGGATCGATGTCAAAGTCGCCCGCAACCAGCGAGACTCGTTCGATCATGCCGCCGTTGGTCAGCCGTTCGCGAGCCAGCGGAATGACCGCGGGCAGATCGAACAGAATCGCCCGCGCCGACGGTTCGGCGCGCAGCCACGCCATGGTCCACGTTCCGGACCCGCCGCCCACATCCAGCACGCAACCGAAGCCGCCGGGGTTGACCTCGCTGATCAGTGGCTCGGCAATCGTCTGCGAGACGTCGTGCATCGCTCCGATGAACGACTGCTGATCGGCCTTCGGGCCGCGAACGCTTGACGGGGCGTCGGCCGCCTCGCCGGATTGGACCACCCACGGCAAGAGAGTCCAGTTCCGTAGACAGTTGGCCTGGTGTCGCAGCATGGCAGCCACGCTGTGCGGAGAATCATCGACGACCAACGGGGCGACAGACGGCGCCAAGGCGTACCGAGCGCCCGTCTTCACCAGGATGTCGAGACCTGCCAACGCATCCAGCAGGATGGTCATCCCCCGCAGGTCGCACCGCAGCCGGTCGGCGACGTCCCGTGCCGTCAGCGGTTCGGCCTGCAACTGGTTGAAGACATCCAAATCAGCCGCCGCTGCCAGGACGCAGGATGGCTGAAACCCGCGCATCAGGGTCAACAAACGCTCCGTATCGTAGACCTGCATAACTTTCCTCCCGTGCGGCGCGCGTCGCGTCGCACCGTGTCTCTCGGTCTCAACAAAACGTGCCCGCATCCAAATGGTCGCATCCGTGATCGGTTCGGCCGGATCCGACGGCGCGCGAAACACTCAAGACGGCCACCCGCCGCCACCAATGGTGCGCGATGTTCCGCGTGCAGGCGAGCGTCAGCAGACGGACGCCCGGCCAACGCTAACCCTTAGACATTGGCGGTTGCGCGGTTGTCGTCAGATGCGCACGTTATGCATTGGGCGACCCGGAATGGCCCTTTGTCAAGCGGGCTTCGGCCTCCGTTTGCCGCACGTCACGCACGATGCGACTGGTCATTCTCACCCGCGCCCGATACACCTGCCCGGAGGTCATCCTCGAGGGGTTCGCCTTGCCGCATCGGCGCCGCTTCTGTACTGGCGCGTGCCGCATCTACAAGACGTGTCGTCGCCCGGGCTTTGGCCTGACGTCTCGTCTGACGCCGCGCGTTCGGCGGCCTTTCAGGGGCACTGCAACCGATCGGCCGCTTCGTCGGCCCAGGGGCTGTCGGGCGCAAGCTTGAGGAACACTCGCCAATGCTCCTCGGCCTCGGCGCGCCGCCCTTGCTCGTCCAAGGTTCGAGCCAAGTGGAAATGGACATCCGGAAAATCAGGATGGTATTTCAGCGCGCCTTCGAACGCCGCGAGCGCCAGTTCCGTCTGCCCCATCTCGGCCAGAACACACGCCAGGTTCGCCCGCGCCTCGACATAGTCTTCGTCCAGCTCGATCGCCATATAGTACCGCTCGCGGGCGCCGGCCAAGTCTCCGAGCTGATACAGCGACTCGGCCAATTGAAAGCAGATCTCCGGCGAGGGGCCGACGACGGACAAGGCCAGTCGATACATTTCGGCCGCTTCTTCGAGACGGCCTTCGTCCTCGAATTGCGCGGCCAACGTCAGGACTTCGTCATCGGCGGGCGGCGTCACTTCGTCGGCCGCGCGACGTTCGAAATGCAACGTCAGGCCGACATCGCTTTCCTCGCCGGCCGATCCCGTCCGATCCTCGTAGGCGTCGAAATCGAATCGTCGCTGTCCGCCCGGATCGATCAGACCTGCGCCCTGTCGCAGCAACAATTGACGCCCTTCGATGATGATCGACAGTTGCGTCAGCGGCCGTTCGACCTCCGCGACGAATCGAGACAGTTCGCTCAGCCTCTTTTGGATGGTCGCAGCCGAAACTCCGGTCGCCAGCAAGCGAGCGAGCCGGCGAGCCGTGGCGACTTCCTGAAAATCGAAATACGGCAACCGATGCACGGTCCGCGCCGGAACGATCAGATTGCGGCGATGCCACAGCCGAATCGTCGCCACCGAAACGCCCAACAGGTCGGCAAGCATCGCCGGCGTGTACAAACGCTGGACGTGCTGCTCGCTCTCCATCATTCCCAGCCGCTGCCACAGTTCGGTTTCCCCGATGATCTCGATTCGGCCGGCTGCGGCCGCCCGTCGAGTCGCATCGTCCAGGATTGCGTCGTCGTCGTTCAACGGCAACTCGTCCGCCCCGATCACCACGAGATCAGCGCCAGCGGCCGGAGTGTCGACGGGCACGCCGCCTTGCTGCCGCACCAGCCGCTGCGCTTCGCGCCGCGTGACCCCGCCCAGCCGCCCCAAGAAAGCGACCCGTCGTCCCGCCAGCGGAAGGGCATCGGAATTGGGATCGAGCGACATCGTGGGAAACTCCGGACCGGGATTGCTGTCTGCGTTGAACGCCAGTGTCCTGAACGACGCGATTCGTGTCAATCCGCGCGGCGCGGGACGCCGGATCGCGCGGTCGCGCCATGCTCGAATGGATGGACACGCGCAGCGACCGAGGGCCACGCTCTACGCGTGGCCGCAACCAGATGCACGCCTGGAGGGCCACGCTCTACGCGTGGCCGTAACCGGATGGATGTAACGGAACGCAACGTGCGGACGCGACGGAGCGCGTCTCTCCAAGGCGGCGACTTCCTGGCGCTCGTTTCCGAGCGATTTCGCCCACCATCATGTCATACCCAGATCGCTCTTCCGGCAATCTGGAACGACACGCCATTCCGCGCCCCTCATAATTCCAGTTTCGCGTAGTGACAACCGCCCCTCTCCCCGATGTTCAGCTTGGACACCGCTCTACAGATACGGCGTCAACAGCCTCGCCACGCCGTCCCGCAAGCGGGTGGGCAGGCGACGTCCGTCCACGTCCTCGAGTCGGATGCGCCGCGATCGATCGATCGTGTTCCGGACCAACCCGTCCAAGGATGTCGTCAGTTCGCGGTCGTAACATTCCACGTTGAACTCGAAATTCAGCCGCAGGCTGCGCGGATCCCAATTGGCCGAACCGAACAGCGTCCACACGTCGTCGATCAGCATCAGCTTGGTATGGTCGAAGGGCGGCGGCGACAGCCACACGCGACAGCCGTGCTCGAGCACCTGCCACAACTGGGCCGTCGACGCCCATTGGACCAAGGCCAAGTCATTGCGCGCGGGCAGGACGATGTCCACGCGGACGCCTCGCAGTGCAGCCACGCTCAGCGCCGCGACCAGCGACGCGTCCGGCAAGAAATACGGCGTCACAACCATTGCCTGGCGGCGAGCGCAGGCGAGGGCGCCGAGCAAGGTGAAACGCAAGATGTCGAAATCCTCGTCCGGTCCATCCGGAATGCCCCGCGCCAAAACCGAGCCATCGGGCGTGATCGGGGCAAACCACGGCTCGCCGCGCAGGATTTCGCCCGTGCAGAAATCCCAGTCGGTCGCGAAGGCCTCCTGCATCTGCGTCACGATCGGGCCCGTAATCTGAAAATGCACATCGCGGACCGGTCGCCGCGGCGCCCATCGATGACAGTTGCCGTCGTGGATATTGATGCCGCCGGTAAAGCCGATCCGCCCGTCGACCACGAGGATCTTTCGGTGGCAACGCAGGTTCGAGTACTGAAACTGCCACGGAATCATCGTGGGCATGAACGCCGCGCAGCGAATCCCCGCGCGTCGCAGCGCGTGCAACATGGGTCGCCAACCGAACCGCATCGCGCCCACCGCATCGATCAACACCCGGACCTCGACGCCTCGCGACGTCGCTCGCCGCAGCGCGTCCAGAAACAGTTGGCCCGCCCTGTCGCGAGCAAAGATGTACGTGCTGAGCGTGATCGATCGGGCCGCTTCGTCGATCGCCTGCAACATGGCCGGATACGCCTGATCGCCGTCGACCAGCGGTGTAACGCGATGCCCGGACAACAAAGGCAGCCGTGTGACATCGCGCATCAGCCGTTCGAGCCGCCACACGTGCTCGCCATCCGCGGCCAAGGTGCGGTCGAGCTGTTCGCGCGTCTCGGTATCTAAATCCCGCGACGCCCGTAGCTCGCGGCGGTCGGCGCGCAGCGCCCGCGCGCGGCGTTCGATCCGGTTGATGCCCAGCCATACATACAACAGCACGCCTACGAAGGGCGTCAACCAGATCAGCCCGACCCAACCGACCGCGGCTCGCGAATCGCGTTTGTAGATCACGGCGTGTCCCGACGCCAAGAGCGCGCACAACACATCTGCCGCGGCGAACAAGTGAAACCAGAACGCGAATACGCCGTCTCTCATAGATCCCTGTTCAGCCGGACAGTCGCCGCGGACCGGCCTCCGGTCAAGCCGTCGATGCGGTCCGGCCCGTTCGTGTCCGATCGACGTTCTCCGCCTGCCTACGTTCGGCGTCCCGGACGAGGAAACGTCTCGCGCCGACCCGCCGTCGATTGTACACGGTACGCGGTTGGGGATGATCCGCCGAATCCCGCAGCGCGTACGGCGCGCTTTGGCTGAAGCCTGCCCAGCCTGGCGCCATCATCAAGCCGCGCGAAGTATAACACGCGAGCCGCACGCCGCCCGCGCGCCGTTTTGCCCGCGCGCCGTTCGATCGTCTCGTCGCCCCGCCATGAAAGCGCAAATGACCGCTTTACCCGCGCGTCCTGATTCGTTAAACTCAGGATCGTAATCTGAGACGGCGACGACGCGCGTCCCGCAGCGCGGCGATTCCAGGCAAGTTTCGCGGGACATGGTCCGGCGAGAGCCTCCGACCCTGGGGACTGACAACACGGGCGCCGCGGCTCGCTTGCCCGGCTGGCGCAGACGTCGGCCGACCGACCCGACCGACCGAGGCATGCCGATGTCTGATCGCCGTCAAAGATCGTCACAGGAGAGGTGGCTGAGTGGTCGAAAGCGCCGGTTTGCTAAATCGGTGTAGGGTTAACTCCCTACCGCAGGTTCGAATCCTGTCCTCTCCGCTCTGAGTTCCCACCCATCACGCTAAGTTGTTTGCCAAAAGCAGCTTAGCGTTTTTTGTGCGCCGGCAAAATGCCTCCCTGGTGCACAATTGGTGCACAAATCGTGCATCAGGGACTGCAAATCACGGCCGGTTCTCGACGGTGCAAGCCCCGCCGCAAACGGGGCGGGCGGGTCTCTCTATACCACCATCACGGCGCCTGGTGGGTCTACTACCGCGACGGTCAGCAGCAGGTCCGACGCCGCATCGGCGAAGAAGAGGCCCTCGCGGATCAGGTGGCAGCGCTGGTCAACGCCCAATTGGCGACCGCGGCACCTACGATGTTTTTGTTCACGCCGCTGACAGTGCCCGAGTTGTGTCGGCGGTTCTTGGATGACCACGAGCATATCCAGCGTTCGTCGCTGGCCACAATCCGACGCTACCGCGCGGCGTTGCAGCATCTGGAGCAGTTCGCCACCAAGGCTGGCGACAATCCTCCGGCCCATGATATCCAGGCCGATCAGTTTGCCCGGTTCCTGCGGTCCAGCAAGGTCACGCCGAACGGTCACCCGCACACCAAGTGATGTGCGTTGCGGGACAAAGGTGTGCGATTCATCCTGAAGACCTGCCGTTCGTTGTACGGCTACGCGGCCAAGAAGCGGCGCCTGCCGCCGTACGGGGCGAATCCCTTCGCCGGGCTTGGCGGCAAGCGATTTCACATCGAAGACGCGCAGCCGATCTTCGTTTTCGATGGCGACACTGAAATCGTCTTCCGCAACGCCGCGGACGACTGGACATTTCAGATTCACTTCACTCTGGTGAAGACCGGCCTCCGCCCCGGCGAACTGCTCCATTCGCTGATCGAAGACTTGGACCTCGAAAGCGGCTGGATGCAGGTCCGAGAGAAGCCGGAACTCAGCTGGCGGATCAAGTCACGCCGCGAATGGGCAGTTCCTCTCATTGACGAACTGGTGGCCGTTTTGCGGCGCGTCGTCGGCCAGCGGACAAATAGAGTCGTCTTTCAGCGTGAACAGTTCGAGCCCGGACGTGGTTCGCTCGCTACGTCAAACCGCGCGGGGCTCGCTCGCGCCGTCACGCAGCGGATCGAAAAGGCCGAGCGGGAGACGGAGCAGGCCTTGTCTCGCGAGGCTCGCGCCAAGATTGCCGGAACGGTGTGGCGGGATGCCGGCGCCGTCCAGGCCGACCAGATCCGGCTGTCATTCATCCGCACCGCGCGAGCGGCCGGTCTGCTGGAGGCCACCTGTCCGAAGAGTTGGCGACACAGCTTCGCCACCCTGCTACAGGACGCCAATGTCAGAGCTCCTGACATACCCCTGTTTCTCCTTGGTTTTCGGGCTGCCGGCCCCGCTGATCGTCCAGAAATAACGAGCGATCGCCGGGAATAAAAGCCGCTTCCTTCGGATCTATCGGATAGACGAAAGAACGCCTGTCACGAAGGAAGGCAAGGCATGAACACGAACAACACAACACCTGTTCTCTTGGATGAGAGTATCGTATTAGACGAGGGGGATGCCGGAGAAGGATCGCGATCAGCCGGGGTCTCTCTTGCGTGGATGAGGCAGGGGTGCGCGTCATCCTGCATTGGCACGAACCCTTGTTTCGCTTTGCTGTGTCCGACACGCTGACTCTTCGTTATGCCGCGGTTCATTTCTGCCTTGCCAACTTGGCTGCGCAGGGAGAAGTCGCTACCGCCTTGGGCCACTCCGTAGCGACGCAGCGCCGCAGGGAGAATCGTTGCCAAGCGGATGGGCTGAACGGGTTGACTAACAGGAAATCCTCGAGGCGTCCTTCGGCAATCCCCAATACTCTCGACGGAGTCTTGCGGAACTGGTTTGCCGACGGCGTCTCCAGTCGCGCGATGGCGCAACGTTTGCAGGTCG
>JAVYAJ010000162.1:0-21163 GCA_032229885.1 Candidatus Anammoximicrobium sp. | reverse complement strand
GGACGAAACCTCCACCTATGACGTCGCCATCACCCGCGTAAACGGCGGCGATGTCCGCTTTCACAACGCGGCCACGACCGGTGCGCTGGATCTCAGCGACGGCGTCGTCGGAGGCGCGGGCATCTTGGATGTGACCGGCCCGCTGACCTGGACCGGGGGGACGATGAACGGCATCGGCACAACGCAGGCCCTCGGCGGACTGGAAATCAGCGGCGCCACCAGTAAGACCTTGATGCAGCGGACGCTGAACAACCGGGGCGCCGCCGTCTGGACCGGCGCGGGAGACCTTCGATTCGGCGAAGCCGCCGTGTTCAACAATCTGGCCGGGGCCAGTTTCGACGTTCAGAATGATCGGGAACTCTGGTGGTACCGAGGCGCGAATTCCACGTTCAACAATGCAGGCCGGTTCATCAAGTCGGCCGGCAGTGGGACGACAACCAGCAGTGTCGTTTTCCAAAACACCGGTAGCGTGGTGATCCAGACGGGGATCTTGGCTCTCAGTCAAGGCGCGACGTTCGATGGAGCCGGCTGGCTGTCGATCGATCCCAGCGCCGCACTGGTGCTTTCTGGAGATCTGGCCGGTTCAACCACCCAGGCTTCTCTGTTCAACCCTCTGGGCCGCGTGCGGCTGCAGGGATCCGGTACGCGCACGCTGGAGGTGATGGCGCGCGATGCGGGAAACGTCGTCTCGGGGTACACAAGGAACTTTGCCTTCGGCACGCTCGAGCTTGCCCGTGGCACGAACGTGCAACTGGTCGACCGCGCCGATAACGCGGCAGGCCTGGGCAGTGAAGCGGTCTACGTGAACCGTCTGATCGTGCCCGTCGGATCGAAGTTGGATCTAAATGGCTACAACGTCTATGCCCGGGACGCGCAGATCGACGGGAGCGTGATCAATGGCATCATCAATCCGTCCGCCGATGGCGGGCCCGTCAGTCTTGCACAGCCCATGCCGGGGCAGATCCTCGCGCCTGGCGAGGTCGACGAGTGGACCTTTTTCGGACGAGCGGGGCGCAGCGTTTCGGTCATCGTCAATCCGGGAACGGATCACGAGCCCGCGCCCTTGCCGCCCTCGCTGAACTGGGTTCGGGTCAGCGTGGTAGGCCCGGACGGTTCCGTGGTGGCAGCCGCCGACAACCTGGCCGGCGGATCGGGAGCGCCCGTGAGTCTGCTGGGCATCCCGTTGCCGGAAGAGGGCACCTACCGCATCCGCGTAGGAGCCCCACTGGCCCCGAGTGACGCGACGGGCCGCTACGTGCTGACCGCCTACGATTCGACGGGCAATACGTCCCCGCTTCCGCTGAACCAGATCGTCACGGGCTCTGTCGCGTCCCGCTATGCGGTCGATCGTTGGACGTTCTCCGCAGCCGCCAATACCCAGGTCCACTTCGCTCTCGTGAATCGCTCGACCAACGGGATCGCGTTCAACCTGACCGATCCGCGGGGCGACGCGGTGTTCACGGACGTCGTGGCCGATACGGGACTGGTGAACCTGCCGTCTGCCGGCGAGTACGTCCTGACTGCCCGGGGGCTTGGTGCGGCTACGGGCGATTACGCGTTTCGTTTGGAACAAATCACGATGTTCGACCTGCCGCTGGCAACGCTTACAACGGGCACGTTGGCCGGCAGTGGCGCGGTCGTCCTGTACCGGATCGAGTCTCCGGGGGATACGTCATTGTCGGTCACGTTGGATCATACACGCGACAGCGATCGCATCGAGCTGTATCTCCGACGTGGAGCGCCGCCGACACGGGGCGTGTACGACTATCGCTATACAGAGCCCAATGCCGCGGACCACACGGTGCTGGTTCCCAACGCCTCGGCCGGCGAGTGGTATGCAATGGTGTACGGCGGCCACGTCCCCACACCGGCTGACTTCGCGCTGCAAGCACGGGCATCCAACGTTTTCGCTTACTCGGCGACACCGGACAGCCATGCCACCGATTCGCTCGCCACCCTGACGGTCACCGGGGCAGGGTTTGCGCCCGGGGTGCAGGTGGCGTTGGTTTCCGGCACGGCGACGGTTTCCGCGGCGAGCGTCGAGATCGATTCCTTCACGCAGTTGACGGCCCAGTTAGATCTGGCGGGCGTGCCGCAGGGGGTCTATGCAGTCCGGGTCTCGGAGCCGGGTGGCGCCACGGATATCTTGAACAATGCGTTCACCGTGTTGCCGGCGGGAACGGCCGAATTGGAGACCAGGCTGATCCTACCGGCCAGTTTCGGGCGGCAGGCGCTGGCGACGATCTACGTGGAATATGCCAATACCGGCACGGTGGCCATGCCGGCGCCTCTGTTGGTGCTGCAGAACGCCGATCTCGAGGACGTCAACAAACCGATCTTGACACTCGACCAATCCCGCCTGATCCCGAACTTCTGGTCCTCGTCGGATAGCCTTCCCCCCGGGACGGCACACAACGCCTTGATTCTCGCCGGCGGCGCGCAGCCGGGCGTCTTGAACCCCGGCGAACGGGTCCAGGTGCCGGTGTATTATCTCGGGCTCCAGAAGCCTTGGGATTTCGCCGCCCGGGATATTCGGCTGGAGATCCGGTACTGGACGGCAGACGATGCGGCGCCGATCGACTGGTCTGAGGGCGGCGAATCCTGGCGACCGCCGACGATCCAGCCGGACGCCTGGGAGGCGATCTATGCCAACCTGACGCAGGATTTGGAGACGATCGGCGATTACGTGCGGATGCTTGGCGAGAACGCGGCTTATCTGGGCCGCGTGGGCCAGCCCGTGGTCGACGTCGGGCAATTGTGGAATTTCGAGGTGCTCCAGGCGTATGGCTTCAGCGCCCTGACGACGCTCGATTCGGCGGTCGATGCCGAGATGCCCGCCCCGGGACTGGCGCTGAGCGTCTCTCGCGAGTTCGGCGCGTCCCTCGATGCGCGGTACGCCGAGGGGCCGTTCGGCCGCGGCTGGAATACGCCCTGGCAGGTCCGCTTGGAGAGCGAAGCGGGCGGAGAACGGGTCAGGCTGATCGATGGCAGTGGTTCGGTGCGAACGTTTCAACGCGATACGCGCTACGGCAGCTACTTCTCGCAGGCCGGTGATCCTGTCCAGTTGAGGGCGCTGGGAGGCGGGGTCTTCGAGCTGGGCGTTCCCGGCGGTTCGATTACCCGCTTCAACTCGGAGGGGCGCATCCAATACATTCAGGATCCCAACGGCCATCGCCTTACCCCGTCGTATGACGTCGCCGGGCGGATGACGGGGCTGGCGCACAGTTCCGGCGCGTCGTTGACCATCGCCTACAACGCCTACGGGCGGATCGAATCCATCGTGGACTCCGCCGGACGTCAGACCGCGTACCAGTACGACGACCGTGGCGAGTATTTGGAGCAGGTGACCTACGACGACGGCGTCTTCACCCGCTATACGTACGACGCGGCGGGCGGGCCCGCCACGCGGCACGCGCTGTTGTCCGTCGAAACTGCGGGGGTCACGCGCCATTTCCGCTACGACGCACGCGGCCGTCTGGACCAGGTCGCGGTCGGCGACGGCGGGCAAGTGTTGAATTTCGATTACGGCGACGGCGGATTGATTCGCATCGACGACGGCCTCGGAACCACCAGCCTGTATTTCGATCACCGCGGTTTGCTGGCCAAGACCGTCGATCCCCTGGGTAATGTCATCACATCCGAGTACGACCAAGATCTTCGCCTCCGGCGCGTCGTGCTTCCCACCGGCGACAGCCAACGCTTCACGTGGACCAACACCGGCAGGCCGAGCAGCGTTACGGACGCGGGCGGCCACACCACCCTGTTCGCGTACGATGCACGGCAAAGGCTGCTGTCCATGACGGACGCCGATGGCAATGTCACGCGTTACACGTATGACGCCAGGGGCAATCTGCTCGGCACGATCTTGCCGAATCAGTCGGTCGCCCGGTATCAGGACTACGAGGCGGGCCTGCCGGGCAGCTATATCAATCGCCGCGGTCAGGCGACCCGCTTCACTTACAACTCGGCGGGGCAGATCACGCGGCAGACGTTTGACGACGGCGCGTTCATCGAGTACGAGTACGACCCGCGCGGCAATCTGACCCGCGTCGTCGATGGCGCCGCGGTCACGACCTTTGTCTACGACTACGCCACCGGCGGCGATCGCCTCCAGCGCATCGAGGATCCTTACGGCCGGTCTCTGACCTATAGCTATGATGCCTTCGGCCGGCGGAGCGGCATGACGGATCAGGACGGCAACGCCACGCGCTACGAGTACGATGATGCAGGTCGGCTGGTTCGGCTGCGGGACGCCGACGCGGCCCTTCTGGCGAGCTACACGTACGATGCGGCGAGCCGGCTCGCCCGCGTCGACAGGGGCAACGGCACGTTCACGACCTACGCGTACGACGCCGCGGGGCAACTGCTGCACCTGATCAACTACCGCGACGCGGCGACGGTGAACTCGCGCTTCGATTACACGTACGATGCGCTCGGTCGGCGCACCAGCGCTTCCTCGCTCGACGGCGCGTGGGATTATCGCTATGACGCCGACGGCCAACTGACGCGCGCTGTCTTCGCATCCGAACATCCCGACATCGACGATCGAGACATCCAGTACGTGTACGACGCGGTGGGCAATCGGATTCGTACGATTGTCAACGGCGTGACCACCGAGTACGTGACGAATGACCTGAACCAGTACACCAGCGTCGGCGGCGTCGGTTACGCGTACGACGCGGACGGCAACCTGACGTTCGACGGCGCAAACAGTTTTGAGTACGACCAGCAGAACCGTCTGATCCGTGCCACCGGCCCGGATGGCATCGTGGAGTACGAGTACGACGCATGGGGAAGCCGCACGGCCCGCATCGTCAACGGCCAGCGGACGGAATACCTGATCGATCCGAGCGGACTGGGCAACGCCGTGGTGGAGTATGGGGGCGCCGGTACCGTGCAGGCCCGCAACGTGTACGGTCTGGAACTGGTCGCTCGGTTCGCGGAAGCTGGCGAGCCGAGCTATTTCGACTTCGACGCGATCGGTTCGACGGTGGGCATGACCGATGCCAGCGGGGCTTATCAAAACACGTACGTCTACGAGCCGTTCGGTGGACTGCTCGGGTCCCAAACCACGTTGGACAACCCGTTCCAATTTGCCGGCCAGTCCGGGTTGACGGCTGAAATCGGCGGCCTGACGTTCATGCGGGCCAGGTATTACAGCGCAGATTCAGGCCGGTTCCTGGCTCTCGACCCCATCGGTCTCGGCGGCGGCGACGTGAACCTGTATCGATATGTCCAGAACGTGCCCGTTTCCTTTCTCGATCCCAGCGGGCTCAAAGTCAAGATCCGTGGCTGGTTGGGCGCCGCCCTCGAAGTACCGAATATCATCCACGATCAGCGGTGTGTTGACCCTTACGAAGGAGATTACCGCGAAACCGGAAGATCCGTAGGACGCATCGTTGGCGGAGTCGGAGGCGCGACCGCAGCGGGGACGCTGGCAGCGGCGGGGATGACGTCCGTGCTTGCCTCGGTCGGAATCGCGGCAACCGGTCCCGCGGGCTGGTTGGTTGCCGGTGTCGGCTTCGCTGCTGGATTCGCGGGGGGAAAACTCGGGGCTGCCCCGGCGGGCTGGGCCGGCGAAGCGATCGGTTCGCGTTTTGTCGATCCACGTGCCCAGTCGCCGGACACCTTCCTGAGCTGTCTGTGCGGCCAATCTTACATGCCGGTGGTGACTTGGAGCCCGGATTCCGAGGGAACACCCGGCAGCATTGGCGATTCCGGAGTGGCCAACGCCGTGGACCCGAACGAAAAGCGGGGCCCCGCCGGGACTGGCGAGGCGCATTTCGTCAGAGCCGATTCGACGCTGCCATACCGGATCGATTTCGAAAATTACGGGCCGGGCAGCGTCGAGCACGACGGGACGCCGGCGTCGCCCGAGCGGTGGGCGACGGCGCCGGCTCAGAAGGTCGAGATCGCCGATCAATTGTCGCCCTTGCTGGACTGGGACAGTTTTCGCCTCGTCGGCTTCGGGTTCGGCGACATCGTCGCATCTCCGCCCGTCCCCACGGCGTCGTTCCAAACGATCCTCGAGACGACTTATAACGGGCAGACTTTCGAGGTTCATTTCCGGGCGGAATTCGATTCGGCAACCGGCTGGTTGCGGATCGTCTTCCAATCGGTCGACCCGTCCACTTCCCTGCCGCCCGACGTGCTGACCGGCTTTCTGCCGCCCGAAGACGGCACGGGGCGAGGGCAAGGATACGTCGAGTACACCGTCCGCGCCGACGCGGGTCTGCCGACCGGCGCCGCAATCCGCAATATCGCGCTGATCACGTTCGACGACCAGCAGGTGATCGCCACCAACCAGATCGACCCGCTGGACCCTGCGAACGGGACCGACCCCGCCCTGGAAGCCCTGGTGACATTGGACGCGATGCCCCCGACGAGCGCCGTTTTGGAAATGGCGGATACGGCGGGTACCAGCTTCAATGTCTCGTGGGCCGGCTCTGACGATCTCGGCGGCTCGGGAATCGCGACATACGACATCTACGTATCGGTCGACCACGGGCCGTTCCAACTGTGGCTGACGGCCCCCTCCACCGTCACCTCGGCGATGTACGGCGGCCAGCCAGCGTCCATCTACACGTTTTACAGCCTCGCAACCGACAACGTCGGCCATCGCCAACCGGCGCCGACCACGCTCCAGACCACCCAGGTCGGCGTGAATCCGTGGCACAATTACGCCAACCCGCGGGATGCCAATGGAGACGGCGAGGTTGCGCCGCAGGACGTCTTGGTCCTCATCAACTGGATCAACGCGCATCCGGGCGATTCATCATTGCCTGCCTTGTTCGCGTCCGCCCCGCCGTACTACGACGTCAACGACGATAACGCCATCACGGCCGCGGATGTGCTGGCGATTATCAACGAGATCAATACGCGCTCCGGCGGTTTGGCAGAAGGCGAAGGAACCTTCGCTCCCCTGCCGGAGCGTGGGAACCGGGCTGGGCTGGTGCAGGTCACCGCGAACAGGATGCCAGCCACCGCCTTGTCCGAAGCGCCCCGGCCCCTGCCGTTCCAGCCCCTATCCACGCAAGTCGTTCCGCCCAACGTCCGGCAGGACTTGGACGACTGGCTGTCCGGCGTTGCGGACGAGGTGTTGGGACAACTGGAGCCGCTCTTGCCCGGCTTAGCGGAAGAGCTTGCCCGCCTGTAGCTCGGACCTCGGCACCGCCTGGCTGGCGCGGTCAAAAAGCCGGAAACGGTGGGGCTTCGGCGACATTGGTATTGCACGACTGGTGCACAGCAAAGACGACAGGAACAGCCTTGGCCGAAGCCCATCATCATAGCCGGTCCGGATGGCGGTCAGCAGCGGGGCGGACCCTCCGATAGGAACAGTTTTGGCCGAAGGCCATCATCACCGTAGCCTGGGGCAACGCCCCAGGAAGCGCAGAGAACCGCAACCGTGTTGGCCGAAGGCCATCATCAACGTGTCACCTCCGCCCGCATGAATAGGGGCCTTCGGCCAAGAGAGGCACACGCGCGGCGGTCAGGGTGGCACGCCCAGAGCGATAGCGATGGGCGTGGCGAGATGCTGTTAGATCCTGGATGAGCAGAACGACTGGTGGCAGGGCCGCGCGCCATCCCAGCACGCCCTTCGTGCCTCAGGGACGTGCCACCCTAATCGCTGGCTTGGTGGCAGGGCGTGCCGACCCGGCCCGAGCGTGCAACTGCGCAACAAAAACGATAATCTCAACCATCACCCGCACGACGTGTCAAGACCCAGCTTTCAACCGGCCAGGATCCAGGGCCGAAGTCCGTCCGCGATGCTTTCATTCCGAGCTGCGAACGGTGTACAATGACGCCCGGCGGCGACGAGCCGAGGCGATCACAGCAAGTGCGCTTGGCGTTGTAATGCGTGATCGCCAGGCGAGACAGGCGGGCGGCCGGACAAACGGACTGCCTGCCGCTGCTCGCGTCACCCGCCGCTCGCCCGGAACGAAGCCCTCTGCGTCCTTCGCCTGCAAAGGAGTCCATCATGTCCCGTTTGTCCCGCCGTTCGTTCCTGAAGTCCTCGACAATCGCGGCCGGCCTGACCGTGATCCCCTGGCGAGGGACCTATGCCGCGGGCCAATCGGCGGCGACCAGCTACGCCGCCAACGAACGGCTGAACATCGCCGGCATCGGGGTCGGGGGCCGCGGCGGGGCGCATGTCGATTCATCGACCCGCGAGAATCTGGTCGCCATCTGCGACACGTCTCAAGGCACGCTGGACGGCTGTCTGGGCCGCGTCGCGCGGCTGCACAAGGAAGCGGGCGGCGACCGGCCCGCGCCGACGACGTTCCACGACTATCGGGAACTGTTCGACAAAATGGCAAACCAGCTTGACGCCGTCTTTGTGGCCACGCCGGATCATCATCACGCGCCGGCGTCGCTGCGGGCGATTCGCGCGGGCAAGCACGTGTACTGTGAAAAGCCGCTGACCCACGACATCGCCGAAGCGCGGCAGATGGCGGCGGCAGCTCGCGAACACAAGGTCGCAACCCAGATGGGCAACCAAGGACGGGCCGGCGAGGGGTGGCGGATGCTGTGCGAGATCATCTGGGCGGGCCTGATCGGCAACGTCACCGAGGTTCACGTGTGGACCGATCGACCGGGCATCGCCAGCCGCTTTTGGTGGCCTCAGGGCGGCACGCGCCCGGCGGGCTCGGATCCCGTCCCGGCGGGGTTGGACTGGGACGTATGGCTCGGGCCGGCTCCCGTGCGACCGTACTTGGATGCGTACAAAGACGGCCCGTTTCAGGGCAAACGGGTATACCAGCCGTTCGTCTGGCGCGGCTGGTGGGACTTTGGCACGGGCGCGTTGGGCGACATCGGCTGCCATTCGATGAGCGGCATTTTCTCGGCGCTAAAGATCGAGCACGCCGCCGCGACGTGGTTGGTCAAAGACACCGGGGATACGACCGACGAGATGTTTCCGCGTTCGTCGATCATCGGCTGGGATATTCCCGCGCGCCAGTCGATGCCCGCTTGCCGCCTGTTCTGGTACGATGGCGGGTTGTATCCGCCGCGCGAGGTGGGCGAACTGGCGGACGGTCAGGAATATCCGGACAACGGCATGATCGTGGTCGGCGAGCGAGCCAAGTTGACGCTGCACGGCGACACGCCGCGGCTGCTGCCCGAAGAAAAGATGCGGGACTTTCAGAAACCCGCGCCGCTGATCCCGCGCTGCAAGAGCGACCATTTTCAGGAGTGGGTTGCCGCGTGCAAAGGCGGCGAGCCGGCGTTCTCGAATTTCGATCACGCCGGGCCGCTGACCGAGTTCGTGCTGCTGGGCAATCTGGCGCTGCGCGCGGGCCTCGAACAGCGCGTCGAGTGGGACGGTCCGAACCTGCGGTGCACCAGCCACCCCGAGCTCGCTCGGTATGTCCAACGCGAGTACCGCAACGGCTGGACGCGCTGAGCCGCGCCGCGGATCGCCCACTGCCCACTGCCCACTGCCCACTGCCCACTGCCCACTGCCCACTGACAACTGACAACTGACAACTGACAACTGACAACTGACAGCCGATCAACTCACGGAACCTTGCGCTGCCCCAGCCGCTCGCCGGTCGGCATGCGGATCGGCGCATTCAAGCCGCCCCGCGCCTCGAAGTCGGCGAACATGGTCTGGCGCAGCGTCGCGATTCGCTCTTGGTAGGCCGGCACATCGATCAGGTTGTGTCGCTCGGCCGGATCGTTGACCAGATCGTGGAACGAATCGCAATCCCACACGCCGTGATAGTAGACGTACTTGTATTCGGGGGTACGGATGGCCAGCATCGTGGGCGTGGCCGGGAAATTCCACTCCCAGTGATACTCGTATAACAGGTATTCGCGCCACGGGATCTTCTGCCCCTGTGCCAGCGGCAGGAACGACGCGCCGGCCCACTCGGCGTCCGCTGGCTTGGGCACGTTCATCGCCTGCAGGATGGTCGGCGCGAAATCGATGTTCTGCACCATCTGGTCGATTCGCGTTCCGGGCGCGATCAATCCCGGAGCCCAGACCACCAACGGGATGCGGATCGACGTCTCGAACGCATCGCGTTTGTCGTAAAAACCGTGCTCGCCCATGTGGAATCCACCGTCGCTCGTGTAGATCACCAGCGTGTTTTCGGCCAGGGCGTGGGTGCGGAGATACTCCAGCAGTCGGCCAAGATTTTCGTCGATCGTATGGATCGTCTCGCAGTAGCCGTAATACCAGTCCTCGAAACGAGGAACCGGATCGTCGTCATAACGTCCCGTCTCCATGTGATCGATTCCGTGGATCGAATTGCGCCGCTCGCGAACCCAGCGGGGTTGCGTGCGATAGTTCCGTTCGGTCCGAGCCATGGTGTCGGGATAGGGGATCGGTTTGCCCGCGTAACGTCCTTTATGGCGAGGGGCCGGCTCGAACGGATAGTGCGGCCCCTTGAATGCCAGATGGAGATAAAACGGACGATCCTTCGGTCGTACGTCGCTGAGCCAGCGCAGCGCCTCGGTGGTCAGCACGTCGGCGTCATGCCCCTGGAATTGACGGTGTTCGCTGTTGACGTTCAACGTCGGGTCAAAGTATTCGCCCTGGCCGCGATAGACCGCCCAGTGGTCGAACCCCGGTCGTGGCTGATCGTCGTCGTGTCCCATGTGCCACTTGCCGATCATCGCCGTCGCCACGCCGGCCCGGTGAAGATATTGGGGAAAGAACACCGTACCGGCCGGCTCGGGCCGCTGGTTGTCCACAATCCCGTGCCGGTGCATATACTGGCCGGTCAGGATCGTGGCCCGCGACGGCGAACACAGCGACGTGCTGACGAACGCGTTGCGAAAGTGAGCGCCATGGGCGGCCATATAGTCCATCGACGGCGTCTCCAGCCACCGCGGGGCGCCCGGATGAAAGCCCATGAAGTCGTAACGATGGTCGTCCGAAACGACGAGAATCACGTTGCGGGGCGCAGGCTGGGCGCCGCTGGCCGTGCGCGCGGCGCGGCCCGGCAGCGCCGCCCCCATCGTCAGTAGCAAGCAAGCAACAAGACGGTGTGTCATCGGAATCTCCTTGGCGAGCGAACTCGGGCGGCAATGGCGGGGCAAGGCCCACGCGCGGCGTCTGCGCGACGCATTGGCGGGCGCACCTATCGTCCGACGAACGTCCCCCCGGTCAACTGGGCCACCGTCCGCAGAAATGTCGAGAAATTGGGATCGAAATAGTTGCCCAGTCCGACGGCGTTGACGGGAATGTCGGCGTGCTGGCGACAGAGGCCATAGATCTGCTCGACGGCCTCCGGATTGAAGCGGTTGGCGTTTTCGTACGTCGGCGCGCCGTCCGAGAAGAGCACGATCGAGTCGATCCGGTATTGGTACGCCAGCCGCATGGCCGCCAGCGTGTTGGTCCAGCCCTCGGGTTTGATGTTTGCCAGGTATTGCATCAGACGCGTGCGGTTGTCCGCGCCTTCGGGGCCGGCGACGTGCAGCAGCGTGCCGTCGGACGGAAAGGCTTCGACTCCCGACGAGAACACGATCAGCACACACTCGTCGACGGCCAGATGCGCCAGCCAGGTCTGCGTGATCCGCTGCACTTCGCTCCAACGTCCATCGTGCGTCATGCTGCCGGAAGCGTCGAACAGAAACGCGACGCGTTTCAGGCCGCCCCGTAATCCGATCAGGTCGCGGTTGATGCTGGCCTCGCGGCCTCGCTGCTCGCGGAGCTGCCCTCGAGCCGTCTGGAGATCGTCGAGCGCGTTGGCCAACTGGGTCTTGAGCGCTTCCACCTGCAAGGCCAGCGTAGTTTTTTTCTCGTCGATATCCTTCACGTAGACGGCGGCGCGGCGGAGCCTGTCCAGATAGTCATCTCGCGTCGCGGCATTCTCGCGCGCCTGCCGCTCGGCCTGCTCGGCCCGCGCCATCGTTGTCTGCAACTGCTGCGTCGATGCGGCCTGGTCGCTTTTCTGCCGATCCAAGGCCCGGGCGAGCAGCTCCTCGAGACTCTGCGCCTTGGCCGCCGCCGCCTGTTGCAGGTCGGCCAGGCTCTTCTCGCTCTGACCGATCTGCTGTTCCAGCTTGGCGACACGCTCCTGAAGCGCCTGGGCCTGCTGGCCCAGCAAGTCTCGTTCTTTTTGCAAGGCGTCGTGCGCGCCCCGCAGCGAGTCGCGTTCCTGTTGTTCCTGTTGCAGCCGCGCGGACAGGCTGGACAGGTTTGCCTCGAGCTTGGTCGTCGTCTGCGAGAACTGGGTCTCTTGCGCGTTCTTGTCCGCGGCCAGTTTCGCCAGTTGCCCTTCGACCGCGATCTTTGCCGCGTTCAGCTTGGCCAGTTCGTCCGTACGCTGTTCGAGTTGTTGTTTCTTCGCGTCCAATTCCGCGTCGAGCTGGGCGCGGATCTCTTCGACCTCGCGGCGTTGACGCTGAGTGGCCTCGAGCGTGCCGCGAGTGCCCCGCAATTGTTCGTTGATCGCCTGCAGCTCGGCCGAGACGCGGCCGATGTCCTCTCGAACACGGCGGTTCTGCTCGCGCAGCGACAGCTTCTCGTCTTCGAGGCTGGCGTTGATTCGCGTGCGTTTGATCAGATTGGACTGCAAGAAGATCGCCACGCAGACGACCATGACCACGGTGAACAACGTGACGTCATTGCTGGAGATCCAGCCCGCCAGACCTGCTTCGCCGGAGTGGAGCGTCGCCTTTTCCAGATGCATGGTTCACTGTCCCACGGATATTGCACGACCCAAAGCGAGCTAATATAACGCGCACCGCTCGGCGCGGCAAATCGAACTCGTGCCATCGGCGCCGACGCGATGATCGCTGCCGTGGGTCCGACCGGTCCGTCGCCGGGCTCGTCTGGCTGGCGCTTGTCTGGCTGGCGCTTGTCTGGCTGGGCCGGTCGCGCCGTGGTCGTCACCCGCGAAAATACAGATAGGCCGCCAGAATCGCTACGATCACCAAGGCCGAACCGGCGACCTCGCCCCAGCCCCAGGTGCTGCGCGAGCGGGCTCGGTCCTCGTCGCTCAGCGTACCGAAGGTCAATCCACGAATCTGCTCGAGCGACGGTTGTGCCGTGGCATAGCTGACCACGACCATCGCGGCGGCGCTGACGAGAAAGATCAATACGCTGTAATACTGGAAATACACGTTGTTCACGATCCACAGGAACGAGCCTTCCGTGTAGCCGTGCTCGAACCCCGCCAGTCCCAATGTTACCGGCGTATCGACGGCCAGGCGAAAGACACCTAACGCAAAACCGATGATCAGGGCGGCCAGGCAGCCTTTTCCGTTAAGCCGCTTGAAGAACACGCCCAGAAAGAACACCACGAAGATCGGCGGCGCCAGGTAGCCCTGCACGCCCTGCAAATAGTCGTACAGACCGTGCGCGCCCTGGATCACCGGAATCCACAGCAGGCCGATCAGGACCATCGCCGTGGTGGCGGCGCGGCCCATCCACACCAGTTGGTGCTGCGAGGCGCGGGGGCGGAACTTCTGGTACAGGTCCATCGTGAACAGCGTCGAACTGGCGTTGAACACGCCGGCCAACGAGCTCATCAACGCCGCCAGCAACCCCGCCACGACCAGCCCCCGGATTCCGGTCGGCAGGACATGTTTGACCATCAGCGGAAACGCCGCCTGGCACTGCTCGGGGATCGGCCGGCCCATGTCATCCAACAAGCCGTCCAAGCCGGAGAATCGGCCGCTCTTGGCCAAGGCCAGGCAGATCATGCCGGGAATGATGAAGATGAACACCGGCAATAGCTTCAGAAACGCGGCGAAAATCGTGCCCTGCCGCGCCTCGCGTTCGCTCGGCGCGCCAAGCGTCCGCTGGACGATGTACTGGTCGGTGCACCAGTACCACAAGCCGATGATCGGCGCACAGAACAACATCCCCAGCCACGGATAATTGCCGTTGAAGTACCAGGCGATGCGCGTCGGCTCTTTGACGGGCGCCCACACGCCTTCCATGCCGGGCGGGACGAGCGGCTTCCAAAGATTGAACATCTCCGAGCCGCAGACCTCGCGCAACTGGTCCCAGCCGCCCAGGGCCCGTAAGCCGAACACGGTCACCAGCAACGAGCCAAACACCAAGATCAAGGTCTGCATCGCCTCGGTGTACGCCACGGTTCGCATTCCTCCCAACACGGTGTACAAACCGGTCAAGACGACCACCGCCACCGAACCGATCCAAAAACTGTTGAACACCGCAAACCCGAGATCCACTCGCATGTCCGGCAGCAGCGTGGCAAACACGACGCCGCCGGCAAAGATTCCCACGGCGATCTTCGTCAGCACGTAGGCGACCAGGGAAATGATCGACAACACCCAGCGGGCCGTCGCGTTGAAACGCCGCTCGAGGAACTCGGGCATGGTGAAGACCATCGACCGGGTGTAAAACGGGACCATGACCCAACCCAGCACCAGCAAGCACCAGGCGTGCAGTTCGTAGTGCGCCATCGCAACCCCGTCGACGCACCCCGAACCCGCCAGACCGACCAGATGCTCGGAGCCGATGTTCGAGGCGAAGATCGACGCTCCGACCACGAACCAACCCAGATTCCGCCCGGCCAGAAAATAATCGTCCGCCGTGTCCTTGCCCTTGCGGATCACCCACCACGCCAGCCCCAGCAACAGCGCGAAATAGCCGCCGACAAAGATCCAGTCGAGCAATTCCATGTTCGTCGTCTCTCCCGCGAGGCCCCCGGCCGCCGCCCGCCATCGATCCTGAAAAAACTCAAGCTAGATCACGTCGCCATCGGAAGCAAGCGGGGGGCGGATCGGGACGCGACACGCGGATACAGCACCCCAACGCGACACGCGATGTGACTCGGTCCGTGGTCGATCCGTGTCACAAGGCGGTGCAGCCACGTGGGGTTCGCTTCGCAGTCCGAATCAAGAAAGGCGATGAGGTCGCCCTGCACGCGATTCGCCTCGAGTTTCCCGGAGGCTCCGGGCACAGGCCGGTCGTTACCACGGATGAGTGAGACCGAGGGAAAGTGGACCGGGAAGAACGCTGGCGTAGAATCCGTCGAACGGTCGATGACGATCATTTGGTGCGGGCAACAGGTCTACTGTGTCGCGAGGAACGCCCGCCATCGCAGGATGGTCTTCTCGGCGTTATGAGAGGGCGGCACAACAACTGGCAGAGGCCGCGTGGTCATCGCGGTGGGTCCCGTGAGTCGCCCATGATTTCATGCCTTTTTTGGCCGAGTCATTCGTTTTCACGCTCGACGGCGGCGATAGCGCCACACGCCAATCCCCACGGCTATGGACGCCAACAGCGCGCCCAGCGCCAATAGTCGGCCCGCCCCGTGGCTGGTGCGCGGCCGCACGAACTCGTCTGCTCGGATCACGACATCGTTCCATCGCACCTCGCCCGCCGCCGCAGCGCCGTGGCCGTGCAACGAGATCCGCACCGAGGGGACGTCGGCAGCGGTGAACGTCCACGAACTGATCTCGACTGGAATCGCACCGTCTCCCTCGCTCGCCAGATATTGGAGTTTCGTGCCGGTGCGTCGCAATCCGATCCTTGCCGCTTTACCGGCTGCGGGAACGAAGAAGATCTTGTGCTTGCGCTCGCGCCCGCCGTCCTTCGTCGCTAGATAACGGGCGTTGTGGGCGCTGAAAACATCGCCCTCGCGGATGCGCCTCAGCCGCGCTACGGTCGCCGCCTGTTCGTCCTCGGTGGCCGCGGCGATGTAAATCCGCGGTCCCACGCCGTAGCCGCTCGTGGGAGTCGGCAGATCGATGACTTCAACGGTGACGATGATCTCAAAATCGCCGCGCAGCCCGAACCTGGGGGCGAAGCCGACCTCTTCGACCGCGGCGCCCTGGGGAATTGTGACGCGCAGCCCATCGCGCTCCGGAACCAGCAACTCGGCGATCCCCTCGCCAAGGAGCCTGAGTCGTGCGTTGTCGAAACGCGATTCGCGGAAATCGAACCGCTGTTCTTCACCACGCGCGGTCAGTACAGCCCCCGCCCCCAGCAGCCCCGCAACCCAAAACAGCGCGCCCATGCGAGCGGCGTAAAAAAACGGAGCTGGCTCCGCGCCGCTGCCAAACCGCGGAAACTCGCGTTGGCCGCGAGGCGCCTGTCCCAGTTGTTTCACGATCTTGCCGCGTACTGTCCGCCGACGCGCGGAAGTCGGAGCATGGGCTCCGCCCGCCGTTTTCCGTCTGGCCGCAGTCTCTCCCTTCATCTCTCGACCCCCATATCTGTTGCATCCTCGTGTGGTCTCAGCAGTTTCTGGCAGCGCGACTCGCCGACACGGCTCACGAACTCGAGGGCATGTCCGAATCCCGCGCACAGATAGCCAAGGCCGTACCCGAGGTGCATCGCCACGGCATACACGGCCACCAGCGGCCCGGCGCGGGCGCTGCGCAGCGCGATCGCCCCTTGGATCGCGAGCGCCCCCAAGGTCACGGCGTAGAGGCAACCGGGAATCGCCAGCCAAGCAAGCAGTTCCCAACGCCATGCGGCGGCACAGCTCAGGAAGGCCAGATACGCGCACAGGAGAGCCGGCAGGCCGTGAATGACCTCGTGGATGCCGTGACGAGTAGCAAGGCGTACGCGGGCCTTGCCCTTCTTGAACGCTTCGCGAGCCACTCCCCACAGGCCGCGCCGTTCGTTGTGGATGACCTGAGCTCGCTCGGCGAACGCAGCACGGCCGCCGAGTTGCATCACCTTGTGGCTGAACTCCAGATCCTCGCCGTGGGACGCAACGGGGAACCCTCCGGCCGCCAGAGCCAACTCGCGCCGGACAGCCAAATTCCCCGTGCGCGGATAGTACTTCATGTGGACGGCGGAACGCGGATTCCTCGCCCCGGCCGCTCCGAGCGTGCTCGACATGAGGAAATTGATGCATTGCCCCGACAGGTGCTCGGCTCGGACATAGTCGATGTCACCACCGACGATGCCCACCGACTCGTCCGCCAATGGCCGAATGATCTCGTCCAGCCACGTGGACGCTGGGATGCAGTCGGAATCCGTCAGGGCAACCAATTCGCCCCGCGCGTGCATTAGGCCCAGGTTCCTGGCGGCTCCCGGGCCGAGGTTCGCCTGGCGCAGATGGAACAACATCAGCTTGTCGTCGAACTCGGCCAGGACTTCGGCCAGATCCTCCGTCGAGCCATCGTCGCAGACCAGGACCTCGATCCAGGGCCTCGGAAACGTCTGCCCGACCAAGGCGTGCAACAGCCGCCGAAGCTCGCCACTGCGATTGTAGACGGGCACGACGACCGATACGCGAAGGGCCGGCGCGCTCGAAGGGCCGGTTGCTCGTTCCGTGCCGGATGCGTCACGCATGTCCCGCTGCTCTGCATGTCGGCGAACCGGCCTCGCGTGAATGCCACGGTCCAAGCCCGTGCGATGTTCGAAAGAGCCCGTGTGCCGAGCACTACTGGCCCTGTGTCGTTTCTCCCGCTCGCCCAGGACGGCAACACCTAGGCAGTAGCCGGCCCCTGCCGCGACGATCCCCAGCAGGGCGGAGGGCATCTCGAAGAACGGATCGGACACCCGGCCGATCAACACGACCAACCCCGTCGCCAACGCCGCTCGGGCCACCGTGGGCCAGGGAATAAACCCGGAGACCACCCGTCGGAGCGACAAAGCCACCACGGCCGATCCGATCACGCCGGTGATGAGCAGCGCCCACGCAGCCCCCCAGACCCCAAAGACCCCGGTCAACGCCAGCGCCGCCGACAGACTGATCACGAACGTCCAGGCTCCCGCCCACAGCTTTGCCCGAAGTTGCCCGGCCGCCGCCAGCATGTCCGCCAGAAACCAGACCCCGCCCATGCCTGCCATCCCCAGCCCCAGTACTGTCAGCAGCGTTCCCGGCACGGCAAACCGCGGTCCATAAATGAACCGTAAAACGTCTTCGCCATACGGGACGGCCACCGCGACACCGAGCCCCGTCGCCAGCACGAGCCACCGGACCGCTTGGCCGAGCAACCGACTTGCTTCTTCTCGCTCAGCGTGCGCGACGACGGACACAGCGCGCGCGAACGACGAAAAGTAGCTCCGCGACAACACGATCCCAAACAGCAATGCCGCGTGGGCCAACGTATAGCATGCCGCATAGACGCCCGCCGATTCCGCGTCCGGCAGAATCGCCTTGGCGATCCACAGATTGGCGGTCACTGCCAGATACGTGAGTGTTTCCGCCGCGGGCGCGAGTCGAACCCATCGCCAAAGCGCCGGCGCGAATGCCCCCTGCGCCGCACGAGGTGTCGCCTTCTTGAGCGCGTACAGCGCCAGCAGGGTGATCAGGGACGCGTTTGCCGCCGCGATCACCAACCCGGCCATCGCCGGGACCAGTCCCGCGCTCCATTGCAGGATACCCGCGACGCACACCAGACGCAGCCCGCTGTACACGATCATCAACGTCGCCTGCGTGGCGTGCCTGGCCAAGCCATTGAGCAGGAGCCAGGCAGGCTCCAAGACGCCGCCGCGAATCATCAACTCGAACCCCACCCACGCCAACGCCGGCCCCAACGCCGGATCGTTGAACACCGCGGCGATGGGAACCGACAAACCCAGCAGTATGGCGGCGCAGCCGAGCGATATCGGCGTCTGGACGAGCCATAACGCGCGCCAGGCGCCATGCACACTGCTCGAATCGATGCTGACTCGCCGCCGCAGCGCATTGGGTACGCCGCTGGTCAACAAGACCATGCCCAACAGCAGCACCGATTGCGCGGTGACGAAACGCCCGTAGTCCGCGGCGCCCAACCGCTGCGCCACGACCGCCTGGAGGACCAAGCCCGCGACCAGTCCAGCCAACTGCACCAGCCCGAAAAGTCCAACTCGAGGCAGCATGGCCCCCTCTTTATCTATGCCGGCCAGGTTCACCCAACGTCTCTACCCAGATCTACCTTCGTCCGGTCACTCTCCTCCTCCCTCCGCGAGCGCCGACTTCAATCGGCAGTGGCGCACTTGCAGAGGGCGTTCCAGCCAAAAATCTTGGTCGTATTCACGCTGGTCCACCACTTCCCAGCCCTCCGGCAACACGATCCGCCCTACCGCACCGCCGTACGAATTGCTGGTCACGATCCACAGTCCTTGCGGCTGCCGTTGAAAAATGTCTTCTTGCGTGACCAAGTCGGAATCGACCAATTGCGCCGTGCCGCGCTGATTCTCCCTGCCCCGCTGGTTTACACACAGCAACGGCGGTGTCGCGTGCCGCAGATAATAAGCCAGTTTGAAGAACTCGAACGCCGACACCGAAACCACCAGCTCGTCGTCGCGGCGATGTTCCAGAATGTGTGCCGCCGCGGCCCGCATTCCCGGATTTCCCGCAGGCCCGACCACCGGGTACGCCTCGACATACGAAAAGCTGCCCCACAGCAGGAGCATCCCTGCCAGAACCGCCCGCTCGCCCCGCAAGGGCAGCCAGACGACGGCGCAGGCCAGCGCCGCCAGCCACGCGGGCTGTGCGAACGCGAAATACCGGGCGGAGAAGATTCCCCGTTCGGAGAACTGTGAATACGCGAAGATCAGCAATACGGGAAGGCAGCCCAGACACACCAAGTGCAACCCGGCCCAGCCGCAACGCGCCACGCCCAGCGTCAGGGCGCCCGCGAGCACGACGACCACGCACCACGCCAGCACCGGCTCGTCCGACGCGTGCGTGGCCGAGGTGAACAAGAGCGCATGACTCAGCTCGTTCACATGATCCTGCACCCCCTGCCTGCCAGTTCTCCAAGACGTCCGCAGCGTCTCGGACTGGGACAACGTGTTCGGCAGCCACGGTAGGTAACCGGCCACGATGACCGCGGCCGCCAACACCGGGCCAGTCCATCGCCGCGCGCCAAGAGGAACGGGGCCACCGTCTGCGCAGGCCCCGGCAGGCCGTCCCGGCACAGTGGACTCGTCCCCTTCTTCACGCCTTGCCGGCCCGCTCGACAGCAAGTACATCCCCGCGAAATATCCCTGGGCCGCCAAAGTGAACAAGGCCAGCGTGTGCGTATAGCAGAAGGCCAGCGCCAGGCACGCGTACACCACCCATGGCCGCACCGAGCCCAGCCGCAAGGCGCGCAGCAGCATCTGGCTCGTCAGCACCGCCAGCCAGATCCCCAGCGTATACCCGCGGACTTGGTGCCCCAGGTACACATGAAAGCCGTTTACGGCCAATAACGCGGCGGCGAGCAATCCCGCTAAACCCGCATCCCGCGCCGCCGTCGGACTGTCCCCCGCCCAGAAGCGGGCGAGCTCGTACACGAAACCGAACATGGCCAGCACGGTGAAGATGCCCGCGGCCGCGCTCGGCGCCCGAAGCCAGAACTCCGAATCCCCGCTCAGACGCACCCACTGCTGCAGGAGCACGAAATACAACGGCGGATGAACGGTCGTGGACTCGCCGGTCCGGGCGATCAGCGTCCCGATCGGAAAGCTCTGCAGCCGCCAGGACAGCGCTTCGTCCAACCACAGACTCTTCGCCGCCAGCCCGTGAAACCGCGCGGCGGTGGCGAGCACAAGAATCATGGCCAGTACGATCCAGTAGCGGTTCATCGCGAGTCGCTTTCCCATAGGCTTTGTGCCCGCGTCGCCCTACATCCGTCGCCCGTCAACTCGAGCGGCAAACACACGGACGAGAAACAGATGTTGCCGATCCATCCCCTCAGGCAACACACGTCGGCTCTGCACGCTGTTGCCACTCCGCCCTGCCCCCTCCGCCATTCGTCTTTCGCCCTCCGCCCTTCACCCTTCACCCTTCGCCCTTCACCCTTCGTCCTTCGCCCTCCGTCTATCGCCATGTCATGGGTGGCTCGCCGCCGCTGATGCTTCCCACACCGCGCCACACGCCTTCGTCCACGGTTTCACCGACGAAATGCACCGCGCCGTCCGCGAACACCCCATTGACCCCGCCCGGATGCCGGCTGGACGCCGAGATCGCCACGCCGTCCCAGGTCAATCCGTTCTTGCACGCGATCCGGTTCGGCGGCAGAATATGGTTGTAG
Source organism: Candidatus Anammoximicrobium sp. (assembly GCA_032229885.1). Classification (GTDB taxonomy): domain Bacteria; phylum Planctomycetota; class Planctomycetia; order Pirellulales; family Pirellulaceae; genus Anammoximicrobium. Next base: position 274 of record JAVYAJ010000162.1, on the reverse strand, counting down.
CCCGTCCAGTTGATATTCCCTTCCAGCCAGGTCTGGCCCGAACAAATGTCGTGCTCATACATCGCTGCGTCCGCAAGCGTCAAATCTCCACACGCCTGACGAAACGTGGCCTCCGTCCAGACACCGGACATCTGGTACAAGTCGGCCAGCGGATCCTGGTGGACTTTGTCCCACGACCCCTTCGCCCGTTCGCTGAACATCGCCGTATGCGACAGGCCATCGGTTACATTCCCAAACGTAGCGCACACGTTCTGCCGAAACAGCCCGTTGCCGG
>JAVYAJ010000161.1:0-2712 GCA_032229885.1 Candidatus Anammoximicrobium sp. | reverse complement strand
GTGCAATTGCTACTGCATGACTTTTGCGTAGCACAGACGACAGAGGGCGTGTTGGCCGAAGGCCAACATCAACGTAGCCTGGGGCAACGCCCCAGGAGTCAGCGACGACAGCAACCTTGTTGGCTGAAGGCCAACATCACCGTATCACCGCGGTCCGGATGAATATGGCCTTCGGCCAAAAGAGGCACACGCGCGTCGCCAGCCCTGGGGCGTTGCCCCAGGCTACGGTGATCGGAGGCCTGCGGCCAAACAGATTCCTGGGTTGCGGTCACTGGCCCCCGTTAGTTCCAGGGAACACCCGTTTCCTGCGAACGAAGCGACATGCTCTGAGACGTTGCCAACCGGAGCCGAAAACAACAATCCGATTGGTGCAACCCACCAATCGAAAGTCTCCGTGCTCAGAAGCCTACTGCCTCGCGTGGTTTACAACGGTTACATATCCCTAGCGCGGCCAGCAGCCGCAACCAAACAAGGGCCGAGAAATATTGAAGAGGCCCATGAATCACGCGAATAAAGACATCGCGGTTAACCGTTCTTCTTCATCTCCAATTTCCGTGTCCATCCGCCGTGATTCGCCTGTCATGTCTCTCCCGGCTACGACGGGGTGCCGAAATCTCAGCGTTCTCAGCGTCTCTGCCTTTCCAAAATATATTTTCCTGTAGCCCGGCCGGTTCGCCAGCGCGAGGACGTCGATGAAACGCACAGACGCAGAAGACACAGGGCTACTGCAACCACAAGATGTCATCCTTCAACACCTTAACGCTGTCGCTGCCTGAAAACATTGTCAACAATTTCACGATGTTTCAGGTTGGTAGTACAGGAGATCAGCATAGCCACATACCGGCTTCCCACCGGAGCCCAACGATCCGACCTGGATTCCCTAAGTGCTAGCACTGTCAGCAGTTAGAGCGCAAAACGGGAATGCACCCTATCCTGGTATCTCCCTTGGTTCGGGTGTGCCTTGGTTGGAATCGTCTTGGGAATGGCCGGCACGGCATTCGCCGGTTTCGGAACAAAGTGTGAGCCAGCCGCCCCTAGTCCCCAGTCCTGTCCAGTGAGTTGCAGCGTTGCCACTGGGATTTTCGGACAATGCCCGAAGGCGTCTAAAGGTGTATGCGTGCCCAGCATGCCTGGCCCCCTGAGGACGTGCCATATTGCGCCCGCTGGGGCGACATGCCCGGTAATCACCAGCTGCGCCGGGGTCTGCCAGGGCTATTCCAGCTATCCGTGCTCTTGCCCACTCACGGGGACGGCTCCAACGTACGGTAGTTGTTGACGCTCTCATCCGGTATGGAAGCGCCCTTGTTCGCTGCTCCGCGCGATGAGGGGGAGGCCAAGGTCAGTTGACACAAGTGGTCGCGCAGCGGTGATTCGGCTGGGGGTTTGCATGAATACGTTGGCAGGTGTCGTGAGCGCGTATTGCCTACTTTCGGCCTCTTCGGACATCGACATCGAGTATCTGGTCGCCGCTCATGAGACCGCTGTGGGGCAGGTCCGGTCCGTGGACGTTCGAATAGATCTCTACGATCTGTCGCTCGATACGGTCGAGTTTTCTCCGCCGCGGCACCGCGCGGCGTGGCGTTGGTCGATGGAGGGACCAGTCGAGCGCCAGCGGTACGAACTACTGCTTGGAGAGACCAAGAACGAAGAAGGGCATCCCATCAACCTCGGCGATCTCCTCGAAGACGGTCGGACGACGAAGGTGCTCATGAACTGGAGAGGCGATCATACCATGAAGATCACTCCCCATCGGCAGGGCTCCTTGAAGGCTTGGTACGCGCCACAACAGCCGGTTAATTTCGGGATTTTTCCTAACCCCCGCTACAGCTTCGCATTATTCGGGATCCAGCCGAAACTGACCGAGCCGCGTCGTTCCGTGCGGCAGTTCGTACAGGAGTCGCCGGAGGTGCATTTGGCGGGACAAGCCCATGTGAATGGGCATTCCACGTGGAAGGTCAAAGCGATTTATCCCGGCGCCCTGCCAGAGTCATCCGACAAAAAGAGGCGAGCCGAAATCCACTTCGACCCAAGCGTTGGCTACCTGATTCGGATGCTGATTGTCCGCGATCCTGCGGAGAACCCCCAGGATCCGAAGAGCTTTGCCACCTGGGCCGAATGGGAGATCACGAAATTCGAGGCATTCGGAGACCGGGTGTATTTCCCCACGGAGAACGAGTTTCGCCTGTATGGGGAGGGGCTGTTCGGTGGACAGCCCAGCGGGCACCAATGTTTTGTTGCCTCCCGGCTAAGCGTCAACCACGAACTTCTCGAGGATGCGATGACTTTTCGTTTTCCCGAGCATGCGCTGGTCACAGAACTGCCGGCGGTAAACAATAAATACCGCGTCTATTTATGGGGGCCGGACGATAAACCCCTGCGGAAGATAGAATCGATTGAGGAGCTCGGGCCGGACCCTTCGTTGCAAGCGTCGGAGCGAGGTTCGCTGGGCGTGGTCCTGGTTTTCGTCTCTGGACTGGGCGTCGCGGTGGCGGTCGTCTTCACGGTGCTGAGGAGAAGGCGTGCCCCATGAGGACTCGCAAGCTAATTGCCGCCTCGACGATTCTGGCTGCCGCGGCGGGATTGACGTTTGTGGCGTGAGCGCCCATCAGTACCAGGCCGCATTTGGGGTGGGGCGAACGGGCGGGAGCTTGCTCGCGGCGGCGCGGCGGCGGAGTGACGTGGAGGGTGGTTGCAGGCGGAGTGGCGTGGTGG
>JAVYAJ010000160.1:0-17404 GCA_032229885.1 Candidatus Anammoximicrobium sp. | reverse complement strand
GGCCAACACGCCCCCCGTCGTCTGTGGCGCGCAACAGTCATCCCACTCCAAAGCCACCTAACCCAGTCTGGCGCCACTAACCCACAAGTGTACTGTACACACCACTGTACAGGATGCGCGCATCGTGAGCGCATGATACGAACTAAGACTCTATTGTGGCATTTTCGGATACTCGGACAGGCTTCTAGATTGGCGCAAGCTGTACTTTGCGCGGCTCGAAATGGCTCTTGGCACGGCGGACTTCCGTTCGCCTTTGCCATACTGAACCTGAGGTTCGCGAGGCCATTCTTACCCGCGCTCGGTTTAGATTATACCGCGCGCGGGTGACAGTGGCCGGTCGAACGCTACGCAACGTGCGGCAAACCGAGCCCGAAGCCTGCTCCACAAAGTGCCGTTCTGAGCCGCCCAGAGTATATCGTCGCTGCCGAGACGACGGCTGATGCGAATGACAAGCGCGAAGCGGCGCCGCTGGCCGAAGCGGTGATGGCCAATGTGGCAGCCGCCGACATCGAACGTCCGCATGACGAGCAGGGCCATCGCCTGCCGATCCCCAACACGGCTGACAGCGGGCACTATAGCGCGGCGAACGTCCAGGGCATCGCCGCGGCAGGGCTCGATCCCTACTTTGCCGTGGGCTGGGCCAAACGCCACCCGCCGCAGGTCGATCCAGCCGTGGCCATTGCGGACGCTTCCGCCGCGCTCTCGTCGTCGTCGACCGACACGAGTGTTCTCGTGAGCGAGGATCCAAAGGCAGCGATGGCAACGAAGGTTCGTACCGCGACGGGCCGGGCCCTGTACGCAGCTCGCAAGCACATCGTGGAATCCGTATTCGGACAGATCAAAGGAATCCACGACTTCCGCAAGCTCCTGCTCCGCGGCCTGGAGCGCGTGTCCGCGGAATGGCAATTGATCTGCTTGACGCACAACCTGCTGAAGATGTGGAGGCACGCCCCGAGCAAGTCTTGATGTTCGGCGCTACCGGTGCCCGCCGAGGACGCCAACGGGCCTCGGCGAGCGCATTCCGGAACCCCAGACACGGGAAGCTACGCCAATTTTTGGATCGACTCCTAGGTGTGCAAACACAGGCCGGCTCGCGTGCTGCGCGTGTATGTTCGGGATCGGGGCGGGCATCGACGCGATAGAGGAAACACGAGGGGCGGGCGGCTGTGTTCGCACGGGTCATATGGCTATGGCGCCGCTCGACCGACAGAATGTCCGCGCGCTCCGACAGACGACGCTTGATATGCTTGCGGCCGACCAAGCTAGACGCGCACGCCATTGCGGTGCGCGTTCGCCTGAAGCGGGGCGCTCGAGCACGATTGAACAGACTTAGAACGGCCGTTCGGGCATAGCGCCCTGCCTTACGAAAATGCCGCCAGGCTCAAGACCTGCGGGATCTCCGACCGCATCGCAGAAGTCCGTAGCGTCTTGAAACACCGATCCGGCGACCGATGACGTATGTCCGGTTATCCCGTCCCAGTCGTAGTCTTGCCGCAGTCCCGCAAACGCCATGCTCACGTCGCCCAATTCCTGAATGATCTGGTCGCGAATCGAGACGAGTCCGACCATCATTCCGAGCACCAAAATACTGGAAACCAGGATCAGGTCCGCAGACACGATGAATCCGGCTTCGTCTTTCCAAAGTTGCCTCATAAAAATGTCTCCTCAACAGTCACTACGTTGTCCCACACTGACCCCATCGATACCCGATCTGATCTGCGACAGCTCGCGAGAGACGTCTCGCGTCCGATCCGTTTATCGCACGAGGCAAACGAACGATCAGCTCTTGCCAAAGCCTAGTTGCAATAGTTGTGCCGTCGATGACGATCATGTAGGTGATAACTAGATTTTTACTTCTAATGAATGCCGGTTTGACGCGGACTGTCGGGCCAGCCGACTGGCCAGGCGGCTGTGCGTCGAGAGATCCGCACCTCGCCCGAATCCGTCGGAGCCGGAAAACTTGGGCTGTACGCTTGTAAACACTGACTGGACCGCCGTCAAACCAAGGAGATTTCATTGACCGTCCGCCCGGAACGGTGCCGGACTGCGAACGCGGCGACAGGCGTCGAATGACGGCCAATTATGCGCAGAATAGGCGTCTTCACGAAGCATCGAACGGCTTCGCTGCGTTGACGGTAGACGTTTCACGTTAACTGGCGGCTACAGCCTCGAGTACAGCGTCAAGGCGAAACTTTGGGGTAGAGGCGGCTGCCACTGCCAGAAATTAGAATGGATGGGGCGTCGAGCGGGAAATCATCCCCGATTGCCAGAAGAACGAGCTGGACACGCCATCATGGTAAGCGAAATCGCTGGGCAGCGACCACAACCTGGAGAGACTCGCTCCGTCGCATCCGTGGCGTTTCGCCCCTGTCCGGCGCGTTCCCGTGGTTGCGGCCATGCGTGAAGCGTGCCCCTTCAGCATGGCATCGGCTGGCCTCGAAGGATGTGTTTTTGGCTGACAAAGTGGCGCTGCGATCCGCAAACTTGGCGTGGACAATGCACTAAGCACCGTTCGAGAAATAAATGTCCGATGTCCGCCCGCCCTTTCGGCAACAGGCCAGGGCGAGGACGGCCGAAAGTGCGTCGGTTGTTTCTCGAACGGTGCTAAGTCAGAACGGGGGCTCAACGAAATCTCAGCAGCCCGAACCCGGTGGGCGTCACAGCCGGATCGGCGGGCTGGGACCAGGACTGGAAACCGGCGCCGGGGATGACTCGCTGCAGCCCGAGAGCCCAGACCGTGCGATCATCAGGCGGTTGCGCACACAGCTCGCTCCAAGGCATCGCCGCCTCGATCGTCCAGCTCGATTCGTCTTCGGCCGCGGCGATGTACCAATCCGGATCCCAGGCGGCGACGCCTACACACTCGTCGAGCGCCCAGCCGCGATGGTCGATGGCCAAGCGGTAGTAGGTCGAATAATCTCGGTCCATATCGATCAGCAGCTCGATGCGATCACGATCATTCAGATCTGGGTCTCGTGACCGGCGTGGGCCGGCCGACGGGTAGAGCGCCCCCGGCGCTTTGCAACACCTGGCAGCCACGAATAGGAATTCCTCGTCGTAGGTCAACATGACGGCGGCAGGCCAATCAGCCTTGTCTGCGTCGATATCGATCAAGTTTGCGGGCAGACAGTCGCGCCAGGCTTCGTCGTCCAGGCGTCCGTCCAGACGTGGCCGCTGGCTGGTTCGGCGACACTCGAGAACCGCCTTCGGCGCCGGTCGCCCAGATTGAGATAGCCACAACTCGGCGTTGGCGCACGCAGGCCACGCGTCCTCGCGGCGGGCGCCGGCCAACGAGCGAAAATAGCTGTCTAGCTCGCGACCGTCGCCGGCTTGGCGTCCGACGATGGTCAGGGGAAAGCGAACTTCGGGAGCGCTGTACAGAGCCGGGCGCGCATGTTGGACCAGTTGGCCGTAAAACGCGGCTCGCTGCGCGCGCTGTTCGAGTTGATCACGGAGCGGCTTTCCGGGCTCTGTCACCCTCTGATGATCAATCATGGCAGGGGAATCTAGTGACGATCCGGTCTGCGAGCCGATCGGCGCAGGAAACTCGACCGGCCGGGTGGCAGACGTGCTGGACGCATCGGCTTCGGCATCGACTTTGGCGACGGCCAGCGTCGCCTCGGGCGGCGTCGAGCGATGACGCTGTCCCCCCCACGCGGCCTCGCTGCTGGCGTGATATTGCACCAGCCAGATCAGGGCGGCGTCACACAGTGGGCTGCTCGGGTTCTGACGAACCAGAAGATCGTACACGCTCGCCGCCAGGTCGGGTCGGCCCGCATCCTGCAGGCTTTGCGCCAATTCAAACAACAGCTCGCTGGCGGCGGGCGGTTCGAGACCGCGGATCAGGCTTTCCACTTGGCCGAGCCACGCGGCTTCGCCCGACGTCGCTTCGGCCAGGTGACGCAGCAATTGTTGCGTGTTTCGTCGCTGTTGCGCCAGGCGACTGAGCATCCGCAAGTCGCTCGGCGGCGGGTTGACCGACATGCGCCGCCCCTCGCTGCCCGCGGTGACGTGCGTGCCGCTGAAGAAATCTCGCTGACCCACGTCGGCGGCGACGCGATTGATCAGCAGGCGAAAGCCATAGGTCTGCGGCGGCGGCTGAGATCGGGTCCGCAGCAGTTGCCAGCCGCGACGGGCATGGTCGCTCAGCGAGCCGCCCAGTCGCGGCGCCAACTGCGACGTCGTCAGGTTGACGTTGCCCGCCACATCGCCGCCCAGCGAACCGAATACTTTCTTGACCTCCCACGCCGTCAGCCCGGCTGCGCCGATCTGTTCGGCAAACTGCGTCTCGGAACGCGCTTTCTCGACGGCTGATAAAACGGCTTGGTTCACCATCTGCCCCAACGGATCGTCACCACGCGGGCTGGCGGATTCCGTGATCACGACCTCCGGACGCCAGATGCGAATTTGCCGAGCCGCGTACGTTTCCAATGCCTCGCGGCCTGGCGTGCCGAACCGCTGCCAGTCCGCAACGATCGCCGCGGTCGAACGCCTCAGGCCGCTGTGTTGCAAGGGAAACTGCCAAGCCATCTCTGCCTGCGAGCCGCCCACGGCCACTACCGCCTCGTGCGTGCGCGCAGCCAGGGGCGCCGCGCCGACAGACGCGCCTTCGGAATGCGGCCGCGTGACGACATCGACGACGCTGACGTATCCTTCGTCCCCAGACAAGCCCGCGAACAGCTCCAACGGAATCCGGTCCGCGCTGGCAAAGATCGCCAGCAGCGCGGCGCGCGCGCTGCCCTGCCGTTGGACCCTCCAGCTCCGTCCCCCGTCGCGCGTGGCCAGAATCGTGCCCAGAGCGCCGACCGCCCAGCCGCGATCGTGGTCCAGGAACGTCAACGCCCGGATCGGCAACGATTGGCCGGTCGAAAAACAACCCCAGGTGCGGCCGCCATCGGGCGTGTGAAACACATACGAACCGGGCGAACCGGCGATCCAACAGGCTTCGTTGTGCAAGGCCAGCGCCCGGCAGTCAAACTGGTCGATGGCCTCGGGCAACGGCCCAGCCGGCCTGCGCCAGGATCGTCCGCCATCGAGCGTGAGCATGGCTAGACCGCCGTCGCCCACCGCCCAGGCGACTTGTAAACGCGACGGAGCCGAGACAGACTCGAGTTGACCTGAGCCGGCCGACACGGGCTCGGACGGTACGCAGCGAACACAATGCACCGCGCGCAACTCGGCGCGCGGTGGAAGGATCGGCGCCAGCCCTTCGAGCCCCACGCGGCCCACGACCCCGCCTGCGCCTGCGACGACCCCGGTCGCCGTATCGAAGAAATCCGCGCTCTGCCAACGCGTTGCGGCGGCAACGGCGAGCGAACACCAGCTGAGCCCGCCGTCGGTTGTCGTCAACACGCCGGCCGGATACAGATCTGAAGGACTGCCGGCCGCCCAGCCGCGGCGCGCGTCGAAGAAACGGATCCGGCTCAACGCCGGCAGCAACAAGCGGGGAACCTCTTCCCAGCGCTGCCCGCCGTCTCGCGTCCGCAACAATACGCCGCTGCTGCGATGCGTATAAGGCTGCGTCCCGCCGCCCGCGATCCAGCCCAATCGATCATCCAAAAAATAGACCGATTCCAAACGACAGGCGACCGGCGAAGTCTGAAGTTGCCAGTGCCGCCCGCCGTCCCGAGTGTGCCAGATCACCCCTCGGTCGCCCACCGCCCAACCGCGGTCGGGGTCCAGAAAGCAGACGTCACACAGCTCCGCATCGCCCAGCAGCGCGTCCGGCGGCGAAGGTTCCCAGGCTCGCAGCGCGCCAGCCGTGATCCAGACCAAGCCAGCCGTTGCCGTCGCCAGCAACCTTGCCGACCAGGGTCCCAGCGCCCCTCCGTGCCTCGCCATGCGATAGGCTCCTCCGTGATCTTCGTGTCCGATCCCCGTGACGCGATCTCCTTGCGCCGTGACCTCCCCGGCTCGTGATCTCTCCGGCTCTCGATCTCCCTCGTGTCGTGACGGTGCTGACGGAGCAGATTGCGTTGCTTTCCCGCAGGTTAAACACGTGTGCCGTCACAGCCGAATATCGGGGTGGCCGAGACGGTCAGGCCGTCGAAATCCCGCACCGTGACGAAGCAGAGCGAACCGAAAATCAGAGCTGGGCGCGGCGCCAGCCTGGTAAACGTTGTGTTCCGGGCCGACAAGGCAGCCCAAAGTCCGTCCCACAAAGGGCCATTTCGAGTTGCACGGACTGCAAGATCCCCGCGACACGACCCCCGCCGTTCGAGGCCGCGTTCTCGGGACATACATCCCCATCGCCGGAACGCTCGTTCGCAATCGCCTGTCTACCGCACGTCATTCCCTGGGGGCCTCGGCCGCTGGCGCCCCGCGCTACGGCGTTTCACTCGAACGCCCACGGCCCGGAATGACCAAAGGAACAATCGGCGTCGACCTTCCGCCCGTCTGCTCTCCGGGTGCGCGAACAAGCCCTCGCGACGTTATTCTCCGTGACCAGGTCCGACACGTTTTCAGACGTGCCCAGCCGTCGAACCTATTGGCCTACTGGGCAACCATATCCTTCAACGCTTTCAGGATCCGCGCTTTGGGCACGATCTTCTCGGGCTTGGCCGCGGCCAGAACCATTTCATTCGACCCGGGCCGCTTGACCATCCGTTCCTTCGTTGCCGGCTTGACGACGCGTACGATCTTAATCAGCCCCGGCAGTTGAATGACTCCTGGTCCGCTGGCTGAAATTGCTTGTTTGATTTCGTCTTTGAACGCATCGAAGACGGATTCGACCTGCTTTTTGCTCAGCTCTGTCGTCGCCGCGATCTTGGCATACAGTTCCATCTTACTGAGCGGTTTGTCTGAGGCTGGATTGGGCATTTCGTTGAGAGCTCCTCGAACGCAAAAACGGGTGAATTTGGTTATGTCAGCGAACCAATGCGAGCTGATTAGAAACAACACCGGCCATTTTGCAACTGGGAATGCCCGTAAAATAAGGAAAAAAGTGCGTAAAACCTTTGGGACTCGGACGTGCGATCTCGAGGACGCCAAAACGTTTTCCAGCTCGACGAAACCGGACATTGCCCAATTGTCCCCGACTGGCCTTGCGTGCTGCCCACACGTCAGCCCAGCGCGTCGGCGAACACGGCTTGCAGGCTGGCCAGCGCTCGCTCGCCGTCCTGGCCGGCGACCACAACGTTCACTCGAACTTCGCTGGTGCTGACCATGTCGATATTGATGCCGGCCTCGGCCAGCGCACGAAACAGGCGGATCATCGCGCCGGTATGGCTGCGCAGCCCCACGCCTCTGATCGACAGCTTGGCGATGTTGGGGCAACTCGTGACGCCTTCGCACGAGAACTGTTGGACCAACCGGCGGCTGACGTCCGCGGCCTTTTCGACCTGGCCACGCGGAACGGTAAAGCTGAGATCGGCGTGATCGGCGTGGCTGCCGTGGCTTTGCACGATCATGTCCACGTTCACGCCGACCGCGGCCACTTCCTTAAAGACCTGGGCCGCGATGCCGGGAACGTCCGGGATACCGCTGATTGTCACCCGCCCTTGGCTTTGATCCAGCAAGATGTCTTCGATGAACAGCGCCTCCATGCTCGCTCCCCGCAGCCGCGAGGCGACTTCGGCGGCGTTGGCCGCGGCCGGCTCGACGTCCAGCGGGGCCAGCCCAGCCGACGAGGGCTTGTCCAAATCAAACGCGCGATGGACCGAGCGCAGCGCGCTCGTCGCCGCGGTGCGATCGACCAGCACCGAGATCTTGATCTCGCTGGTGGTGATCATCTGGATGTTGATCTCGTCGGCAGCCAAGGCGGCAAACATGGTCTGGGCCACGCCGGCCTGCCTGGCCATGCCCAAACCGACCACCGAGATCTTGGCCACATCATCGTCATGGGAAAGCGAGCCAGCGCCGAGTTGTTCGAGTGCCTGCTGAACAGCTTCGACGGCCATCGATAGCACGCGTTTGGGCACGGTGAACGAGATGTCGGCCAGTCCGTTTTCCCCTACGTTCTGCACGATCATGTCGACGCCAATGTTGCGGGCCGAGATCGCCGAAAAAATCTGCAAACTGACGCCCGGCCGATCCGGAACACCCAGGACCGAGATGCGCGCCTCGTCGCTCATCATCGCCGCGCCACACACCGGGCGATCCGCGAACTCGGGTTGAGCCACGATCATCGAGCCGGGAGCGTCGCTGACGCTGCTGCGAACGTGGATCGGAGTGCCGAATTTTTTGGCGAACTCGATCGACCGGTTGTGCATCACCCCGGCCCCCAGACTCGCCAATTCGAGCATTTCGTCGTAGCTGATCCGCTCGACTTGGCGAGCTTCGGGCAGCAGTCGAGGATCGGTCGTGTAGACGCCGTCCACGTCCGTATAGATCTCGCACGAGTCGGCGTTCAGTACGGCAGCCAGCGCGACGGCCGTCGTGTCGCTGCCGCCCCGGCCCAGCGTGGTGATGTTGAAGTCGTCGTCGATGCCCTGAAACCCGGCGGCGATGACGATGTTGCCGTCGTCCAACCATCGTTGCACGCGATCCGTCGAGATCGACCTGATCCGTGCGTTCGTGTGCGCGGCGTCGGTCTTGATGTTGATCTGAGCGCCGGTCATGCTGACTGCTTTGGCGCCCAGCGAATGGATGGCCATTGCCATCAAAGCCACGCTGACCTGCTCGCCGGTGGACAACAGCATGTCCATCTCGCGCGCGGGCGGCCGCTCGCATACCCGGTCCGCCAGATCCAGCAGTTCGTCCGTCGTATCGCCCATGGCGCTGACGACCATCACGACTTGGTTGCCCTGCTGTTGAGCTCGGATTGCTTTGCGCGCGGCCGCTTTGATTTTCTCGGGGGTCGCCACGCTGCTGCCGCCAAATTTCTGCACGATCAGAGGCATAGTTCCTACGGTCCGTCAAGAGAGGTTGTAGAGAGAGCCAGCGTCCTAAAACGGGGCTGGCCGGAGACGCGTTCCCCTGCCGAGTTCGTCGCCCGGGTCGCAATCGTCCCGGAGGCGAGGCTAGGCGTTCAAAAAAAACTCCATCAATTTCCAGCCTTCGGCAAACTCCAGCGACGAGCCGGCCGCGACGGTTTCGTCGTAAGTCCTCGCCGAGCCCGAATCCAATCCCGTGCCGGCCATGGCAAACGGCACGAACCCGTGGCTGTGCGTCTTGGTCCGGACCGGCGTGGGATGGTCAGGCGTGACGAGGATGCGATAGTCGCCCTGCGTTTGCAGAGCCTGCCACAGCGGCCCGACGATGGCTCGATCGATCTGCTCGATCGCGCGAATCTTCGCGGTCGCATCGCCCTCGTGCGACGCCTCGTCCGGCGCCTCGATGTGCACGCAGACGATGTCGGTGGTCGAAACAGCGGATACGGCACAGCGCCCTTTCGAGGCGTAGTCCGTGTCCAGATAGCCCGTGGCCCCCGGCGCGTCGATCCGGTCCCAGCCGATCAGCGCCGCCAAGCCGCGGAGCAAGTCGACCGCGGTGATCATCTTGCCCGTCTTGCCGTACACGTCGCGAAATGGCCGCAGGCTGGGCCGTTTGCCCAACCCCCACAGCCAAACGTTGGTCGCCGGCAAGAGGCCGCGCTGGCGGCGAGTCTGATTCACCCGATGCTCGGCAAACACGCCGACACTGCGGCTCATCAAGTCGTTCAACACGTCGCTGCCGCTGCCTCGCGGGTATTCGTCGAGCACCGACTTGTCCGTCAAGTCGTGCGGCGGCGTGGTCCGTGTGTCGCTCGCAAAGGGCGCGGGCTGGTCGTTCCCCCGATAGATCAGCAAGTTGCGATAGCTGACGCCGGGCCGAAACTGCACGGGCAAATCGCCCGCCAGCTCGACCTGGGCCGTCGCCATCAACTCGGCCGCCTCAGACGTCGAAATGTGCCCCGCCGTAAAGTCGCGCATGATCTGGTTTTCGATCGTGACCAGATTGCAGCGGACCGCCCAATCCTCGGGCCCCAGGACGATCCCCTGCGCGGCCGCTTCGATCGGCGCCCGCCCCGTGAACACGACGTTCGGGTCGTAACCCAACAGGCCTATGTTGGCAACTTCGGATCCCGGCGGCAGTTGCGCAGGCACGAAATTGGCCCGGCCGACCACTCCCGCTGCGGCGATTGCGTCCATCGCGGGCGTCTGCGCCGCCTGTAGCGGCGTTCGGCCTCCCAGCGACTCCTGGGGCTCGTCCGCACAGCCGTCGGGGATGATGATTGCGTACTTCATCCGTCAGAACCTCGTCGCCGCGATGCGGCAAGTCCCAGACATTCGTCCCATTTCTACGCCCAAAACGCTACAGTCTGATCGAAAAACGATGGATCGTCCAGGGAACAGAACCGCGACACTCGCCAAATTTCTCGCCTCGGTCCCGGCTCTTCGGAGGAGACGTTGTCTCCAGTGGTCTCGGAGTCTGTCCGAGAATCGGGCTTGACCCACAACATGTTGTGGAGGCGCGATCGCTAACAACACAACCTGTTGTGGTATTTTCGAATACTCAGGCAGGCACCGAGGACGATCAAGCCCGTGAAACGATCCACGACGGTGCGCTCGGCCACAAATTTTCACGCGTCCGGTGACCCTTTTTGGCCGGTTCACGGTTTGTGGGGCCGTCGTCGAACGCGGATCCGGTGACATGGATCGCCTCGCGCAGGACCGCACGGGCCGCGGCCTAGCGCCCGTGCCTTCGGCAGGACGCGTTGGGCGACCGCTCCGAGCATCCGGCTTCGCAGCCGATTCGCCCGCCGTTCGGATTTGTCGGAATCCCATCGCCAAAGCGCATCCGTCCGCGAACGCGTCGCCGCGGACCCTCGCAGCCCTACCGATCATCCTGAATCGAGGCCAGTCGGCTATGACGGCGCCCGTAAGCCAGGTAACAACCGACGCCGACCGCCAGCCAGACGGCAAAACGCTGCCAAGCCAGTGCAGGAAGGCCTGCCAAAAGCCACAGGCAAGCGAGCGCGCCCAGCGCGGGAACGAGGGGCGCACACGGCGTACGGAAAGGCCGTTCGCGATGCGGATCGCGCCGACGCAGCACGGGAATCCCTACGCAAACGAGCAGAAAGGCCGACATCGTGCCGATGCTGCACATGTCGGCCATCTCCTCTAAGCTTGCTAACGCGGCGCCGACCGCCACGAAAACGCCGGTCGCCCAGGTGGCAAACGCGGGCGTGCGACGGCGCGGATCCACGCGGGCAAATACGCCTGGCAAGAGACCGTCGCGGGACATGGCCATCAAAACCCGCGGTTGGCCCAACTGAAATACCAAGAGCACTCCGGTATGCGCAACCAACGATCCCAACGCGATGACGCCCGCCGCCCAGTCCATCCGCGCCATGCGCATGGCCGTGGACAAAGGGGCGACCGTATCCAATTGGTCCCAGGGAATCATCCCCGTCAGCACGGCGGCCACGGCGATATACAACACGGTGCAGACGACGAGCGAACCGAGAATGCCGATCGGCAGATCGCGGTGCGGACGCCGACACTCCTCGGCGGTCGTCGAAACGGCGTCAAAGCCAATGAACGCAAAAAACATGAGGGCCGATCCCGCCTGAATGCCGCGCCATCCGCTGGGCGCGAACGGCCGCCAGTTTTCAGGCTGGACGTAGAACAGGCCCACCGCGATGAACAAGCCCAACACGGCCAGTTTGACAGCCGCCATCGCCGCGTTGAACCAAGCGCTCTCACGAATTCCGATGACCAGCACGATGGTCACCACGGCCACGATTCCCACGGCCGGCAGATTGGCCACCAGAGGGATTCCGAACAGTCGAGGCGCGTGGTCGAGAATCTCCGGCGTGCTCAGCGCGGTCCGCAAGTCGGTCGCCAGATACCGCGGAAACTCGATTCCCCACCCTTGCAACAAGCCGCAGAAATAGCCGGACCACGACACGGCGACGGCAATGTTCCCTACCGCGTACTCGAGGATCAGATTCCAGCCGATGATCCACGCCACCATCTCGCCTAGGCTGGCGTAGGCGTACGTATAGGCGCTTCCGGATACGGGAACCAGCGCGGCCAGCTCGGCATAACACAGCGCGGTCAGCGCGCAAGCCACGCCGGTCAGGGCCAGCGACACCACCAAGGCAGGCCCCGCGCCCGGCCGCAGCGAATCGCCGGCCACGCCCGAGCCGATCAGCGCAAAGATCCCTGCGCCGACGATCGCGCCGACACCCAATAAGGTCAGGTCGACCGGCCCCAACGTGCGACGCAACGCGTTCGGGCTCGCGTCGCGACTAGCTAGGATCTGGGCAATGGACTTGACGCGGAACAAAGAACGGAACCACATCGATGCGGGCTCGGCGAACAGAGGTTTTCATTCGGCTCCGCGTCGGCACGCATCGCGCGATCGCAGGGACAATCCGTGCGCGCACGGATCATACGCTATTCGCTCGACGATCGCCAGATTGCGCGACGATCGCACAAATCGCGAATCCGGCGAGGCGCCGGGCCGCCGCCCGCGCCGGGCACAGAGCCGTGCCCCGAAGGACGATTCCGCCACGCCGCTGGGCGCCCCTGGGCGAAAATACGGTCGAACCAGCCGCTGATCGCCACGAACGCACTGGGACGCATCGGCGGCCTATAGACATGGGCAGAATGACAAGCTCCGATCCGTTCACGCAATGGGGCGGGCCTTGATCCGCGTTTGCCGCGCAAAACGTGGCGTTCGCGCGGTTGTTCTCGTCGATGCCGAGCGATCGTCCGATCAAGCCCTCGCGGTCCAGGCCGCGAGGGCCGATCCCCGTCAGCCTCGATCAGCGGCCGCGCGATTTCGCGGCGGCGCCAATCGCTTTTAGGACGCCTTCCTCGAGTTCGAGCCGCATCGCCGCGCCGCGCTCGATGGGCAGCGTCGTCACGAAAATACCGTCGGCGCCTGCGCCGTCTCGAACCGCTTCCAACGCCGCTTGAACCTGCGGATCACTCGTGGCCGCGGCCACGAACGCCAGAATGCGTGACAGCGAAACGCGGACTTGCGACGGCGGCATTTCTTTGTCGCTGTTCGCGGCCGAGGCGTCCAGGACGCGTTTCAACAAGGCGCTCGGGTTCTTGCCAAACGCGACGTGCGCGCTTTGTTTGCCGATGCCGATCACACAGTCCATCGGATCTCCGAGAATCTGGCGGACATGTTCGTCCGCGCCGTGCAGCGGGATCTGCACCGTATGGAACGAGACCCCGGCGTGCGTTTCGGCGTCGAACTGGATCCGCGGCATTTTCCCAGGATTCTTGCGGGCCGCAAAGGCCGCCAGCTTCTTGAGGGCGTCGCCCAATTTTTCACCGTCAGCCACCAAGCCGCCCGCAACGACGGCGAGCGATCCCGGCTCGAGCATGAGGGTTGCGCCCAGCTCGAGCTTGTTTGCTTTGACGGTCGCATCGGCCACGTCCAGCAACTGTTCGACGATCGACTTGGCCGTCTGCCGCTCGTCGTCATTGGCCAGTTTGCGATCGCGTTCGATTCCCTCCATCGCCCGTTCACGGGCCTGCCCGAGCAACTCGGTCAGTTGGGCGCGTTCCTCGTCGTCGCTCTGGCCTTGGCCGTGCAGCGCCACGGCGGCGTCGGCCAGCAGAAAGCCGGCAAACGACGATCGAGCGTTGCGGACGGAGGCGGCCTGTTTGGCCAACTCTGTACCCTCGAGCGCCCGGTAACTCACCTCCAGATGCGTCTTCTTGCCAGCCTTGTCGACCTGCCAACCCACCGTGATATCGTCGGTTTCCTGAATCAACTGGACGATCGGCTGAACCAACATTTCACCGACTTGGCGCGTGGCTTTCGCCTGCTGGGGATTCAGCTCCTGCGCCACGCGATCCTCGAAGCCCTGCCGCAGTTCGCCCACGGCCATTTCCTTCAGGCTGTCTGGAATCTCGCTGACGTTCACCCGCACCGCCAACGTGTAATTCTTGTCCAAGCCATCCAACAACGCGAGCGGATCCTTGGGAAGATCGATCAAGTGCTCGCGCCGCCCCGCGGCAAAGGTCCACCCGTCCGCTTCTTTGAGGTATACCGGCTGCGGTCGATCCCCGCCGAGACGCAGCACGCCGCCACCCAAGTCCTCCGGCTTGCCGATCTGCGCCTCTAAGGTCAAGAGGAGCGTCTTCAAGTCCTTGACCGGCACAAAGCTGACGACTCGCACGTCGGTCTCGTCCTCGAGCACGGCAAAGACGCCGGTCGGACGCGACTTGTCCAAAGCCGCCGTGTACGGGCTTGCCATCAATGCGGCCAAGCGGCCAAAATCCCCGACTCCGGCCGACTCGGTCAAGTACAGGATGTTGGCCAGCACCTCGTCCGTGCTGGCCAGCGAAGCCACGACGAGCGGCTTAGGCTGAGCCGCTGACGCTTGACCAATCCACGTCGCCATCGTGGCGACGACGAGCACACACGACACGATCGCCGTACACCCGCGCTTCCGGATTCTTCTCACGTTCCAGTTCTCCTGATTCGAAAAGTCGACACCCTGCTTCCGTTTGTGCCCCCACACGAGACTCTACTTGCACACGCCGGGCAAAGTTTTGAGAAAAGTCAGCCGTTCGCCGGATCGGCCTGCGCTCGGCAACGGGCTGCCCGGCGCTTCTGAAGAAACGAGACGTGCGGCGGCTTGCCTTCCAAGGCCGGTCGGCCGATCCAACCGCCGCCGATGATCCGCGGCAAATTAGGCGAACCACAGTCTGGCCGACCGGGATCTCCCGTGACGAGCCGAGCCTGAGCCTTGTCGCCAGCGCGCAGGCAGAACACGTCTGATCGGCTGCGGAAAACTCGCGACTCGAGTCGGCTCCGGCCGAAATCGAACAAAGCCTCGCCGCCCTGTCGTTTACGCAGCTTGGAACGGCGATCTGGACGATGGACCTCGATCTTCGAGATACCGCAGGTCTCCAGCGCGCGCTGAAAGCCTACGACGCCAGAGCCCCTCGGAACACGGCGCAGCCGCCCACCCAGTCGCCCGCCGCGTCGGCTCAGCGGTCGCGATAGATGATCCGCCCTTTCGACAGATCGTAGGGCGAAAGCTCGACGCGGACCCGATCGCCGGGGACGATGCGAATGAAATGCTTGCGAATCTTGCCCGCCACGTGCGCCAGCACTTCGTTTCCGGTGTCCAACTGGACGCGAAATCGCGTGTTGGCGAGGGCTTGCGTCACGGTGCCTTCAACTTCGAACGCTTCTTCTTTTTTCCCCATACCCATGTTCCTGACCGAGGAGACAGGCAGCCCGCGTCTCGACCACGGTCGTTGGAACGCTGCTGATGTCGATACTAACCCCTTGTCCGCCACAACCTCTTGTCCGCCACAGTGCCTTATCCGACACAGTGCCCTGTCCGACACCCACAGATTGCTTGTCAAGGAAGGCCACAAACGACGGTTCGTCATGGTGTGGATCGGCGACGAGCGCGGCACACAACGCGACGGCGGGAAACGTAATATAGCGTAGGACCGGCCGCTTTGGGAAGTCCGAATGCCGGTGCGTTGCGACCATCGGGCGATCCAGACACGCCGCCCCGACGGGTTGGGCGGTCTGGCGGCGCCGTCGTCCGGCCGTGGGCGCGGCTAAAAGACAGCGAAGCGTTTGGTTCCGACGCCGTGCATCGGCGCACCATTCGCGCGATGCGCCCGCGTCGCCGTCGCCGCTCGACGACACAGTCGCCGCTCGCACACCGGTTGGCGCCGTCCCGCTGGCGGCGAACAAATCGGGGTCACAAGAATCCGCGCGACGCCCGTCCGATTCGAACCCGTCGTCCAGACGTCTGGGGGGCGCGCGAGCTCAGCGAGTCAGGCGATCGATCAGATAGTCGGCCGCGTTTCTGTAGGTCGGATGCGGATGCCCCGGACATACCAGCACCACATCGACATCCAACGCTTTGAGCCGTTCTTCGAGTTTGACGCCCATGATGGCCGAGTGCGTGGGGTCCTTGGGCGACGAGCCGACCACCGGAGGCTCGCCTCCGTAGAACAGGCCGATGGGCGGATCGTCCTTCGAGGCATGCTCGATCGGCGAATACTCCTTGATCCAAGGCAGAACCTGGTCGCGCTGGTCGATCAGGCTTTGAAAATTCGGCAAACCGAAAGCATGAGCGCCGTAGGTATAGTTCGGCATCCACTGGCGCAGTTCCTGGGGATCGAGCGAGACCTGCGCCCCGCTGACCGCTGCGCAGTACAGACGCGTCGATTCGCGCGCCACGGGGTCGGCGCTGGTCGGATCGGCCATATCATCGTGGAACGCGAGCCACAGCGACGAGCACGCGCCGGCCGAACCGCCCGTGGCGCCGATCCGCGTCTTGTCGAGATTCCACTCGGCGGCCTGCGAGCGAACGAACTGCAGCGCCCGAGCCGCATCCTCCAGCGGCGCTTTTACGGGAGGTTCGATCTGCTGTTCCACGCCGTTGCGGACATATCGATAGTTGATGGCGACGACCGAGATCCCCTTGTCGAGAAACGCCTTGGGGTTCGTTTTCTTGTCGCCCGCCTGCCACCCGCCGCCGTGGATGTAAAACACGACCGGCGTGGGCTTGTCCGCCTGCGCGGGATAGAAATCCAAGACCTGCCGCGGATGAGTCCCATACGGCACGTCGAGGATCGATTCGACTGCCTGGGCGCACACCGGCTTTCCCAGGAAAAGCAGCGCCACAATCACAAGCATTCGTTTCATGAAATCAGCTCCCGATACAGAGATTCGATGGTCGCGCTCCACGCGTCCCGACGACGGCCGCGCGGCGCGCCACGCACAGTCTAACGCATGGCCGCCCGCAGTCCAGCACAGCCGCGCCGACTCGGACAGTCGCGTCCAAACGCAGACCAGCCGCGAAGTTCATCGTGTTTGTGACATCCGCTGGAGGCTGATCCCCATCGACATGCCGCCTGACCGACGCATCGAGCGACCACGTCCATCTATGCACACCGCAAGCCAGCGACCCACTGCAGCGCAGCGGGGGGCTTGCGGGCGAAGCGTAACCAGTGTTAAATAGACGAACATCGCGCCGGAGGGTATCCGAATGGTGAGGGGTCTGATTCGAAATCAGATGCCGGCTTTGCCGGTTGCGGGTTCGACTCCCGTGCCCTCCGCTGCTCGCCGCATCTCGCCAGATGCGGCTTTTTTGTTGGCAAATCCTGTACTGGCAACAGCTTAGGTCTAGCCTCTCGGGCGTCATTTTGGCCCGATTTTGTCCCGGCCGCGGAGCAAGAACTTGCCGAAGCCGTGGGCGCCTTTGATGTGGCCGAACACGGGCTCCACGATGTGCTTCTGAGCGGCGTACAAAACGCGGCCCGTCGCGGTACGAAGGGTGCATTCTCGTTTTCCGCACTAAATGCTAGCAGTGCTAGTACTTAGGGAATCCAGATCGCGTCGTTGGGCTCTGGTGGGAAGCCGGTATTTGGCTATGCTGAACTCCTGTGACGTATGCCCGGTAGCGTTAAGGAGAGCAAGAGTATGGGAGAGGCTCAGGTGGATGGACTGGACGGGCCGCGTGTGACGGGCCCCGAAG
>JAVYAJ010000159.1:0-20643 GCA_032229885.1 Candidatus Anammoximicrobium sp. | reverse complement strand
CTAGATGGAAAATTTCCCCTCCCCCACCTTGCCACATTTCACCAGATTCACGGCATTCCATCGTGGTCTCACGTACGTGCTAGCTTTAAAGGGCTGGTGTATGGGCTTGTCGAGTTATGCTGTTGGGACATGGACCACTCCGAGTTGACGGACCGCAGTGCGCGGCCTTGGGACAACCCTGAGCGGCGTCCCTCACATGCCGACCGCCGACGCTCGATTGCCCGTGAAATGCTGCACGAACATTTTCTGCCCGCTCTACCCGGCCCTTTGGACGATCCCAAATTCCGGACACTCCTGGATACCCTGCTTGCCCTCGCGATGTGATTGCCTAAAGTGCAGATCACAACAGCCTCGCAAGGAAAAGAGCGCGTGGCACGAACGAGCCGAAAAGGATCCCGCAACGCATCATCGCCGGCGGGATGAGATTGCGAATCCGCGGCGTCCGACGAGTTGCGAACGAAGATTAGAGAGGATGCCCATAGCGTTTGCAAGTCTTTCTTGGAAAAAAGGAACAATTTCCGGCGCACCGAAGAGGCCGGTAAAATGCCCCTCGGCCATGCGTCGAAGAAGGCGTCGCTCGCCACTGCGTCGAGTTGGAAGGTGGAGTCCAAAACGCCGTCTTCGGCCTTTGGCGATCGCGCCGGCTAGACGCCCGCCAAGTCGAAGCCAGAGGTTTCGGCGAAGACGCGTTTGGCGCCACTCGTCTCTGTTACCCTCGGCAGCACCTCCGGCAAAGAACCCTGGGGCGAGCCGAGCCTTTGTAAGCCGATGCGTTAGCGTGCGAAAGATAAGGATCGCGTTTGCAACCGCGGGGTTTATCCTCTGTTCGGCGGTGACACAGGCTCGCGCGGCATGCGCAGCGTCGGGTCGCCGAAGACCATGAACTTCATTCCCTGGAAAAAGATGCTAGGCGGGTACCAGCTCGACGTTGGGCGTAGCTGGTCCAGACGCTCGCGAGAATGATAGTAGCGCAGGGCGGCATTCCAGGCGTCGCCCAACCGCGGCTCGTCGGCGCTGGCCAGCGCCTCGGCAAACCCAATCAGCAGCGTCTGCGCGCAGGGCTGGCTGCCCGTATTGCAGCCGATGTACGCGACGGCGCCGTTGTCCGCCGCGCGCAGCGCGGCCTCGCCCAGCCCGGTGCGATTGAATTGCCGCTGGTATGGCGCGGGCGGCGGAGGCGGCGCCGAGAACACTTCGCCGGCGTCGGTCCCTTGATGGGCTGCGCCATCCGTGCCGGTATACGCATCGTACGGCGCCAACGGCGCGAAGTGGGCCGTCGAACAGCCTACGGAGACGAGCACCGGGAGACGATCCGCATTCCGAACCTTGGCCAGGCCTGCGATCGTACAGCAACCGTTCCAGCGATCCGTGTCGCCGTGCCCGGTGTGCAAGACGAGTCCCACGCCGGACTCGAGCAAATCATACAACGCCGCCTCGCTCGGCTGCGCGACGGGCTGTGGATACCCGTCGCGATAATAGAACTTCGTGACCTGCCAACGCGACGACAGCCTGCGAGCTACACCGTCCAGCAGGCGCCGGCTGTCTACCCACCCGGCGACCGCAATCACGGCGGCTCGGTTCGCGTTCGGCTTGGCGCCCAATGCCAGGTCCTGTTCGTAGCGGATCGTCTTGCGGGCAACGTTTGTCGCCTGGACGACGGTGCTCACCGGCCACCGTCCAACGGCGATCTCCGGCAGGTAGTGCACTCGGTCTTCGTTGATCGGGCCGTCCTTGTTCTTTTCCCCGCGCGCCTCGCCAAAATACCCTTCGTGAAAGCCCTCGCGGCTGGCGTTCCAATCGTCGAAGCAGCCGTCCGCCTTGGCCAGGTCGGCGTAGTAGAGGTCCGAGGGATAGAACGCATAGTCGAACGCGGCCGGGTTGACGCGATCCAGGACCATGTATCGCACGGGCATGATGTCCACATCGCCGACCAGCAGCACGTACCTTAGCTGGCCGTCTCGCCAACGCTGAAACAGAAATCGTTTCAGCTTTTCCGGGTCGTCGACGCCCGACTGATCTTTCAGCACGTCTTCCAGCGCCACTAGCTCGGTCGGTAGTTGCGCCGTTTTGTGCGCGACGAACTCGGCGACCGCAGCGTGAAACGACGCAGGGGCGACGACCAGCAATCGCGCGTCCGACGACGGACGCTGGTCTCGAGGTGCGTCTCCGTTCTGCAAGATCTCGTTGTCCGCGGGTCGAGCCACCGCGGCGCACGCAATCCATCCCACGTAAATGACCAGCACGAGCATCATTCGATGCGACATCATTAGGCCTCCGAGTTCACACGCCTGGCACGTTCTATTGCTGGGGGGTTCTGTCATGATAGTACAAACGGCGACCATCGAGGGCTTGGCGAGTGTCCACTTGGCGAGCCCCCACTTCGATGCGGCGCAATGCGTCGCGGCGGCCCTCTTGGCGTCCACCTTCTACACGATCGGATCACTGCCGACGTCGCGACGCAGCGTGGCCGCCCGATGCCGTGTACGGGTGAAAATGGGCGATCGACGCCACAGCCCACGCGGCGACGGCGGACTGCGGCGCACAGCGAGAACGCGGCGCGCCCAGCCGCGTGAAGCATCGCT
This sequence comes from Candidatus Anammoximicrobium sp., assembly GCA_032229885.1. Lineage (GTDB taxonomy): Bacteria > Planctomycetota > Planctomycetia > Pirellulales > Pirellulaceae > Anammoximicrobium. The sequence goes on along the minus strand of JAVYAJ010000159.1, from coordinate 18,061 downwards.
TCGCAAAAACTTTAGCGCGCTGACGGTTTTCCCCGCACCAGGGTCACGGCCGTTCCCAGCGCGGCGATGAACGCGGCGACACAGAAGCTGGCGGTGATTGCGGCGGGCAGCGAATATCGCAACGCCTGCATCGTTGTCCCGACGGCGCCGGCCAACGCTACGCCAAACATCACACCAACGTTGCGACCCGTGGCCATCACGCCGCCGGCGATGCCGCGACGATTCGGCGGCGCTGCGCTCATCAGCGCGCTGTTGTTGGGACTATTGAACACGCCCGTGCCCAGCCCCACCACGGCCAGACCGGCGGCCGCCTGCTGCCACGATCCGATATGCGTCGCGTAGGCCAGCCAGCCCAGTCCGAGCGTGAGAATGGCCATGCCCGTCGTCGCCACCCAGCGCGAGCCGTCGAGCCAATCGGAAACCGAACCGCTGATCGGCGCAGTAATCGACATCACCAACGGCTGAGCCGTCAGCAGCAGGCCGGCCTGCTGCGGATCCCATCCCAGATGCGCGATCAGATAGAACGGCATCAGGAACAGGACCATGGCCGTGGCCGAGTAGTTCAAGCCCGCGCTGACGATGGCCGCTGAAAACAGGGCGGAACGAAACAGGGTCAAGTCGAGCATCGCAAACCGGACGCGCCGTTCGATCTGGACGAACAACGTCAGCACCAGCACAGATCCGCCGAGCAGCGAAAGCGTTGCCATCGACGCCCAGCCCCACGCATGGCCCTGGTTCAACGCCAGCAGCAACATGCTGACGCCGATCAGAAATACAACTGCGCCCCACGGATCAAACGTTTCATCGCGATTGACGGGCGGCGTGATCGGAATTGCCCAGCGACAGGCGATGATCGCCAGAGCGCCGACCGGCACGCTGGCAAAGAACACCGACTGCCAGCCCAGACTGTCCGTCAGCCATCCGCCCAGCGATGGCCCACATGCCAGGCCTAGATAGGTCATCGCCGCTTGGAGCCCCAGGGCTTGCCCGAGTTGCACCGGGGGAAAGTTGGCGGTCAGAATCGCGGGCGAGCTGGAAAAGATCATGGCGGCGCCCAGCGCTTGAAAGGCCCGCGCGGCGACCAACACGAAGATCGTCGGAGCGAATCCGCACAGGGCCGAGCCTATGATGAAGACCAGAAATCCCAGCAGGCACACCGGCCGATGCCCGACGAGATCGCCCAGACGACCAAAGGTCAACAGCAAGCCGCTAATGACCAACAGGTAGATCGTCACCACCCACTGGACGGTGTCGAGACTCGTGTGCAAGTCGCGCTGGACGACGGGCAGAATCACGTTGACGATGCTGCCGTCCAGCGCTGACATGAAAGTGCCGACGCCCAGCGCGCCCAGGATCCACCACTTTCTTCGCGGCATCGCAGACGTCAAACTCAGTGAACGGCGGGCGGATGAATCGTGCTTCGTCCGATGCGTCAAACGTGTTGCCCTCTGCGTTCCCCGGTTTGTCGTCGTTGCTCGGCCTGTCGCCTCGCTGACGGGTTGACGGCCCGCGTCGCCACGCTATTTCGCCTGGGCGACGATCACGATTGTACTCGCCGGCTGCGATCGCTTGAACGGGCCGTTCGCGTGGCTGCTGACCACAGCGGACTGGCGTGCCTCGTGTCGCGCGCCCGGTGTCTGCGCACCGTCGAGCGAAAAGCGGCGTCAGGATAACGGCGCTTGCCCGCCTGACTGCGTCGCAAAGCACTCGGACGACATGAACCCGCGAGTCCCGAGCACGTTGGATCGACGCGTTTGCCGTTCCTGGCGAACGAGCGGGTCAGCCTGCTAGACTCGCCGCCGCTGGTCTGCGACGATCGTGATGCATTGCACGCGCGCCAGCGAGGCTTGTCCGCCGCGGAAGCGGCATCCTGCCGATCATGATGCGGCGCCAGCGACGGTCCGAAGACCAAGCCCGTACCCCGACAATGGACCGAAGCCTGCGCGGCCGTGCGCCATTGCGGGTCGCGCGCGGCGTCCGTGCGCTGTCACAGGCCGAGAAACGACGATCGCAGGTGCCGGAGATGCGGCGAAGACGGCGTTGGTCGCCCAGGGATAGGCGCTGATACAACGCGCTCGAACCACACCCACAACGACGGAGAACGCACCATGACCGCCTGTGTCGCCGCGCAACGAAACGTCCGAGTGACCATTGGGATTTTGACGATCATCCTGGCCGTCTGCACCGCGGCGGGAACCAGCCGAGCGGCGGCCGTCGAGGCGTTGTCCCGATCGACGACACCGATCCGTTTGGCGGACGCCGTCCGCGGACGATGTCTGGAAATCCTGAAGTCTGCCCTTCAGGATAACGAGTTCTGGCCGGCGATGCATGCCGCCGAAGGTCTGACGTCGGCCGGATGCGCGGATCAGGTTCGCGACTCGCTGAACGCGAGGCTGAAGACCGAGGAAGATGACCAGCATCGCTGCGGGCTGGCGCGGGAACTGGTTCGCGCCGGCGATCTGTCGAAAGTCGTCATCATGCTTGAGATCCTGGCCAAACCGAATCCGTACGGCCACACTCACGCGTGCGAAAGCCTGTTCAAATGTTTCCGCACCGGCGATGGACGCGGCCTGCGGGCTGCCCTTCATCAAGCCGACAAACCAACGCTCCAGATCATGGCCGCCGCGGCGTTGGGACGATGTGGATCGCCAGAAGCGATGGCGCTGCTGCGCGACAAGCTGAACGATCAGGACGTCGAAGTCCAGCGGATCGCCGCGTGGGTGCTCGGCGCCATCGGCGATGCGTCCGATATCCCGCCGGTCCGCCGAAACGTAGACGCGACGACCGATCGGCTGGCCAAGGCGTTTGGCGAGCACGCGTTGGCGCAACTGGGCGACGCGCAGGGGCGTCAAGCGTTGCTCGAGAATCTGCGCTCGGACGACGCGGCGATTCGCACGTATGCCGCGAATTTCGCCGGCGAGGCTCGGATGGGCGAAGCGGCCGACTCGTTGATCCCGTTGTTGGACGACGCCGTGTTGGATGTTCGCGTCCGCGCGGCCCATTCGCTGCTGACGCTGGCGCAAGCGGTCTCGCCCACGGACGCGTCCGTGTTTCAGCGCGAGGTGTACGTGGCCACCAAGCAGCATCCACGCTATTCAGAAGGCTCGATTCTCGAACTGAACGATGGAACGTTGTTGTACGCCGTCACCGAATTCGTGGGCAGCGGAGCGGATGCGGCCACGGCGCAGATCATGGGGCGTTCGTCCACCGATGGCGGTCGCACCTGGGGCGAGCCTCGCTTGTTGCAGGAAAACGTGGGGCGGCAGAACGTGATGTCGGTCACCCTGCGACGCCTGTCGCCCGCGGTGAACGGCCCTGCGCCGATCGGCATGTTTTACCTGGTCAAGAACGGGCCGGACAGCCTCGAAGTCCACCTGCGGATCTCGACGGACGAGGCCCAGACGTTCGCTCCGCCGATCCTCGTGACCGACCGCCCCGGCTATCACGTCATGAACAACGATCGCGTGACCGTGTTGACCTCCGGACGCCTGCTCGCGCCCATCGCCGCGACCGCCGCGCTGCGTCTGGACAAGTTTGTCTCCTACTGTTGCCTGTCGGATGACGGGGGCCATACCTGGCGATACGGTCAAGGCCGGGTCGAACTGCCCAAACGCGGGGCGATGGAGCCCGAGGTGGTCGAACTGCGCGACGGTCGTGTCTTGATGATCATCCGGAACCAGTTGGGAACCATCTCGACAGCCTGGTCCGAGGATGGCGGCGACACATGGAGTTCACCCGGCGAATTGCCCGGGATTCGAGCGCCTGAATCGCCTGCCACGCTGCGCCGCATCCCGGCCACCGGAGATCTGCTGCTGGTCTGGAACAATAACTACGAGACGGGCGCTGGACACGGCGGCAAGCGGACCCCGCTAACCGCGGCCATTTCCCGCGACGACGGGCAGACATGGGAGAACATCCGCAATCTCGATGCGCAAGCGAACGAGCAATACGCGTACACGAGCTTGATATTCGTCCAGGACCGCGCGCTGCTCAGCTATTACGTCGCGGACGGCCGGACCGGCTTGCTGTCGTCGCGGTTTCGCTCCGTTCCCGTGCGCTGGTTCTATTCCCAGCCGGATCCGGATCCGACCCGATGAGATGGACTTCTGCGCGGATCGTTCACCAGCCAGCAGTTCCTGCAACAAGGCGCACGACCAATCGCCCGACGCGCCAACAAGGACACATCGGCCGTCGGACCGCACTCGCCGTTCGAGCTTGAAGCGGGCTGGCGGATGATCCGGGTCAGCGCGCCCAGCGCTTTGCGACGCGCGTCGCGGAGCGTCGTCGCGAGCATCACGTGCGCCGCCGTGAAGTACGGTCGCGGTCGGAACGCCCGGTTCGCACGCCACGCCATATTCGCTCACGACGCCATATTCGCCGGCTAGGACACGCCACGCAACGCCGTTGGTTACGGTGATCGTGTCGCCAGACAGGCTTAGACGTCTTACTTCGCCAGATGGTGTTCGAGATACGCCCGGAGCACGATTGCATTGTTGTGTTCGGTGTCGTGCGCGCTGTACAGCAGCGTCACGTCGCCGTGCCGGGCCGCTTCTAGAATCGTCTGCCACGCGGTCGGGCTGGCCTTCAGCTCGGCTCGATATCGCTTCTGGAATTCGTCCCACTTCGCCGGATCGTGGGCAAACCAGTGTCGCAGTTCGGTGCTGGGCGCCACGTCTTTGAGCCACGCTTCCATCTGTAGCTCGTTCTTTTTCATTCCTCGCGGCCACAGCCGTTCGACCAGAAACCGGACTCCATCGCCGGGCTCGGCCGGCTCGTACACACGTTTGACCTTCAACATAGCAGTGTCCTTCAATTCGCGATGACAGCCTTTTCCGAAAGACTTTTCAGCAACAGGTGAAAATAGATCAAGCCGCCATAGCCCTTCCACGGTTCGAGCACCTCGTGGACCCCGCCGTAATTCAGCTTTTCCGGCGCTTCCACCAAGCGCTCCAGATTGTTCCGCGCGCCGACATCATCCGCCGGAAAGACGTGCGTTCGGCCAAGCCCACGCAGCAGGAAGTACTCGGCCGTCCAGCGTCCGACGCCCTTGACGCCACACAGACGTTCCACGGCCTGTTCATCGTCCAGCGTGTCGATCTCGTCGAGGTCGAAGCGGCCTTCGACCAGCGACTGGGCCAGGGCGACGATATAGCGCGCCTTTTGGTAGCTAAACTTCATGCCGCGCAGCGTCTCGATGTCGACCTCCGCCAAATCCTGCGGTCGCGGAAACGCGTGGAACACGCCCGCGTCCGTCGTGAGCGTGGCGCCGAACGCCTGCGCCAGATTGTTCAGCAGCCGGATGCCGACGGTCAACGACAGTTGTTGGCAGGAAATCGCATTGACCAGGGCCTCGAAGCCGTGCGGAAATCGGGGCGGTTTGGCGCCGCGGAACTGGCTGGCCAGCGGCCGGAGGCGAGACTCGCGCGCCGCCAGTCGGTAGAAGTCATCCAGACTCCGATCGATCCCCAACAGTCGAGCCACCGTTGGGGCGACACTCCGTTCGATGTCGCGGGCCGATTTGCGGCCGCTGAGCGACACGGCTATCCGCGGCGCGTCGCCATCGGCAACCTGTCGTACCGCGATCTCGAATGGCTGGCCTTCGTCATCGACCAGAATGCGACGATATGCTTCGCCGTCCCAACGATCGACGAGATTGTCGGCGCGGCGACGGAGTGTCCAGACGGTCAAGTCCAGCCGAAACGGCGGAACGGGAGCAATGTCGAAAGACGAACGTTTCACAAACCCGCCTTGCTATGATTGGTTCGGCAACCCCTTCTTCGTCGTCGGGTGATCGGGTTGATAGCCGCCGGCCGGCGTGCGAAAGGTAACGGCGAGCCGATTCCAACCGTTGATGGCGATGATGGTCATCGTCAGGTCGACGAGTTCCTTGTCGGTGAAGTGCGGGCGGACTTCGTCGAAAACCCGGTCGGGAACATGGTCATGGCTGATCAGCGTCACCGCCTCGGTCCACGCCAACGCCGCGCGCTCGCGTTCGGTAAAGAACGGCGCCTCTTCCCAAGCGCTGACGGCGTACAGCCGCTGCTCGCTCTCGCCGTTGGTGCGGGCGTCCTTGGTGTGCATGTCGATGCAGTGCGCACAGCCGTTGAGCTGCGAGGCGCGCAATTTGACAAGCTCGACGAGGCTACGTTCCAGCGAGCAGTCCCGGACGTAGTTTTCCACTTGGAGCATGGCTTTGATAGCCGCCGGAGCGATCTCCGGATAGTTGAGTCGTTGCTGCATGATCGTTTGTCTCCCTAGGGGTTGACACCGTGCGCAGGCGAGAACGCTCGATCCAACGTCAAACCCTGCGCCCCAACGGCGGACCAAAGTCCGACCTGCGATGTTTTGTTCCGAGCCGCGCTCAAATCGATTTCCACGGATGCTGCGCCGGTGGCGACGAACGCGGCAGGATGCCGCGTCTACGTGGGGCTCGCATTGCGTGCACGGGCCATCGTAGAAGCGGCTTCCAGCCGCTTGTCTGCCATCCATCGCGTCGCGTGCCGGTGGGCACCGAACGCGGCAGGATGCCGCGTCTACGTGAGGCTCGCATTGCGTGCACGCAGGGGCATCAAAAACCGAGCTATTATATTCGCCGGTCAAGAAAAACGTATCCGCATCAAGCTCAACGAGCGGGCGGCGTTCCGTAGATTTGCCAGGCGATCAAGCCTCCCAGGAACAGTACGACGAGGATTGCCGCGACGATGGCAAAATTGAGCCAGTTCCGGCTGGCTTTGGTCTCTCGGGTCTGCGCTTTCCGCTCGAGTTCGCGTTTGAACTCGATGCTGTCGCGGCGACGCAGTTGGAACTGGGCTTGGCAATGCGGACACAGGACATCCTGATCCAATAATTCGATCGGCGTTTCAAGGGTCTCCTTGCATTGCGGACAAGGGATGTGCAGCAACTCGGGCTCGCGGAGCTCAAATGCCGGCGCGCGGGCGGGCGCTTTCGCCGTTCCGGCGGCGCTCGGCCCAATCGTCGGAAATGAATCCTGGGGCGGCGTGAACGAAGGCTGGGCGGATGCGTGCGGCGCAGCGGCCGCCGGATAGGGCATCGGGATCACGAACACCGTTTGGCAAAATGGGCAAGCGCTCTGCTGGCCCGCTTGATGCTCCTCGGCTTGCAGCATATTGCCGCATTGGGGGCATTGGAACTGAACCGCCATAGGGTCAGATCTCCCGACAACATCGCTTGTGTCTCTACCTTCGTTTCGTCAGGCATGGTACACTGAAAGCCGTTCGACGACTAGCTTGTCCTAGGGTGTTGTCCGTTTTTGCGTTACGGTTTCCCAATGAACAGCGAACCAATTCAAACGTCCGCCGACGGTCTGTCTGCCGAGTCCGTTTCATCCCCGTTGCCGACGCCCTCGAACTCCGCCGAAGCGCTCGGCTCGAGCAGCTCGCCCGCGGGGGCGAGCCTCGATCAGAGTGCGCCGCTGAAGGACGCCGTGACTGCCGCTTCGGTAGCTGCCAATTCAGGCAGCATCGATTCGGCGGATTCTCATTTGGCGCAGGCCACCGTCGCGGCGCCGTTGCGAGGCGTGATGGTCGAGGGCGCGCGAGCGCGCGGCGACCAGGACGAGGGCCCGCCGTCGCGTCCCGGCCGCGAGGGAAATCGCGGCCGTGATCGTCGGCCGCACGGCGCGCGAAAAGAACGCGGCGCGCGGGATTCGGCCTTGGACGATGCACTGGGCGCCGAACCGCGGCGAGCCAAGGTTCCTCTGCCTTCGCGGCGCCAGCCGTTGCCGGCCGATTTGGAACAGGAGCTCGAGGCGGCGTTCGCCGGGACCTCGATGGAAGCGCTGGTGTCGGGCACGGCCAGCGCCGCGGCGACCGGCGCCGGAATCGAAGTCGATTCGCGGCTCACGGGCGTCGTGGTGAAAATTCACGGCGACGACGTGTTCTTTGCGCTCGACGAACGCAACGAAGGCGTCGCCTCGCTGCAACAGTTCCGCGACGTGCCGGACATCGGGATGACGCTCGAAGTGGTCGTCACCCGTTATCAACCGGAGGATGGCCTGTACGAATTGCGCGTTCCCGGGGCGGCGATCGACGTCGAAGACTGGTCCGACTTGGTCGAGGGCGCGGTGGTCGAAGCTCGGGTCACAGGCTCGAACACCGGCGGTTTGGAATGCGCCGTCGGCTCGATTCGCGGGTTTATCCCAGCCAGCCAGATCGAGCTGTTCCACGTCGAGAACTATGCGGAATACCACGACAAGCGGTTATCGTGTGTCGTCGTCGAGGCCAACGAGCGACGGCGCAATCTGGTGCTCAGTCACCGCGCGCTGCTCGAGCGGGAAAAGGCCGAGCAACGGGAAAAGCTTCTGACAGAACTCGAGGTCGGCGACGTCCGCGAGGGCGTCGTGACCAGTGTCCGGGATTTCGGCGCGTTTGTGGACATCGGCGGGCTGGATGGATTGGTGCACGTCAGCCAACTGAGCTGGGAGCGAGTCGCGCACCCCAGCGAGGTGCTCGAACCCGGCCAAAAGATCCGAGTCCGGATCGAGCGGATCGATCGGCAAACCGGCAAGATCGGACTGAATTACCGCGATTTGCTCGATGACCCCTGGGCGGACGTCGAGGCCCGTTTTCCCGCCGAATCGCTGGTCAGTGGCGTGGTCACGCGAATTGCCCAGTTCGGCGCATTCGTCAAGCTGGCGACGGCGGTCGAAGGCCTGATTCATATCTCGGAACTCGCGCATCACCGTGTGGTGCAGGTGGCCAACGTCGTCCGCGAGGGTGACGAAGTGTTGGTCAAAGTGCTGGCGGTCGACCCCGAGTCCAAGCGGATCAGCCTATCGTTGAAGGATGCGCACCCGCTGCCGGACGCGGCCCCGCAGACAGCCCAGGAAGCAGAAGCACCGGCGGCGGACGAGCCCGTTCGCAAACCGGTCGTTCCCCCCAGCGGCAAACCGCTGAAGGGCGGCACGGGCCAGAGCTCGGGCGGAGATCGCTTCGGATTGACATGGTGAGGCACGTTTGGCGAGACGGTCGGCGAGACGCAATGCGCCGTCCAGCCCGCGCGACGCCGTCGCGGACCGTGCCTTGTCCAGCTTGGCGCCAGTCCCGTTAATCCGGTTCGGATGTTTGGCGCGCAGACGCATTAGCGGGCATACGATACGAACTGCCCCGTGAAGGGCTGGTTCCGTGCGACATAGGCGGACAGAAACCCATCCTCGCAGGCGCTAGTTCAATCCGCGCGAAGCATTGCTTTTGGAAAGAGCAGGGCGATGGCAGACAAGACTATTTTCAAACGTATCATCGACCGCGAGATTCCGGCAGACATCGTCTATGAAGATGACGCATGCTTGGCTTTCCGGGACATCAGCCCTCAAGCACCGGTCCACGTGCTGCTGATCCCCAAACAGGAGATCCGATCGACGGACGATCTCCAGGCCGCGGACCAGTCGGTTGCCGGCCATCTGCTGCTGGCGGCCGCAAAGATCGCACGGCAACTGGGACTGGGCACCGGTTACCGGCTGGTCGTCAATTGCGGACCCGATGCGGGCCAGGTTGTGGATCATCTGCACATCCATCTGCTCGGCGGCCGTCCGCTGGGCTGGCCGCCCGGCTAGCAACGCGGTGTACGACGGTCGCCCGAACCCGCTTGGACGAGCTTCTGTCGCGATGCCGAACGCCCCGCCGATCGACCCGATTCACGGTCGCTGAGGGCGCGAGCGCAGTTCGACGCCTTCGATCATCCACAAGCCTCAATCGCGGTTCGGCCGCCTATTCCAGCACCCTTTCATCAATCCGAGTGGAACTCCTTCGTGTGCGGCATTACCGGCGCAGTCTGGAACACTCCCCAGTTGGCCTTGGATCGGTCGCTGCTGGAGCGCATGACGGACGTCCTGCGTCATCGAGGTCCGGATGACGAGGGGTACTATCAGAGCGAGTGTCGATTCGAGCCGCCCGCCGAAGCGCGGCCCGGAGTCGGTTTGGGATTCCGCCGACTATCGATCATCGATTTGGTCGGTGGTCGCCAGCCGATGTCCAACGAGGACGGCACGATCTGGATCGTCTTCAATGGCGAGATCTACAATTTTCAGGAGCTGCGTCGCCGCCTGGAAAACCGGGGCCATCGTTTCACCACCTCCAGCGACACGGAGACAATGGTCCATCTCTACGAGGACGAAGGGCCCGCGTGCTTTGCGCATCTGAACGGCATGTTTGCCGTGGCGATCTGGGACGCGCGTCAGCGGCGTTTGGTGCTGGGACGCGACCGCGTCGGCAAGAAACCGTTGGTCTACCGCCACGAGCCTGGCAGGCTCTGTTTTGCCAGCGAGCTGAAGAGTCTGCTCGAGATTCCCGGCACGCCGCGCGATTTGGATCCGATCGCGCTGGACGAATACCTGACCTACCAATACGTGCCTCATCCGCGCACGATTTTCCGCGCTATCCGCAAGCTGCCGCCGGGCCATCATGCCGTCTATAGCGACGATCGTCTGGTCGTCCAGCCGTACTGGCAGCCGGACTTCAACGCCCAGTCGCGGATGTCGGAGGCCGAGGCGATCGATCGGTTGCGCGAGACGCTCGAATCGGCCGTCGCTTTGCGGCTGCAGAGTGAGGTTCCGCTGGGAGCGTTTCTGTCCGGCGGCATCGATTCGTCGCTGATCGCGGCCATCGCCCAGCGCCGCTCGAGTCGGCCGTTGCAGACGTTTTCCATCGGGTTTCCGGTCGCCGAATACGACGAGACGCGCTATGCCCGGCTGGTCGCGGCCCATCTGGGAACCGACCACCATGAATTCCAGGTCACGCCGGACGGCGTGCAGATCCTGCCTCAGTTGATCTGGCACTACGACGAGCCGTTTGCCGACAGCTCGGCCATCCCCACTTGGTATGTCTCGCAGTTGACGCGACGGCATGTGACCGTAGCGCTCAGCGGCGACGGCGGCGACGAACTGTTCGCCGGCTATCCGCGTTATAAAGCGGTGGCGCTGGCCGCGCGGCTGGATCAGTTGTGGCCGTTGCGCTGGCTGTTCGGCTCGACGATCTGGCAGCGCCTGCCCGCGCCGTCGCGACAGAAATCGACGCTTCGACGGTTCAAACGATTTTGCGAAGTGTTGCGCACACCGCCCGATCGACGTTACCTGGACTGGGTGGGCATCTTCAACGCGGCCGCCCGACAAGCGTTGTACAACGACGATTTTCGGATGGCCGTGTCGGATTCGGATCCGGGAGAATTTCTACGGGCGGCGCTGGCCCGCGCCGCGGGGCGTGATCCGGTGACGGCCTTTTCCTTGGCCGACCTGGTCACGTATTTGCCCTGCGACCTGATGACCAAAGTCGACATTGCCTCGATGGCCCACTCGCTCGAATGCCGTCAGCCGTTCCTCGATTATCGAGTGATCGAACTGGCCGCATCATTTCCGGTCGGTTGGAAATTTCAGAACGGCCAAGGCAAACGCATTCTGTATCGCGCCTTTGGCGATCGCTTGCCGCGCGAGATCTGGACGCGCCGCAAGATGGGTTTCGGCGTCCCGCTGGAACATTGGTTTCGCGACGAGCTGCGGCCATTGACGCAGGACGTGCTGCTGAGCCCGTCGGCGCACTGTCGCCAATTTTTCCGGCCCGAGGCGCTGCGACAGATGGTCGACGAGCACCAGCAGGGACGAGTCAACCATTGTTACCGCCTGTGGTCGTTGCTGGTGCTCGAATTGTGGCTGCAGCGTTGGGGCGCCAACACGGGTTTCTGACACGTGGGAAAACGCTAGAATGCACCGTGAGGCAACGGTTTACTGACCGATGACGGCTAGCGCGCTGGCCGACGCATCGGGCGCGTCGGAACGCCGGGCAAAGAACGCCGGACCCGCAGGCGTACACGCTTGCAGAGGGATGACGGTCCGGCTCGGCGCACGCCGCACGCCTGGATACGAGAAATGTGCCGTCCCGGAGGTCCAACATGCGAAACATGCTGGCGGTGATTTTGGCAGGCGGTCGAGGCGAACGATTAGAGCCGCTGACGCGCGATCGGGCGAAACCGGCGGTGCCGTTCGGCGGCGCGTACCGGATCATCGACTTTACGCTGTCCAACTGCCTGAACAGCGGCTTTCGCCGCGTGCTCCTGCTGACGCAGTTCAAGTCGATGAGCCTGGATCGGCACGTCAACCTGGGCTGGCGACGGTTCGTCTGCAGCGAACTGGGCGAATTCATCGATGTCGTGCCTCCCCAGCAACGGATCTACGCGGATTGGTATCGAGGAACGGCGGACGCAGTCTATCAGAACATCTACACGATCGAGAAAGAACGCCCCGAGTACGTTGTGATCCTGGCGGGAGACCACGTCTACCAGATGGACTACGCCACGATGATCGATTATCACCGCGGCCAAAGGGCGGACGTTACGGTCGGCGCACTGCTCGTTCCCAAGCAGGACGCCACTCAGTTCGGCGTGATGCAGGTCGATGAACAGAACCGCGTGATCGGATTCGATGAAAAACCGGCGGATCCGCGGACCATTCCGGGCACGCCGACGCACTGCCTCGCGTCGATGGGAATCTACGTCTTTCCCGCCCGGCTGCTGTTCGAACTTTTGTTGGAAGACGCCAACAGCAAGGACAGTGCGCACGACTTTGGTCGAAACATCCTCCCAACGATCATCAATTCGCATCGAGTGATGGCGTTTCCGTTTCGCAGTCGCAACGCCGAGACGAAGGCCTACTGGCGGGACGTGGGCACGCTGGATGCCTACTACGCCGCACACATGGATTTGATCGCCGTCGAACCGGAATTGAACATGTACGACGACCAGTGGCCGATCCGAACGCTCGAACGAATCCTGCCCCCGCCCAAATTTGTGTTCAGCGGCAAAGAAGATCCTCAGCGCAAAGGTCATGCCTTGGACAGCATCGTCTGTTCGGGCTGCATCGTCTCGGGCGGCCGCGTCGTCAGCAGCATCTTGGGCCCCCGCGTTCGCGTCAATAGTTACGCCCATGTCGAAGAGTCCGTGCTGTTCGACGACGTGTTCATCGGCCGCCGCGCGACGGTCCGGCGGGCGATCATCGAAAAAGGGGTGCGGATTCCCGAAGGGCAGACGGTCGGCGAGGATCTCGAGCTCGAACGACGACGCGGTTTCACGGTGACGCCCGCCGGGATCGTGGTAATCCCGCCGCTGGACAATCTGGCCGACGTCTTTGCGCGCACGACCTGAGACGCGCAGCCAGCGCAGGTGCGGGGCGCCTCGCAGGCGGCGACACGCCACAGGTTGCCCGCCGCACTGTCCATCAAGCACGAGGCGCCGCCACCCAAGACCTTAGGCGACAGTGGTCGCTGGCCTGCGGTCAACATGGTGAATGTGGCCCACGGCCAAAATGCACGGTCACGGTCTTCGGTCCTATTGCAACGTCAATGCTAAATGTTGGGGTAGCCGCGATTGTCAGGCTGCCGGGATTCCGTGCTCTGGCGAGTGCGACAACCCGAAAGTGATGATTGGACGACGCGCTGGCGCCCGGCGTTGCCCGAGCTCGCGTGGCAGGTAGGATCCGCTGGAGGCATCTGTAACGGCCTTCGTCTACGCACGTACGTGTCGCGTGTGATCCTCGCCGATCGCCACCCATCGCGTCAAGGGGCATGCTTGACGCCTAGGACTTCTATCGTAACACTCTAATTCGCCTCGTCTCTTGCGCGCACGCGCCCGCTCCGACGATGGCCCCGCTGGGTACGTCGGCAACCGATCGAAGGCGGACGAACAACGATTCACCGAAAACCAAGGGTTGGCCCGCCGGCAAATAACTCGGATTCTTGCTGAACCTCCGTTGAATCCTTCACATTGCCAGTTAAGTTAGTATGCGCGGGTGGCGACGACTTTTAGCGTTATGCCGTCTTTCTACTTGCCACCTTGTGGTGCGCGCTAGGCAACCAGACTCGTACGATCGCACGGGCCCGTCTGCGAGGTGTACGGACAAGACATGCTGGTGGCTGTCAAGCTGTCTCGTGGTCCTCAAACGAGGCGCCCTCTAGCTTGATCGCGCGGCCACGCGTGACACCCGTCGAACGCTTTCGGCCAGGAGAGATTCACAACATGTGTTCGAGACTCGCGCTCGTTTCCCGTGCCGCGCCGCGTCGCCGTTGTCTGGTTCGGTTAGGGCGGCGCCGAAGACTGATGTTCGAGCCGCTGGAAGGCCGCCGCCTGCTGGCCGCCTTCGCCGAAGTCGGGCAGACGCTCCGGATCGATCTGAACACGGCATCGGAGACCGTCGGCATCGTCGCGAGCGGCCCCACCTATGCGCTGACGTTGAGCGGCTCTGGCGTCTGGTCCGGCGCGAACTCGGGCAATGTCAGCGGCAACGGCGCGAGCACGCTGACCGTGATGGCCGCGGCTTTCACGACCGTCGAGATCACCGATTCCGCAGCCGGCTGTGCGGTGACGTTCAATGCCAGCGGCGGAAACGCCTATGCCGCGGATTTTATCGTCGCACTCGACCAGCCCGCGGCCGGGTCGGTCACCGTGGCGGGCCTGTCCAGTTTTGGTGGCAACAGCCTTTCGGTCACCGCCGACAGCATCAACATCCAAGCCAATGTCACCGCCAACGGCGGGATGACGTTGCAGCCCGCGTCGTCCGGGCGAACGATCGGCCTGAACGATCCGCTGGGCGATTTCAATTTGTCCGCGGCCGAGTTGAGCCGGTTGACCGCTAACGCCGGAGTCGTCATCGGGGCTGCGGGTGGGACGGGCACGATCTACGTGGGCGGATCGGGGGCGATCGATTTGTCCAGCAAGTCGTTTGGACTGACGCTGCGGGGCGGAGACGCAATATTCTCCGGCCAGTTGCGGATTGCCAGCAGTGCGACTCTACGACTCAGCACCGGCTCGATCACCAGCGCGCCGGGCGATGGGGTCGATGTGCGGGGCGGAACGCTCTGGCTGGACACTCACGGCGCCGTCGGCTCGTCTGGCGAACCGTTGACAACTGCGCTCAATAACGTGCGCGGCACGGTAGACGGCGATCTGTTCATTCGCGAGAGCGACGGAGGGCAGAATAGGGTTGCGATCAGTAATGCATTGAGCGTCGGAGCAAACACGATCCATCTTGCCGGCGGCGTATTGAGCCTCGGGGCGGCCAATCTAATCGACGACCGCTCGTGGCTCGAGATCAGCAATGGTGGAAACTTCGAGCTGGGATTCGCGAGCGCGCTGGACGATACGGTGGCGGGCGTGACGTTGACGGACGGTCAGATCTCCGGAGGCGGAACGCTCACGAGTGCCACCACGTTTCAGGTTCATAACGGAACCGTCGCGGCAGCGTTGGGCGGAACGGTGGGCTTGAACAAGACCACGGCGGGCGTGGTACAACTGAGTCGCGCCAATTCGTACACCGGGCCGACCGTGATCAGTGAAGGCGTGTTGGGAATCAATCAAGACAACCGTCTGGGAGCGACGCCCAACCTGTTGGTGATCGATGGCGGCGTACTTCGGGCAAACCAATCATTCGTCTTGTCGGCCAGTCGAACGGTTCAGATCGGCAGCCAGTCTGGGCCAGGTACGGGAACGATCGACGTCGTCGGCGCGTTCGAGTTGACCTTCAACGGCCAGATCTCCGAGCGGGGCGCGTGGCCGGCGCGCCTGGTGAAGACAGGGACGGGTTTGTTGACGCTGGGCGGGACAAATACCTTCCGCGGCGGGGTCCAGATCGAAGCGGGAGAGCTTGGCATCATGGCCGACAGCGGGTTGGGCATCGCGCCCGCGACGCCGACCTCCGGACATATCGAGCTGCGCGGCACGCTTCGCGCTCGTGGGACTTTCGAACTCGCGTCAAATCGAGGAATCGCGTTGGGCGATCCCAATGGCTCCGGGAGCGGCGGAATCGCCGTGGATGAAAACCGCACACTCACCTACAACGGCGTGATCCGCGACAATGGAACGGGAGCCGACAGCCTGATCAAACGTCGCGCCGGTACGTTGGTCTTGGGAAACGAGAACACGTATACGGGCGGGACGTGGTTCGATGACAATACGAACCAGTTCAATGCAGGCGTCATTGAAATCCGGCATCCCCGCGCGCTGGGCAGCAGCGGAGACATTCGATACCTTGACGACGCCACGCTGAAATATGGAGCGGGAATCACCGAGGACCTATCCCACCGGATCGTCACAGGTCCGGCGACGGTTCGGTCGATGGTCGACACCAACGGGAATGATGTCGAGTTTGCCACGCCGTTGCGCGGGTACGGACGCTTCGAAAAGTTAGGATCCGGCAAGCTGAGCTTCACAACCTCGGGTACGAACGAGTTGGCCGTCCTGTTTGTGCTCGGGGGCACGTTGGACGTGTCCACGGGCACGCTGCGGCTGATCGACGAGGCTATAGCCGGTCCCTCGAACAGTTCTTACGGCCCGGCGAGCTTATTCGTCCAACGAGCGGTGCTCAACATCACCGGCGATGCCGTCGTGACGACCACAGGCTCCGCCGTGATTGGATATCTGCCAGACCTGCCCGCGCTGCCTACGGCACAGCTCGTCATGACCGGCGGCGAATTGAACGTAGGCGTCGACCTGAAAATCGCCGGCAACGCTGGCGCCATCGTCAATCTGAGCGGCGCCGCAACCCACGTGATCGTGGAACGCGATTTCATCGCGGGCTACAACGCAGGCAGTCCGACGGTCGACATCAACACGCTAGTTCGCGTCAAGCGAGACTTCATCGCTGGCATAGATGGAGGCACGCCTCGTGTCAATTTCACGGGTGCGAATGCTCAAGTCAAGATCGATCGCGACTTCATCGTCGGCAAAGATGGTGGCAGCCCGATCGTCAGCGTCACTGGTGGGACGGTGGACGTCTTGGACGGCCGGTTACAGCATTTGGAAAAGGGGGCGGCCGTTGTCAACCTGAGTGGAGGAGTCCTGACCGTTGCCGAGATCGTCCATCAGACTGCCAGCGACGCCGCGGATGCGCAAGATGACAGTCTGACGATCAACCTGGACGCAGGCGGGACGCTGATTACGGATCGCATATTCCTCCATCGAACAGGCCCGGGAACGCAGTCGTGGCAGCACGCGCTCGAGCTGCGATTCGACGGCGGACTGCTCAAACCCAAATCGAATGGCGCAATCCTCTTGGATGACATTCAGCTTGACCCAGGGGCCGGCGGCAACCTGATCTGGCGCGGGGTGATCGAAGCCGGTGGAGCGATCGTCGATACGCGAGGCCTCGACGCCCGCGTCCAGCGCCCGCTGATCCACGATCCGACGCTGGGCGCCTTGCGCGACGGAGGACTACGGAAACAAGGAGGCGGCGCGCTGACGCTGACCGCCGACAGCACATTCACCGGCTCGGTCATCATCGCGGAGGATACGCTGGCGCTGGACAATTCCACATCGAACAACATCATCTCCAAAGCGAACGTCATCGACGTCCAGTTCGGCACTTCTTTCGATGTGACCCGTTTGGGCAGTCCGCCTCTCAGTGGCACGATGATCCTGGCAAACAGCCAGACGCTCAAGGGAACCGGCACGGTGACGGGCATGCTGATCGGCGGAGTCGGTTCGACCGTCGCTCCGGGCGGCGCACACGTTCCGAGTGGCAGCAGCCCCGGGATTTTGATCCAAAACGGCGACTATACGATGCGAGCCGGTTCATCGCTGGACATCGCCATCGGAGGAAATACCCCCGGCAACGCGATCACAAATCACGGCCAGATGAATGTCACGGGCGAGGTTCGCTTGGAAAATGCCACGCTGCACGTGAGTTCGTTCAACGGTTACGTGCCTCAGTTGACTGACCAGTACGTAATCATTCGCAATGACGATAATGACCCGGTAATCGGTACGTTCGCAGGGCTGCCCGAAGGCGCGTCGTTGCCGAACTTTCTCAACTCCGGCCTAGACGCCGTGATTTCTTATCGGGGTGGCGACGGCAACGATGTTGTGATCTTCTTTCGCCTCGCTCCGGAAATCCGCCTCGAAAAGAGCACCAACGGGATCGATGCGGACGACGCGCCGGGCCCGTTGATCCCCGTGAACAGTCTGGTCACCTGGACGTACACGGTGACCAACCCAGGCAACACGCCGTTGACGGACGTCACGCTCAGCGACGACCAAGGCGTCGTGCCCACCGGGCCGACGGGCGACG
>JAVYAJ010000158.1:0-2830 GCA_032229885.1 Candidatus Anammoximicrobium sp. | reverse complement strand
CCCGACCTTGACCAGGTTGTCCGGCCCGCCCGTATGGTTCACCGTCCCGCCCAGGGTCAACGTGCTGCCCGCGTCCACGCCGATATTGTGATCGCCGATGCCGTTGTGCAACGTGACCGTGCCGTTCCACGTGTTGTCGCCGCCGACGCTGCGGAGGCTCGGCGCGTCGCCGGTCGGAATGCCGCTCAGATACACGGTCCGGCCACTGGGGATGCTCACCCCGCCGGACAGCTCGACCACAGCGTTGGCGTTGGTCACGTGGAAGTAGGCGCCGATCGCGGCCCCATCGCTGCGCAGGCTCACCACGCCCGCGTGGACGTCCATCCAGCTCCCGCTGATTAGGGGGTTGTTGCCGCTGAGGATCAGCGTGCCAGCGCCGTACTTGTTGATCCGCCCGGCCGCGGTGACCGTGCCGCCGAGGGCCACATCGCCGGCGGTCACGTCGATTGCGATCACCACGGGTGTGGCGGGCAAGTTCAAATCGATCAGGATCGTGTTGGAGCCCGAGGCGTTGGACAGCGAACCGGCGTTGGCGCCGTTGTCAATGGTGAGCGAGTCGCCTGCGGCCAGAGGCATCAACGTATAACCGCCCGCTGCGAAGATGATCCCACCCACGGTGTAGGCGCCGTCGACCTTCACACTCTGGGGCCCAGCGCCGTCGAAGCTCACCGTGTCGTTGCGCGATGGCAACGCGAGCGGATCGGCACTGCCCACGTCCCAGTTGCTCAGATTGCTCCACAATCCGTCGCCACCATCGCCGTCCCAGACATACGTGGCCAGCAGCCGCCGGTCTTCGAGCCATTCGAGCACCAGTCTCCGTGAATGGTCGCGCCACGGCGATCGCCGAGGGTGACGCTTCGTCTTCTTCGCGGATTGCGCCGCCGTGGACTTCTGGAGGCGGTGAATCATGGCAAAACCTCTGGTTATCTGTCCTCACATCGTCTTTGAGCGGGCGCGTACTTGCGGGGTACGCTGGCTTGGTCCGCCACGCGATTGGGCTTTCGCGCGGCTGCCGGCTGCGGCGCCTCCCGTCGGCGCTCGCCATCCATGGCCGGCATCCACAGCCGCCTCGCCCCGAGCCACGCTGATCGAGACGTGCACGGTCGATCGAGGGCCGCTCGACACCAACTGCCTATTTATCTGCTATCCAATGACCCAATCAGGTCGGGCCGAGAGCTCCATCCCACCGACTCGAAGACACCGACACCCATCGCGTAACGTGACACGTTCATGCCTCGCTCTGGTGGGAAAACTACCGTCCGCGGCCGAATCAAGTTCCGCGAGTCGTCGCCGCACATGAGAACCCGTCGCCGCGGGACAATCTTTGTGTTTACTTTGCATTGCGCAGTTTGTGCAGACTATCAGGCTATTTGCGCGAATTCAAGTCATGGTAGACTAGGTAGGCCAGGCGAGCCAGTGGCGACCGTGCGAAGTGAGTTCGGGCTTGATGGAGGCTGGCGGTGGCCGGTTGAAAACTTGGTCTTGCCACGTCGTGCGGGTGATGGTTGATCTTATCGTTTTTGTTGCGCAGTTGCCCGATCGAGCCGCGGCACGCCCTGCCATCAAGCCAGCGATTAGGGTGGCACGCCCCTAAGGCACAAAGGGCGTGCTGAGGTGGCGCGCGGCCCTGCCACCAGTCGTGCTGCTCATCCGGAACCTAACGCCATCTCTCCACGCCCATCGCGATCGCTCTGGGCGCGCCACCCTGACCGCGGGGTGCTAGCCCTCGGTTCCCCAACGGGCCACCCGGCGTCGAACCCAACGGAGCTGAATTCAACGTCCCTGTTTGCAACCGTATCCCGTGAACCGGACGCTAGCGCGTTGCGGCTGATATGCGTTTGGCCCATCAGCCGCGCGGCGCTAGTGCCACAAATCGCAATTGGCAGGTCACTACAACCAGAGTTTCGCTAATCTACGTAGTATCGCAAGTCGGGATTTACGTCACACGACGGCCCATTTCTACCTAGCCTGCCAGTCGGATTGCACCCTTTTGGGGGCTGTGCAGCGATGGAGGGCCACGCTCCGTCGTGGCCGCAACCAGCCGGACGCGACGGAGCGCGTCCCTCCAGAGCGGCGCACTGCCCTGCGCTCGTTGTCCAGCCATTTCGATTGCCATGTATCTTGTCCCAGCTTGCTTTTCTGGTAATCTGGGACGACTTCCCGTTCCATGTCCTATCAATTCTGATTTGCGGCGCTAGTGCCCGGTTCCCCAACGGGAGACCCGACGTCGAACCCGGCAGGATTACGAGCTGGCCTGGTTCGCAGAAACTCAACACCATGGTTCGGGGCGCTGAACTTGCGTTGCAATTCAAATCCGAGCTCGAACAATGTGGGTAAAGACAAGGGCAACGCCCCAGGAAGCAAACAGGACCGCAACCGCATTGGCCGAAGGCCATCCTCACCGTAGCCTGGGGCAACGCCCCAGGAGTCAAAGACGACAGGGACCGTGTTGGCCGAAGGCCATCTTCACCGTGCCGCCTCCGCCCGCATGAATGGGGTCTTCGGCCAAACGGTGTGCGCGGGCGCCAGTCCCGGGGACGTTGCCCCAGGCGATGGTTCCATCATGGCGAAGCAATCCATCGAGCTCCCGGAAGACCC
The DNA here is from genome assembly GCA_032229885.1 of Candidatus Anammoximicrobium sp. Lineage (GTDB taxonomy): Bacteria > Planctomycetota > Planctomycetia > Pirellulales > Pirellulaceae > Anammoximicrobium. The sequence continues at coordinate 232 of JAVYAJ010000158.1, read as the reverse complement.
TCCTCCGCGCACTCGTGGCCATGCAGCGCGCATGATTTAACGAAACGCGTCCCGACGCGCGACGAAGCGAGCGTCGGGACGCGCTATTCAAAACACCTTGACCCGAACGACCTTATTGATCCGCGTCCGCCTCGTCGGCCAGTTCGGCGAACCAGGCGTCCAGCTCGCGCTCGTAACGCGCCAGCCGATCGCGACGCGGCGTGCGCCCTTCGGCCGGCCGGTCGCCTGACTT
>JAVYAJ010000157.1:0-9093 GCA_032229885.1 Candidatus Anammoximicrobium sp. | reverse complement strand
TACTGTAAGCACAAGATGTAACCCTTCGACAACTCGACCCTGCCGCTGCCTGAAAACATTGTCAAAAAGTTCACGATGTTTGAGGTTAGTAGTACAGGTCGACGTGGCGACCTGCGAAGGCAACGCGAAGATCTTCTTGGGGACGACGACACTCGAAGTGGATTTCGCGGGATAACGCACGTTCGTTTCGCAAACGAACGGCTCGCCGCGAATGGATTGCGTCGCGAGAGATTTCAGGCGGTGGGTTCCAGGCGGCCCGCGCCGACCATCAACGCGTCGAGTTGCTGCGATGGTTGTCGCGCATAGACGGCACGGCTTACCTCGCGCGGCGCGCTTGTTGGCTGAGCGGATCCGTCCAGCGCCCCCGCGCAGATCCGTGCCGCGACGCCGGGAACTCGTCCCACCGCCGCGAGCCACGACAACGGCCCTTCTTTCTGCGGGCGGTATGTTCGTCGAGTTCGTTTGCGGTATAATGGAGCGCGGTACTAACGTGTTCTTCCGCAGTCCAGTCCGAGCATTTTGGCCACGTGCGGCCGAGGCTCGCCAGGTACGAAAGGGGGAGACGGCGATGTACATCATCATCGAGACCGAACATGGCCTGACGGTTCAACGGCAACCCGACGCAATGACGGCCGCGCAAGTCGCCGCAGAACATGGAGGCATTCTCGTCGACGACACTGCGTACCAATCCTACGAGGACGCCAGCGAGGCCCTGTTCGTCTTCGAACAAGAGCTCTACGAACAGGCCGAATCGGAAGAGCGATTCTAGACCCGTTCCGACGGGCCCGCGCCACGTGAGCGCACGTTTACCGGTCGCCCCGGCGAAGACTGTCGCCCGCCGGCGCCGCGACTCGCTGCGTGTCGTCCGCCGAATCGGGCGACACGTTCCACGGCGCAGGGCGGCGGTCCGCTATCGCCGGATCGCCCCATCGTTTCGAGAAGATCGCACCGCAAGCGTTGCGATACGCGGCGTGCATACACGTCAGGCGGTGGCCCGCAGATACTTGCTCCGCAGCCGGCGCAGGCTGCTCGCCCGCGCGTCGCCGGTCGGCGGATGCGCGCCTGGCCGATGCTAGCACGAATGCCACGATGGGGATTTTTTTTCCCTTTTGCCGCGCCCACACAAAGGCAAGAGGTTATACTAGCGATCCGCGCGTCGCCGATCATCGGGCGTACCGGTCGCCCCGCGCTGCGCGGCAACGGACAACACGTCTTACAAGGGAGGGACCCCATGGCCCGCACACGAATCCCGTTAAGCCAATCGGACGAGCGCATCCGCACCATCCAGGCACGCTTGGAGATGAGCACCGCCGAGATCGGTTTGAGCGTGCGGACGACGAACTGTCTGGAGGAGCGCGGCATCTTCACCGTTCGCGACCTGCTGAACTCCACGCCCGAAGACTTGCTCGGAATCACGAACTTCGGCGAGAAAACGCTCGACGAGGTCTATCAGGCGCTCGAGGCATTCGGCTTTCCTCGTCAGCCTTCGCCGCAGGCTGTGGGCGCCTGATCGCACCGCGCGATTCTCGATTGCCGCTTGGCCACAACGCCAAGGCTCGATGCAGGCGAGACGGCGTCGAGTCCTCTGCGGGCGAAGGGACGAGACGGTTCCGCCCAGGGCGACACGCTGACCGCGAGGGCATGAACACGCGCGTACTTGGTTCGCGATGATTGCGACCCGCCGTCCAGAAACTGGGCCGGGACCGTCGATATCGGCCGCGGCCTGGGGCGTGCGCGGCGGTCTCGTGCTGAACCGATCCGTCAGGCTGCCTGCCGGATGCGCCGGGCGGCGCTAGGATGCGGCATCCAGTTCGGCCATGACCTCGTCCGGGATATTGAAGTTCGACGACACATTTTGCACGTCGTCGTGATCGTCCAAGGCTTCCATCAGCTTGAGCATTCGCCGCGCATCCTCGACGGTCAATTCGACCGTCGTTGTCGGGATGCGCGTCAATTCCTTGGTGTCCGGGTTCAACCCGGCCGCGTCGAGCGCGTCGGCGACCTGCGAGTAGCAATCCGCCGGACACGTCAGCTCCCACTTGTCGCCGGCCTGTTTGACGTCGTCCGCGCCGCCTTCGAGCGTGGCTTCCATCAGTCGCTCTTCGTCGACCGCGCTGGCCGGAAACACGAACAATCCTTTGCGCTCGAACATCCAGCCAACACAGTTGGCCCCGCCCAGCTTGCCGCCGTGCAGCTCGAACAGTTTGCGGATTTCGGGGGCGGTCCGATTGCGATTATCCGTGACGATGTCGCACATCACCGCCGCGCCGCCGGGGCCGTATCCCTCGTAGATGATCTCCTCGATATTGCCGCCATCCAGCTCGCCCGTTCCTTTCTTGATCGCCCGTTCGATATTGTCTTTAGGCATGCTGACCGCTTTGGCATCCAAGATCGCGGTCCGCAGCCGCACGTTCATCGACACGTCGCCGCCGCCCATTTTGGCGGCGACGATAATCGCCTTGGAGAGCTTGCTCCACAGCTTGCCGCGCTTGTTGTCGATGAGCGCTTTCTTGTGTTTGATCCCCGCCCAGTGCGAATGTCCCGCCATGACGCCTACTCGCTACGTTGAATTTTCTGTTGGGTCGCCCGTTTCCGTTCCTGCTCGTCTTCCTTGGCAAAGGCTGTCACGGCTCGTCGCCAGGCGGCAACGGCCTCGGCCTCGCGGCCCGCCTGCCAATACGCGTCGCCCAGGTGATCCAGGATCACGCCGTCCGGATCGTCCGTAGCCGCCGCGCGCTCGAGTTCGCGGATCGCCTCGGAGACCCGGCCCAGGCGGAACAATGTCCAGCCATAGCTATCGCGATACGCGGCGTTGTCCGGCTGGTCTGCAACGGCGCGTTCAATCATGCTGAGGGCGCGAGTCAGCCTCCGGCCTTGGTCCGCCCAGATATACCCCAAATCGTTCAATGCGCCGATATCGTCGGGGAACTCGTCCAACACCCGCTCGAGCTGCTCTTCGGCGCCGGCCATTCGAGCGGACTGAATGTAGACGTTCGCCAAGCTCGACCGTACATCGCGAAGCGCCTCGCGGATCTCCGGCGCGGACTGTTCATCGAATTTCCCCAGCACGTCCTCGTAAGCCCGTTCGGCCTCCGAGTAACGCTTGGCCTGGTATTCCACCCAACCTGTCAATGCCACGATCCGCGGCGCAGCGGGAAATGCCGCCGCCGCTTCGGCTGCGGCTTCCGCGGACTCGTCGATTTTTCCCGCGAGTGCTAATGCGCGAACCAAGTAAAAATAGGCAGCGGCCCGCTGTTGGCCCGCCAACGGCAACTCGAAGGCCTGTCGAAGCGCGGGCGCCGCGCGTTCGCCACGCCCCGCCAGTAGCAACCTGCGGCCCCAGCCCAATACGTACTCGGCTCGCGCGGCAGAGTCGAGCCGGCTGAGCCCCTCGGCCATCAATGCGTCGGCGGTGGACGCCGTTCCGGCTGAGACTTCTCCGGCTGAGACTTCTCCGGACGCGACTTCTCCGGACGCGACTTCTCCGGACGGCGCATCGGCGGTGGACGTGTCGGCGGTGGACATCTCCGAGACGGACGCTGCGGCCGTCCCGTCGAGCAGCACCGCGGCCGCGAACCAGGCGCCGGCAGCCAGTTGTTTCGGAGCAGCGTCCTGTCGGCTGCGCACCAAGGCAATCGCCGCAGTGCGTAGCTCGGGAGTGTTTTGCATCGGTTCCAATAGCGCCGTCAATTCGAGGAACGAGGCGCCTTTGGCGACCATGATTCCGCACAACTCGACCAGTTCCTCGGCGCGGTTTTGTCGTCGATAGACGCTCGCCAGGCCCGCGTAGACCTCGGAGTTCGGCGCCAGCGTCAGAAGTTGCTCGTAACGCCGTTCGGCGGCCTCGAACCGTTCCGCCTGTAGATCTCGGTTGGCCAAGTACGAGATCAGCGCCGAGTTCCGCGGATCCGCTTCGAGGACCCTTTCCAACACCGCGGAAAGCTGACGATCGGCGACGACCGAATCGGGTTCAGCACGGTTGACGAGTTCGGCCAGCAGCGCGTACGGCTCGCGGCCGGCAACGGAGGACCGCGAGGCAAAGTAGGTCTCCAGACGGCGTCGCGCTTCGTCCTCGCGCCCCAGCTTGGCCGCCAGTCGAGCCAGGTAAAACTCGAACGCAGGCGCGGTTTCGTGGTCGTGCGGCTGGGGAAAGGCTTGTCGCAGCGCCGTCTCGGCCTGCGCGTATTTACCGGCACGAAAGAACGCCTCGGCCATCAAGCGGTGCGCCCGGTCTGCCTGGCCCAACAGGGCTTGTTTCACGACCTCGTTTCCGGCCAGACCTTCCGGATCGCTCAGCGCGGCTTCGACGCGGGCAAAGTACGCGGCAGATTTTGCAAAGTCGCCGGTCAGCAGCGCCAGGCGGCCGATCTCGGAATAGACCAACAGCGCCGCCAAATCGTCGTCGGGGTCAGTTCCGGTCGAGCTGTCCGATTTCTTCTCGGCGCCGGCGTCGCCGGCATCGCCGGCCGCGACGCCATCGGCCTCGTTCGCCAGGTCGAGGGCGTCGGACGATACCGCCAGCCCACGGGGCGACAGGGATCTCTCAAACAGGTTCAGCGCCGACCGCCACTCTTGCCGGCCCGCCAGATAGACGCCCAATTGGCGCAGGACGGCCGGATTCAGGTCGGCCTGATCGGGCGCTCGCAACGCGTAGCGAGCCGCTTCGTCCGAGCGGCCCAACTGGTGCGCCAAGTGGACGACGCGAGGTACGATCGAAGCTGCCTGCGGGTAATAACGCCAAGCCCGCTCGAATCGCCGCAGCGCGGCCAGCCCATCGCGGCGTTGCAGCAACACGCGCCCCTGGGCGTACAGGGATTCCGCGTAGATCCTGTCTTGATCGAGTTCGCTGCGTTCCGCTCGCGGGATCAGACTGGCGAGCGGCTCGTCGAACTCGTCTCGCACCATCGGCTGCGGGGAATCCGCCGCCGCGAGCACACCACAGACCAGCAATAACGCCGTCATCAGCGAGGCTTTTTCTTGGAGAGCTGTTTCGTGGCCGACGCTTTCCGAGCAACTGCATCCGCTTCGAGCGCGGGCTGCGCATCGGCCTTGGCTCGTTTGCCGGCCGACGGAGTTGCGCGCCGCTTGCGTCTGCCGCCGCTGGCGTCCCGATCGCCGCTCTTGTCAACTTCCTTGCGGGTTCCTTTGCGGGGCTCCTTGGGCAAACCGGCAGCCGGCGGCTGCTCGTCCTCGTTGCCCTGCGACGCAGCCGGCAACGCTTGTTTGTCGTCCTCGACCGGCGGGGCGCCGGATCTTGTCAGCCGCTTGGCCAACCGATCTTTGGCTTCGGGATCGATCTGCAACAACAGCGTGCGCAGCCTGCTGTTGTCGGGCATCAGCTTGAAATCCGCCGCAATCTGCTGCAGCAGCGAGGCGAATTCGATGCCCTTCGCCTTGGGGACGGCGCGTTCCAGGCCCGGGATTCGATTTCGTCGAGCCTCGGCTTCGGTCACGATCCCGATCACCACCAACAGGTCGACGATGCTGGTCGACATCGGGATGGCGTGTCCTCCCAATCCATGTTGCGTGACATAGGCGACGACAAAAGGCGTCACGCCGCGGATGACTTCGATATCCTTGATGGCCTTGCCCAAGTTCTGTTTCTTGATCGCTTCGATGTCGAACGAATAATGGGACTCGAAGATGTGCTGCAGGGCATGTTTGAGTCGTTTGGCGGCCGCGGGTGGATCGGGCAGCGAGGCCAACGTCTCGGCCAGTTCACTGACCGTGGTGACGCGGACCTCGTTCCAATCGAAGAACGTCTGTTGTAGCCTCGCAAAGGCCTCGTCGGCCGCTTCTGCGCGCGCATCCTCCAGGCAGAAGGCGTACATCAAATGCTCGAACAACGTTCGGTCCGCGGGCGGCTCGCAAGCGTGGTAATTCGCGGCGAGGACTTTGAACAGCGTATTGATGAGGGCGCTGCGATTAGGATTCGACATGGGAACCTTTGCACGGGCTAAACGTCAATTCGGACCGCCGTTCGCTCGTGCTCCGAGCGCGAGGGACGGCGCCCCGGGGCGGCTTGTCTCGCAGATCGATGACGCCGGGGGCCGCGTCACGGCGAGGCTTGCGGATCGAAGGCCGCGTCGGCGCCATCGTTCGCGTCGATCGTCTGTTCGCTCGCCCCATCATCCCCCTCGTCGTCCGCCGTGTCCGTTGTCTGGTCTTCGGCAGGCAGCAATTCGCTGAGCAATCGGCTGATTTCAATCGAATGCTTGACGCCTTGATCGAGCACGAACGTCAACCGTGGGGTATAGCGGGTTTCGATTCGCTGAGCCACCTTCTGTTGAAGAAAGCCAGCCGCGTTCTGCAGCCCGCGCAGCGACAGGTTTTGCTTTGCCTCGCTTCCCATGACCGACACGTGGATCTTGGCGCTCCGCAGGTCGGGCGAGGCCTCGACAAAGGTCACGGTCACGTCGCGGATGCGCGGGTCGCGCAAGTCGGCCAGGATGGCCATGCTGACGACTTCACGGATGGCCTCGGCCACTTTCAACACACGTCGGGAAGACATAATCACCGTTCCGGGGGTTCTCGAGTTGCTTACAGCTTTCTCGCCACTTCTTCGATCTTGTAAGCCTCCAAAACGTCATCCTGTTTCACGTCGTTGAAGCCCGCCAGCTTGATTCCACACTCCATTCCGCGAGGCACTTCCCGGACGTCTTCCTTTTCATGTCGCAACGAACCCAATTCATAATCGCCGATCGTGCGGCCATCGCGATTGACCCGGATACGACAGCCGCGTTGGATCGACCCATGAATGACGTAACAGCCCGCCACCACGCCGATCCGGCTGATCGAGAACACTCGCTTGACGAGCGCCCGTCCCAACTCGACGCCTCGCTGCTCGGGCTTCAGCTTACCTTCGAGGGTCGAGCGAATGTCGTCGGTCATTTTGTAGATGATGTCGTAGCGGCGGATTTCGACCTGTTTTTCCTCTGCCAGACTCCGTGCCGCCTCATCCGGGATCACGTTAAAACCGATCACGACGGCCTCGGAAGCGTGAGCCAACATCACATCCGCGGTCGTGATGGCTCCGACGGCCTTGTGCAACACGCGGACTTGGACCTCGGGGTGTTCGAGCTTCGACAGTTCCTTCTCGATGGCTTCGATCGATCCGCGGACATCGGCCCGGATGATCAAGTTCAAGGTGACGACTTCGCGCGTGTCGGCCAGATTGCCATCCGCCAGCCGCCGCTGAAACTCTTCGAATGAGACGCGCGTGGTGCTTCCGGCCAGCGACTCTTCGCGGCTGCGGACCGCGCGTTGCTCGGCGACCTGACGCGCCTGGGAAATGTCTTCGAGCGCGTAGAACCGATCGCCGGCGTTGGGAGGCGAATCGAAGCCGGTCAGGTTTACGGGCATGGATGGGCCCGCCTCGGGGACCCGGATTCGCCCGTTCAGCGTATCGTACATGGCCTTGACCCGGCCATAGGACGTGCCGCACAACACCACGTCGCCCGGCCGCATGGTTCCCCGCTGGACGATCAACTTGGCGATCACGCCACGGCCCGCCTGCTGCTCTGCCTCCAAGCACACGCCGACGGCCGCGCGGTCGGGATTCGCACGGTAATCATGCAGATCCGCCGTCAAGAGGATGGTTTCCAGCAAATCGTCCATGCCCTGGCCGGTGATCGCGCTGGTGCGGATCACTTCCACGTCTCCGCCCCATTCGCTGGGCAGCAGGTTCTGAGCGGCCAACTGTTGCAGCACCCGATCAGGGTTGGCACCCGGGGTGTCCATCTTGTTCAGCGCCACGATGATCGGGACGCCGGCCGCCCGCGCATGGCTGATCGCTTCTTCCGTCTGCCGCATGACCCCATCGTCGGCCGCGACGACCAAGACCACGATGTCGGTTACATTGGCCCCGCGAGCTCGCATCTCGGTAAACGCTTCGTGGCCGGGCGTATCGACAAAGGCGATGGCGCGCCCGTTCTTGGTGATCTGGTAGGCTCGGATATGCTGCGTGATGCCGCCCGTCTCGCCGGCGACAACGTTGATGCCGATGAGGTAGTCCAACAGCGAGGTCTTGCCGTGATCCACGTGGCCGAGGAAGGTGACAATGGGCGGCCGTGGTTGCAGCGCCGCCGAATCCGTCTCCTCGGCGTCCAACTGTTGAATGACCACCTCTTCCAGACTCGGCGGACGGCGAAACTCGACTTGGATCCCCATTTCGGTGGCCAACAGTTGCGCCACCTCGTCGTCCAGTTGCGCGTTGATGTTCAGGTTGGCGATCCCCATCCCCATCAAGGCCTTCAGCACCTGTCCGGTCCCGACACCGCTGGCCTCGGAGAAGCTGCGCAGCGTGCAAGGCAGCGTCAAGCTCACGTTTTCTCGCCGCGGCGCGGCCGTGCTCGCTCCATGCCGACGGACCAGCCTGCGCGGACGGCGCGTGGGCGTAGTCTCGCGATCGTCCTCCGAGTCGCCGCCGCCGGGCTTTGTCGTGGCTCGGACTTTGCGAGATTTTTGCCGATCGAGCCGTGCCGTCGTCAGATCGGCCATGGTGTGGTCTGGACGCTCTTCAGGCGCGCCGGGGCGGCGGCGGCGGGCTCCGCCTTTGCCGCTCAACGGCGCCTCGACCGCCGGTTCAGCATTGGGTTTGCCGACCTTTTTGCGGTCCTTGTCGGGCGAAGCCGGCTTGCGCTTTTCGGCCGTCTTGGCCAAATGCTCTTTCGTCAGCGCTTCCAACGGGGCTTTCTTGCCGGCGCGATGACCAGCGATCGCGCTAGGAGTCAGCCGGATATCCGGCTTTTGAGCCTTGACGACGGGCTGCTGCAGCGTGGCCAGAGGTCTTTTGGCAGCCGGAACCTGGGCCAGTTTTATGACCGGCGCCCGTTTGACCCGCGCAGGCTTGGCGGGTGGCGACGAATCCTTTTTTTCCTCGCCCCGCAGATCGATAATCCGCGAGTCTTTTCTCTCCGTCCAGCGATCGCCTCGCGGACGTTCGAACGGCGCCTCGCCGCTCGGAGGCGTCGAGTCTGCCGGCTTTGCCTCGGCTGCGACGGGCCCCCCAGCCACGACGGGCCCCCCAGCCACGACGGGCCCCCCAGCCACGACGGGCCCCCCAGCCACGACGGGCCCCCCAGCCACGACGGG
>JAVYAJ010000156.1:0-30046 GCA_032229885.1 Candidatus Anammoximicrobium sp. | reverse complement strand
GCGCGGCGCCAGCCCTGGGGCGTTGCCCCAGGCTACGGTGATCAGAGGCCTTCGGCCAAACAGATTCTTGGGTTGCGGGCGACAGCCCGCGTTAAGCTCCACTCACAACATATTGTAGAGGCGCGATCGCTAGCAACACAACCTGTTGTGCTATTCTCGAATACTCAGACAGACGCCTAGCAAAACCAATTCCGCCTAACCCCCACGGTTTCCAACTTTTGACTGCGCCAGGCGCAGACGGACAGGCGGGCGCGGCGCCGAGGCGTCTTTAGCCGCCCGGACGCGAATCGTCGGCGGTCGTTTCAGGATGCTCACACTGGCGGCCGTCGAGCGGGGTCGGCCCGGTACAGTCGAACAAGGCTTCGTAGGGGTCGTCGGTCGGATCGGACGGCCAGGGCAGGCAGGCCAGCCGAGCCGCTTTGCCGGGCGCGAGCGAACCGAAGTCCTGCTCGCCGCCCAAGGCCGTCGCGCCACACAGCGTGCCCATTCGCAAGATGTCGGCCGGGGCCACCTCGGGGAACGTTCGGCGGATCAGCCGCAAATCTTCCCACAGATCGAGGTTCGGGCTGGAGGCTCGCGAGTCCGTGCCGACGGCGACGTTGGCGCCAGCCGCCACGAGCGTCCGCAGCGGATACGGCTCGTGTCCGAAATAGGCGTGCGTCCGCGGGCAGAAGACGACCGACATCCGCGCGGCCCGCGCCCCCAGAAACGTGATCTCGTCCGAACTGAGATAGTTTCCGTGCACGATCAGCGCGCGGTGCGCCTGGGCGAGGACGCGCAGATAGTCCAGCGGCCGCGATCCGCGAGGGATTGCCCCCGGATGCCAGGCCTCGAAAGCCTCCAACAATCCCACGAACGGTCCCGTGCTCGATTGCAGCAGTTCCAGCTCGTCCCGACTTTCCGCCAGGTGCATGGCGACGGGCGCCTGGTGCTGACGGCTCAATGGGCACGCCCGCGCCAGCAGTTCGGGGTTGATTGAATAAGGGGCATGCGGCCCCAGCCCGGGACGCCACATCGTCCGCGGCACGGCGGCCAGATGGTTGGCCGCGGCGGTTAGCAGCGGCTCGACGCGCTGCGGATCCAACCCCAGCAGTTCCAGAAATACGGTCGCGTCCAGCGGGTTTGCCTGAAACGCGGCTTCGCCCCAACCGGGCGAAGCGATCTCGCCGATCACCGCCGCGCCCGTCCGCGCGACCTCGTCCAACCCGTCGCGGGCAGCTTGCAACCGTCGTTGCGCCGCATCGGGTTCGCCCATCTGCTGGCGTCGCCATGTCACAACTTCCATCAGCCAGTCCGTGAATGGCATGTCGGACCGGCCCAAGGGCGTCGCCAGATCGCTGAATTCGAGATGGACGTGCGCGTTGACCAGGCCGGGCAAGATGGCTACGTCCCCGAGGTCGACCGGCGGACGCCCCGAAACGTTTTCTCCGACGGCGACGATCCGGCCGCCGGCCACCGTCAACACGCCGTCACGGATGGGCGAACCGACGATCGGAAAGAGGTAGCGGGCTCGATAGGCGCACGCGGTTGCGTTGTTTTGTCGAAGCTGCACGGTTTTGCTCGTTATGAGTTTTGAAACCGCCGAGCGAAGGCGGCCTGATAGCAGAATCGGCTCGATTCGCGACCTACCCTTAGCCGGCACGGGCACAACATAACTCGGAGAGCCACAACAAGGCCGTCTCGCGATATTCGTACCATTTATGCGCGGGTTCGAGAAGAGGCACGGCGTCCGGCCCCAGACTTCAGGACCGCAATTCGCGCCCGCCATCGACCATGATCGGCCGGCGACCGACAACAAACAACGTCGAACTCTCACCCGTCATCGCGCCGCCCTCCGCCTCCGCCCTTCGCCCTCCGCCCTTCGCCCTCCGCCCTTCGTCCTCCGCCCTTCGTCCTCCGCCCTTCGTCCTCCGCCCACAACCACCCTGCCGCGGACGGCATCTGCGTCACAATCCCTACGGCTTCGCACGAAGTGTCGTCTTTCCGCAACACGTGTTGTGGCAAAGAAGCAACGTCTAGGCAATCTGCATGGTAGGTTTGCGAGCGCAAAGCAGTCGAAAGCTGCGAGCCGAGGAAATCGATAGTTGCCATGAGTTGGTCGAGTAGAATCCACCGTCTGCCGTTGCTGCTAGTCGCGTTGAGCGCGCTGCAGGCAGGCTGCGCACCGCTCAGGCTGCCGAAGATCGATCCGACCGGGCAACGGCTTTTCCTGCCGCACGGCAATTACACCGAGGTGATCCCGCCGCAAGTCGTGCCGTGCACACCGACGCCGGCGTTCACCGCCCCACCGCCCGCTCCGCCCTGTCCGCCCTCAGAGACCATGCCGTTGCCGGCCGCCCCCTCGTGCGGCGCGGCTGCGCCCGCCCCGTCCTGCGGCGCGGCTGCGCCAGCTCCGTCGTGCGGCGCGGCGCCCGCCCCCGTGCCCGCGATGCCGGCCCCACCGCTTTGCAGCGGATTGCATCGCGAACGGCTCGGCCGCCTGGTGTTGGCGCCGGCCATGCTCATGGCGCCGGTCGGATCCGAGGTCGTGATCCTATCCGGTTTGGCGGATCCGACGGGCGAATACATTCCGCGACAGCCACTCGAGTGGACGCTCACGCCCGAAAGCGTCGGACACTTTGTCCAGGCGGGCGAAGAGCGCGACTGCCTGCGCCCCCTGTTTCGCGAGGTGTCCAGCAAACGGGACGGAAGCTATGCCGTGACGCGTTCGCTCACTCAACATCAACTGTTGACCCGCGGAACGCCTGATCCGTCGGACGACGTGTCCGTCCAGCGCGGCCAGAGCTGGGTCAGCGTCACGTCTCCGGCCGAGGGCGTCAGCCGCGTGTCGGTCGTGGCGCCGGAAGCGGAGATCTGGGACCAACGACGGCAGACCGCCACGGTGTATTGGGTCGATGTCCAGTGGGTGTTGCCGTCGCCGGCGGTCGTCCTGGCTGCCCAGCCGCACACGCTGAGCACCACGATTCGCCGCCGCTCGGGCAAGCCGTTGGTTGGCTGGATCGCACGGTACGAACTCGTCGATCCCAGCGTGGCTTCGTTCGGACCGGACCGCCTGGCCGCATTCGAGGCCAAGGCCGATGAAAACGGGATGGCCAACGCGAACCTGACGCCGGCCGGCAAGAGCGGCAGCACCCAAGTGCGGATCAGCATCGTGCGGCCTTCGATGCCGACCGACGAGTTGCCGCCGATGGTGGTCGGGCAGGGCTTTACGTCGATCACGTGGAGCGCGCCCGATCCGCGCGTGACGTTGTACGGCCCGGAATCGGCCGCGGTCGGCTCGACAGTGACCTACCGAGGCGAAGTCAGCAATGCGGGAGACATCGTGGCGCAACGCCTGGTCGCCAGTTGCACGGTGCCGCCCAACATGACGTATCTGAACAGCTCGCCGCCGGCCCGGATCATCGGCAATACGCTGCGCTGGGATCTGGAAGATCTGCCGCCCCGCGCGATGCGCGACCTGACAATCTCGTTGCGCGCCGATCAGAACGCGTCGGTTCGGTTCTGCGTCCGTCTCGACACCGCCGAGGCCGCCGCCGGGCAGCGCGCCACGGCCGAGGCGTGCGTCTCGACGCGGGTGTTTTCGTCCAGCCTGAGTCTGCAGATGTCCGGGCCGCAAACCGTCGAAGTCGGGCAACAAGCGGACTTCGAGCTGGTGGTCGCCAACACGGGCGCCGAGCCGCTGAATCATGTCGTGCTTCGCGACCGGCTGCCGGTCGGCTTGGAACATCCCACCGAGCGCGGCGCCGTGATCGAACGGACGTTGGGCGAACCGCTGGCGCCGGGCGCCAGCCGCAAAATCGCGGTCAACCTGATTGTCCGCCAACCCGGTCGGCTGTGCCATACGGTCGAGGCCGTCGCCGACGGCGGCCACTCGGCCACGGCCACGGCCTGCGTCACAGGGACCGAACCGCCCCAACCGGCGCCGCAGCCCGCGATCGAAGCGACGATCGAAGCGCCCGCCAACGGGCAAGTCGGCCAGCAGATCACCGTGACCATGCGCGTGGCCAACACGGGAAACGTGCCGTTGACCAATGTCCGCTTGATCGGCTTTCACGACCGCGCCCTGTATCCGCGACAAGCCAGCACGGGGTACGACCCGCAGGCGTTGACCCGCGGCGAGCTGATGTGGGTCACGCCGCGGCTGGCGCCGGGCGAGAGCGTCACGCGACAGGCCCGCCTCGAGTGCGTCCAAGCGTCGCCGAACGCTTGGTGCCGCGTGTTCGTCGAAACGGCCCAGAACGTCCGCGCGGTGCAAGAGACGACTGTCGCCGTCGCCGCCGCTCCGAGCGTCCGCCAGCCGTCCGAACCGCCCGGACCAGCCGAACCGCCGCCCCGGATCCCCGAACCGCGCGAGCCGGCGCCCGAGCAGATCGTCGGCGACCTGAAGATATCCATCGCCAGCCGCCAGAATCCGGTGACCGTCAATTCATCGGTCTCGTACATCGCCGTCGTCGAAAACGGACGCAATGTCTCGGACAAGAACGTACGGATCGTGTTCGAGTTGCCTCCGGGCATGGAATACGTCAAACTGAACGGCCCCGTCGGTGCGCGGGCGATCAGTCCCGATGGCCGTCGCGTCGAGGTCGAGGCCATCAAAGAGATGCGTCCGGGCGAGATGCTCAACCCGTTCTACCTCGAGGTCCGGGCAACTCGGATCGGCGTGTTCAGCGTCAAGGTGCGGGTCGACAGCTTTCGATCGTCCACGGCGGTCGAATCCGAGACCAGCACGACTGTAAACATCGGCGGGTAAGGATCGTTCGATCAATGAGTGCCCGGTTGAGATCTAGAATCAGCGTAACCGTTCAGGAAATGCGCCGTCAATGGAAGCGGAACGGCGCAAGCCGTCCGGTCCTGCGTGGCAGACGGGTTCTTCGTAGCGGACGGACTGGATCGACCGCGAACAGACACACCGGAGGGCTTGCGCCCTTCCGCTTCCATTCTCGCGCCCCCTTCCCCTTCAATTCTCTCGCCCCTTCCGCTTCAATTCTCGGCGACCGTTCATCAAGGCTCGCTTGTCTTGCCACGCAGGTTGTCGCGATTAGGCTGGCGTGACAAACCGTGAACGACTACAAATCGCCACGCCTTCCCTGTAAACGATCGGACAACAAATGATCGAACGGTCCTAAGCCCATGCCGCGTTTTGCCATCAGCCGTCACGATCCATCCCACGGCGGTTCGCGACCGCTGCACTGGGACTTGTTCCTGGAAGATGGCCCGGCGTTGCTGACGTGGGCATTGGCCGAGCCGCCCGCCAGCGACCGCGTCATTGCCGCCGAAGCGCTGCCGCCGCACCGCACGGTATACCTCGATTACCAAGGGCCCATCTCCGGCGACCGGGGGAGCGTGACCCGGTGGGACGCAGGCGAGTTCACGTGGGTTCGCCGCACCGAAGACGAGATCGTCGTCCAATTTGCCGGCCGCGCGCTGCGCGGCCAGGCGACGCTGACGCGAGTCGATCCTCACGCCGCAGTCTGGCGGTTCTTCATGCACGCCGGCTCGGCAAAGCCGACGTGACCCGGGTTCGGCTGGCCGCCCGACTGACGCGGCCCCTCGCGCCCCGGTCGGCATCGTCCAACGGCACGTTGGCGGCGCTGAACCGTTGGCGGCGCTGACCCGTTGGCCGCGGCTCGGGCGTCCTACGGCAGGCGTTTCGGTTTGGGGACTCGCGATTTGCCCGCGGTCTTGCCCTTGGCCTTGCGGCCGCGCGGGCGGCCTCGACCCTGGGCGTAGGACTTGATCTCGACCTCGCCGACCTGTTGGCCAAGCGATTTTTGGAGTTCCACGATCCGGTCGCGCAGCGCGGCGGCCCGCTCGAACTCGAGCGACTCGGCGGCCGCCAGCATCTCGGTCTCCAGCTCGTTGACATACTCCCGCGTCACGTATTGGGTCTCGTCGCCGCCGACGGCCGCGTTGGCCATGCGATGGGCCGCGACCTCGGCCTCGATCCCCGCGCGGATGCTCTTGCGAACCGTCTCGGGCGTGATCCCGTGCCGGCGGTTGTACGCCTGTTGCAGCCGGCGGCGACGGCGCGTCTCGTCGATGGCATTGCCCATCGCGGCCGTGACTTTGTCGGCGTACAGAATCACTTTGGCGTTCACGTTCCGCGCGGCGCGGCCGATCGTCTGGATCAGCGACGTCTCGCTGCGCAGAAAACCTTCTTTGTCCGCGTCCAGGATGGCGACCAGTGAGACTTCGGGCAGGTCGAGCCCTTCGCGCAGCAAGTTCACGCCGACCAGCGCGTCGAAGCGCCCCTCGCGCAGCTCGCGCAGCAGCTCGACCCGTTCGAACGCGTCCAGCTCGCTGTGCAGCCAGCGGCAGGCCACGTTCTGCTCGGTCAGGTAGCCCGACAGATCCTCGGCCAGGCGCTTGGTCAACACGGTGACCAACACCCGCTCGCCGCAGGCGGCGCGCTGACGGATCTGTTCGAGCAGATGCGGCACCTGGCCGCGGGCCGGAACGACCTCGAGCTCCGGATCCAGCAGGCCCGTCGGACGGATGATCTGCTCGACGACCTCGCCGCCCGTCTGCTTCAGTTCGTAGGGGCCGGGCGTCGCGGACACGTACACCGCCTGGTTGACCATCTGTTCCCATTCGTCGAACCGCATCGGCCGATTGTCCAGCGCGCTGGGCAGGCGAAAACCGTGCTCGACCAAGGTCAGCTTGCGGTTGCGATCACCCGCGTACATGGCGCCGATCTGGGGGATCGTGACGTGCGACTCGTCGACGAACAGCAGAAAGTCCTTGGGGAAGAAATCGTACAACGTGTCGGGTTTTTCGCCTTCGCGACGGCCCGACAGATGCCGGCTGTAGTTCTCGATGCCCGGGCAATGGCCGACTTCGAGCAACATCTCGAGATCGAACCGCGTCCGCGCGCTCAGCCGCTGGGCTTCCAGCAACTTGCCCTCGTCGCGGAACTTCTGCAGTTGCTGGTCGAGTTCGGCGCGGATCGACTCGAGCGCACCGGCCATCCGCTCCTCGGGCATGACGAAGTGCTTGGCCGGATAGATGAACATCTGGTCCTGCACGGCGATGGTCTCGCCGCTGGTCGGATTGATGATCGACAACTGGTCCACCTCGTCGCCCCAGAACTCGATCCGAAAAGCATACTCCTCGTAGGCCGGCCAGACTTCGACGCAATCGCCCCGCACGCGAAACTTGCTCCGCTCGAAGCTGACGTCGTTGCGGTCGTACTGGATGTTGACCAGCTTGGCCAGCATCGCGTCGCGGTCGATCGTCATCCCGCGCTGCAGGGCCACCATCATCTGGCGATAGTCTTCCGGCGACCCCAAGCCGTAGATGCTGGACACGCTGGCCACCAGGACCACATCCCGGCGGCTGACCAGCGCACTGGTGGCCGCCAGACGCAGGCGATCGATCTCGTCGTTGATCGACGCGTCCTTCTCGATATAGATATCGCGCTGCGGGATGTAGGCCTCCGGCTGGTAATAGTCGTAGTAGCTCACGAAATAATGGACGGCGTTGCGCGGAAAGAACTCTTTGAACTCGGCGTACAACTGGGCCGCGAGCGTCTTGTTGTGCGAGATGACCAGCGCGGGACGGCCCAGCCGCTGGATGATGTTGGCCATCGTGAAGGTCTTGCCCGAGCCGGTGACGCCCATCAGAACCTGATGCTTGCGTCCCTGGCGCAGGCCGCTGGTCAGGGCTTCGATCGCCTGGGGTTGATCGCCGGTCGGCTGAAACGGCGCCTCGAGCTGGAATTCCATGTCCGGCAGACTCCTCACATCACCTGAAGCAGCCCCTCGGGCGAAAGGCTCGCTCTGATCCGCTGAATGGCCGTGCCGCGGCCGGTCTGTGGGTCGATGTCGACGACCGCGCCGCACATCCGCACGTCGCCCTCGGCCACGTCGAACTCGGTCGGTCGAAAACTGATGGTCGTCGTCAGCACGCGATCGATCCGGCGGCCGATGATGCTGTCGTGCGGACCGGTCATGCCGACATCGCATTGAAACGCGGTGCCGCCCGGAAAGATCTGCTCGTCGGCCGTCGCCACGTGCGTATGCGTTCCCAGGACGGCCGAAACCCGCCCGTCCAAATGGCGGCCCATCGCCTGTTTGTCGCTGGTCGCCTCGGCGTGAAAATCGAGCATGCGGACCTTGACGTCCGCCGGCATCTCGGCCAAGACGCGATCGGCGGCGGCGAACGGGCAATCGACCGGGCGCATGTAGACGCGGCCCAGCAGGCTGAACACGCCGACCGACGCGCCGTTGGCCGCGGTCAGGACCGTCCAGGTGCGACCGGGCGCGGCGGGTGGAAAGTTCGCCGGCTTGACGATCTGCGGACTGCTGTCCAACGCGGAAATGATCTCCTTGCGGCGATAGATGTGATCGCCCGCCGTCAGGCAGTCCACACCGCTGTCGAGCAACTCGCGAAAGATCTTCAACGTGATCCCCGACCCATTGGCCGCGTTTTCAGCGTTGGCGATCACAAAGTCCAGTTGTTGCCGCTGGCGAAGCTCGCCCACGGCTCGCTTGACGATCCGCCGACCGGGCTTGCCCACGATGTCGCCGATAAACAGGATTCTCATGCACAACGCGCCTAGCCCCCGCGGGGACCTGAAGATCTACACACGTATCGATCGGTCGTTGCCCGCGAATCGTCGCCGGGCGGTGCGGTCTGTGGGGCACCAGGTCAACGGGCCAACAGGCCGCTCATCTGTTCGCGAAACTCGCGCAGTTCCTGTTCCTGCGCGTCGCTGAACGAGCCGCTGCGCTGGGCGTAGGTGTCCATCCACACGGCCAGACGACGGCGCTCTTCCGCCGTCAGACGTACGCCGCCATGGGTCGGTTCCGCCGTCAGCAGTCGAAACAGCTTGCTGTTCCGGGCGGGCGTCTGATTCGCGTAGGATCGGTCGGCCTCGAAAGCCAGCTTGCGCAGATCGCCGTCGGCATAGTCCAGCAGTCGCTGGTACGCCTGGCCCACGGTCAGGTCGACCGCCGCCGCGGCCGCGTCCGCTGCGTCGGGCCGATGGCACGCCGTGCAGTGTCGATCCAGGACGGGCTGAACCAACTGGTCGAAGCTCAGCGGCCAAGTTCCGTCCGGCTCGGGGCTCAGCCGCGACGGCTCGCGCAGCGCCGCCAGCGGCGCGGCCACGGTCGGCGGCGCACTGTCGCGGTGCTCGTGGCAGCCGACGCACCCCAACGTTCTGCCGGGCTGGACTTCGGTCAACGAACGCATCGTTTGGATCGCGAGCCCCTCGGCATCGAGCGCTTGGAAGAACACCGGAACCCCCGACGGCACGCGAAAATGAGCCGACCCGTCCGTTTCGACCGGCGCCGTGCCCAGCACGTACTTGCCGGGATCCTCGGCCGACACGCCCAGAACCGGACTGTTCATCTGCGGCTGGACTTTCGGCGGCACGGCGACGACGCGGAGGCTGTGAACCGCGCCGCGAGGCACGCCCTCCAGACCGCAATACACGTCCTGCATCACGAACGCGCCTTCTTGCCGCCCAGCCCAATCCGTTGCATCGGCGATCACGGGCGGTGCGCGCCGGGCTCGGATCGGAACCGGCGAAACGCTGGAAATATCCGGGTCGCGATGCAACAGCGTCAAGTTGCCGAACGCATCGAACACGTAGATGCCGCAGGCGTTCGGCGGATTGCGCGGATCATCGGCCGTCATCCGGGTGTGCGGCGGCAGCCGACGGTCCGACCAGGCGACCAGAAAATACCGCTCGTCCAGCGGCCAGGGATCGACGTAGTACGAGTCCGGCCAGCCCTCCGTCTCCGGAAAACACACCTCGGGCGTCAGCCGTGTCAAAGGCCGTTCGAACTCGGAACCTCGCCCGCGATCCAGCAGGACCAACGAGCCGCCCGTGATCGAGTGATGGCCGGTCGCCGTGAAGACCAGCCGCTGCGAGCCGGGAATCGGACGGGCCTGAAAGACGCATTGCGGCCGAACCGTATAGTTGCCGTAGACCAGTTGCGGATTGGCGCCGTCCGGATTCTTGGACCACAGGCTGAAAAAGTGTCCGTTGAAGCGGTCGATATAATCCCAGCGGGCATACAAGATGCGTCCGTCGTCGGCCACGGCCGGCGTCCATTCGAAATTCTCGAACGCCGAAATCGACCGCCAATCGCCCCCGTCGGCGTCCATCGTGTGCAACGTAAAGACCGCCACGGGGCGCTGATTTCCGCCGCCACAGCGCACAAAGCTGTCCGGACAGGTTCGGGCCAGCGTCGCCGCCGCGCTGTGCGCGCCCGTCTGCAACGCGGTTCCCTTGCGCGTCGACAACAGCACAATCCGCCCGTCGGGCAAATACCGCGGATCGAAATCGTCGTAACGGCCAAAGGTCAATTGGCGCACGCCGCTGCCGTCGACGTTCATCTCGAACACGTGATAGAACGAATCTTCCGGCAACCGCTGTTTGTCGGTCTTGTCGCCCACCGCAGCCAAATCCGCATAGTGGCGACAGTAAGCAAACAACACCCTCCGCCCGTCACAGGACAGATCGAGACCGCCGAAGCTGCCGGGAGGCCAGGCGTCGGTCAAGCACCGGATCGTGGATTCCCCGCGCTGAATCCCTTTCAACACATAGATGCCACCGCCCGGTTGCGACCACCAGCCATAATGCTGGTCGGAGACATGAGGAAAGAGCGTTGGTCTGCGTTTGATGAACAAGATCGAGTCGAAGTCCAGCCGTGGATTGCGGAACGTCAGCGCGCGAATCAGCTCGTGAGCCTGAAAATACAACGAGCGCGCCGCATCGGACGTCGCGGCGGCGTCGGAACGCTCGAGTTGGCCATGCAGCCTTCGGAGAGCGGCCGCTTCGGCTGCCGTGTCCACGCCCTGCTGCCCTAGCTCGGCCGCGAGTTGCAAACCTCGCTCGACGACCTCGATCGCGCCGTGGGCAAAGCCGGCCGATGGCGACGCGTGCCGCGCGGACCACGGGCTGACGCTGCTCTGCGTCGCAGCCTTGCCCAGCGCGACATTTTCGTCGCTGCCGCTGGCGTAGACTTCGACCTCGTCCAAATGAAAATAGTCTCGGCCGGGCAACGCCAGACGCACATAGCGGGCGCGAGCCCCGTTCAACCGGACAAGCAAGGGCGCCCCGTCGAGCTGGCCGCGGAACACGGTTCCGTCGTGCTCGTACACTTGGTGGAAGGCGCGGGCGTCGTCAGACAGCAGAACACGGAGGTGCGCGGCGCGTCGAGCAAAATCGCCGTCACCGCGGTTGTACACCACCAGTCGATCCAGCGTCGTCGACTGCGCCAGGTCGACCTGCCACCACGGTTGCGGCTCGTGGGCCGTATGAAAGCCCCACTTTCCGTCTTTGATCCCGTCGACGGCGCCCGCCGCGTCTTCTTCCGCGGTCACTTGACCGTGGCCCGTGGTCCGGCCGAGCGCTCGCAGCTCGAACTGCCTCAGCCAGTCGGCTTCGAGCTGGACGCGCGTCACAGCCGGCTGGTCCCCGATCCCGGCCGCCGCCAAGAAAAGCCATCCGAAAATCGCCAGAATCCAGAGCATCGGGCCGAGCCCGGTTCGTTCGATGGCCATTGCCAGGCTTCCGTAAACCGAGGAAACGTCTTGCCGCGCCTTGCACATCGGAGCCCGTCGCGAGGCGTCACGCTCGTCGGCCGTTTTGCCGAACCAGGAAAACTTCGCGTGACGGACAGGCGCGCACGGCGTTCGATCGCGAACGCGCGCGGCACGCTCGGCGGAGGATGTCGCCGTCTGCGACGGACACCCACCGGACGAACCCGGCGGCATCGCCACGCCGCCAACGCGTGGAACCGTACAACCCGTCGCAGGACCGCAACACTATCGTATCGGCCAAGCCGTTCCAGAGCAAACGGACCCAGCCGGTCGGCGACGGTTGCCGCAACGAGTGGCTGCGGCATCCTGCCGCAGCACAGGCCGCCGTACAGGATCCGCGGCGTCGAGCGATCCGGCAAGCCGGTGAATCCGGCACGCCCGTGAATCCGTCGCCCGCTCGCGCGACCCGCGCAAGGGCAGCGCGGTGTTCGGCGCAGGCTGCCGGAACGTCGGGGCCGGCCTATAGAGCGTTCGAACGAACGGTCTCGAGCTGGCCATTGACCCGGACCTGCACCTCGCGCGGCTGGGGCGAAGCGATACGGTAGCGCGTGACCTGGCCGTTCTCCCATTGGCAATCCACCGTCAAGCCGCCCCGCGCGCGCAACCCCTGGACCTGCCCTTCCGACCAGGCGTCCGGCAGGGCCGGCAGCAGCGAGATCACCCCATCGTGGCTCTGCACCAGCATCTCGGCCACGGCGGCACAACCGCCAAAGTTGCCATCGATCTGGAACGGCGGATGCAAGCACATCAGATTTCCCGCGCCGCGGCCGATCAACATCGACAACAGCTTCGCTGCGCGGTCGCCGTCGTGAAGCCGCGCCCAGAAGTTCGCCTTCCAGGCCATCGACCAACCCGTCGAAGCGTCGCCGCGTCGTTCGAGCGACAGCCGAGCCCCCTGGTAAAGCTCGGGCGTGTTGGGATTGATCTCGTCGCCGGGATACAGGCCCCAGAGATGAGAACAGTGTCGATGGTGGACTTCCGCTTCCTCGAAATCTTCCTGCCATTCCATGATCCGCCCCGCGGCGTTCACTCGCGTGGGCGCCAGCCGGACCCGCGTCGTGTCGAGTCTTCTAGCAAACTCGGCGTCCGTGTCCAGGATCCGCGCGGCCTCGGCCGTGCAACTCAGCAGACCGCGGATGATCTGGAGGTCGTAGGTCGCCCCGACGCACAGCGTGGCGCGGTGTTTGCGGCCATCTTTGCCGACGAACAGGTACGAGTTCTCGGGCGAGTTGGAAGGCGAGGTCACCAGCCAGCCGTGTTGCGGATCCTCGACCAACACGGCCAGACAGAACTCGGCCGCCCCGCGCAGGATCGGGTAATAGGCGCGCAGGAACTCGTCGTCCCGCGTGAATTGATAGTGCGTCCACAGATGCTGCGCCAACCACGCCCCGCAGGTCGGGCCGACGCACGCGGGCAGATAGCTCGGCGCGGTCTGAAACCAGGCGTTTTGCGTATGATTCGCCATCCAGCCCGGGGCGTTGTAGTACGCGCGGGCCGTCTTGGCGCCCTCGTTCGCGACGCCTCGAAGAAAGCGGAACAAGGGCTGATGACAATCCGACAGATTCGTCACCTCGGCCGGCCAATAGTTCATCTGCAAGTTGATGTTGGTGTGAAAGTCGCCGTGCCACGGTGTCGAGTACTCTTCGGCCCAGATGCCCTGCAGGTTCGTGGGCAGCGGCGAGTCGGGCCGCGAGCCGGCCACCATCAGATACCGACCGAATTGAAAATAGAGCGCGGCGAGCGACGGATCGGGCGTCTGCTCGTTCAGCCGCACGCGCTGCGGGGTGGGCAGCGTCGCGTTGGGGCCGGCGGGCAACGTCAGCGTGCAGCGTTCCAGATATCGCCGATGATCGGCGACCGCCGTCTGGCGCAGCGCATCGAACGATTTGCCGAGCGCGGCGCCGAGGCGATCGCGCGCCGTGTCGCGGAAGCGTTCGTCGAATAGGCTCGTCCCGGCCGAGACCACCAGCACGGCTTCGTCCGCCCCGGTGATCCGCACGCCTTCCGCGTTGGTCGCCACTGTGCCGCCGACCGCCCGCGCGCCGAGCAACGCCTGGTATTGTACGCCGTCGCCTTCGCCGGTCGGGCTGTTGAACGGCAACTGGCCTTCGAGCACTTGGGCCGTCGTGTCCGAGCGTGTGGTGGCGTTCTTCTGTCGGGACAGGGCGGCCGCCAGCTCGAGCGCGCCCGGCTTGTTCGCTTTGACGCGGATCGCGATGACCTCGTCGGGTTTCGACGCCACCAGTTCTCGCGTCAACGTCAGACCGTCGCTGGTGCACCGCGTGGTGGCCACGCCGGTCATCAAGTCGAGTTCCCGACGGTAGTCATCCGGCGATGTCTCAGGACCGGCGAACTCCACGCCATCCAAGGCGATTTCCGCGACCTGGAAATACGAGTCGCGCGCCGTGAACGTGAAACGGTAGAACCGAAAGCTGCCGGGTTGCGCGATCGTGAAACGTTTGGTCTGAAATCGTTTTTCGAAAGGTTTGTCAAACGCTTGTCGGTCGAGCGTCGTCCATGCCGCACCGTCGGTCGAGCCTTCCAAAACCCACACCTGGGGATCGCGCAGCGGCACGTCGTCGGCGCTGGTCAGCGCGTAGGAAGCCACGGTTACGGGAGTTGGCAGCTCGACCTGCCACTGGACGTCGGGACGCGCGCGGGGCACGCACCATTTGGTCTGCGCCTGGCCGTCCACCGAGCCGTCGATGGTCTTTCCGTCGCCGTCGGCGTGGCCGCTGGGCGACGTCACTCGGACCCCCGTGATCGGGCCGAACGCGAGCGTCAAGTCGCCTAGGATCTGATAGCATCCGAACTGCGCATCATCCGCCCACCCTTTCACGCCATCGGCATAGCGGAAGCTGCCGGTCAGGATTCGATTGGCCTGGTCGATGTCGCCGGCAAACAACAGCGCACGCACATCGGGCAGGCATCGATAGGCGTCGTCGTTGTTCGCGTCGTACGGTCCCCCCGACCACATAGTCGATTCGTTGAGCACGATTCGATCACGTTCCACGCCGCCGAAATCCATCGCGCCGAGGCGTCCATTGCCGACGACGCACGATTCGTGAAATGACCGACCGGGCCGATCGAACCACACAATCATCGGCTCGGCGGCGATCGCGGCCGCTCCGAACGGCATGACGACGACAGAGACGATCAGCACGATCAACAGGCGTCGGAAGCGTGGCCGCAAGACGGTGGTCATCGGTTGAACTCGCTTTCGGATCCATGGGCTGTGTAGGGCTCGACGCTCGCTGGCGCGCGCCGTTCGGACGCAAGGGCCGACGCGCAATCGGCGTCGTGAAGGTCGAGACCGCCAGTGCGACGTCGAGTGTCGAGCGTCGCGCATCGGCTAGGGGTTGGTCGAACGGTGGAAATGGACGTGCCGCCATTGGCCGTCTATCCGCTGCCAGACCCGCGTCTCTTCGAACTTGCCCGTGTGGGCCGCGCCCGCGGCGTCCACGTACTGGACCAGCCGCACGTAGCTGACCACGGCGGCGTTCTCGCCCAGCAGGCGGACGTGCGGCGCGCAGATCGTCACGCGGCGCGGCGAGGCCGGGCCGCCCAGGTCGAAGTAGTATTGATGGAACGCCAGTCCTTCGACCAACTGGCCTCGCGCCTCGGGCTCGAAGGCCGTCAGACCCGCGTCGCACAGCGAGGCGTACGTCTCCCAATCGGCGTCGGCGATGCTGGTCAGCAGTCGCTGGGTCAGCTCCAAGAGTTCTTGTCGCGTGTCGTCGGACATGGTCTGTACCCGTTCATAGATCAGAAAGCTCGAGGCAAAATCGTTCGCGTCGTCCGCGGCATGTTCCGTGCGATCGACCAATCGCCAGGCGGATTGGGACAGCTCCGGAAAATGCGTGTCGCCGGCGACGGTCGCGTGGACCAGCGTCACGCAAGCGCGGTCCACGCGCGGCAACGCCTGTCGATAGATCTCCGCGCCGCCGATGAAAAACACCTCGCCGTGGCTGGCCGCCAGACGCTCCGCTTCGTCCAACGATCCGGCAACCAGACACCCGGGCGGCCGATAGTCGGGTCGCCGCGTCATCACGATCGACGTCCGCCCCGGCAGCGGGCGTCCGATCGACTCGTATGTCTTGCGGCCCATGACGATCGCATGCCCCATCGTCAATTGCTTGAACCGCCGCAGATCGTTGCGCAGATGCCACGGCAGGCGGCCGTCGCGGCCGATGACGCGGTTCTCGGCCATCGCGACGATCACGGTCCGGCGGACGGTGCCCGGTTCCAGCGCCATGCTACACCGCCACAGGGGCTGGGATCCGCGGCAGCGGATCGTAGTTGTCCAGATGGAAATCCTCGTAACGGAACTCGAACAGCGATCGTCGCTCGGGGTTCAGTCGCAACGTGGGCAGCGGGCGAGGCTGACGCTGCAACTGGATGCGGGCCTGCTCGCGATGGTTGTTGTACAGATGGACATCGCCGAACGTGTGAATGAACTCGCCGGGCCGCAGGCCGGTCGCCTGAGCCATCATCAGCGTCAGCAACGCATACGAGGCGATATTGAAGGGCACGCCCAGGAACACGTCGGCGCTGCGCTGGTACAGTTGGCACGACAGGCGATCCGCCGCCACGTAAAACTGGAACAACACGTGGCACGGCGGCAAAGCCATCCGTGGCAGCTCGGCGACGTTCCAGGCACAGACGATCAGCCGTCGCGAATCGCGGTCGGTGCGGATCAGGTCGACGACATTCTGGATCTGGTCGATCGCGCCGCCGTCGGCGGCCGGCCAACTGCGCCACTGCCGCCCATAGATGGGGCCCAAGTCGCCGTCCGCGTCTGCCCACTCGTCCCAGATGGTGACGCCGTGGTCATGCAAATATCGCACGTTGGTGTCGCCGCGCAAGAACCAGAGCAGCTCGTGAATGATCGACTTGACGTGCAGGCGCTTGGTGGTCATCAGCGGAAAGCCGGCCGCTAGATCGAATCGCATCTGGTAGCCAAAGACGCTCTGCGTACCCGTGCCCGTCCGGTCGTGTTTGACGACGCCGTGATCCAGAATATGCCGCAACAGATCCAGGTAAGCTCGCATGGCGCTTCTTTTACACCGGACGAGCCGATCTCGCAAGACAGCGGCGCAGAACCAGACGCCGACCGCGCATCGTCGGCCGCTGGATTCGATATGTCCCATCAGTCCCATGAGTCCCATGAGTCCCATCGGCCGTATCGGGCTAGCGATTGCCCATCATCGCGAATCATCCCCACCGATGCCGCCCCCGCTCGCAGTTCAACCGATCGAAACCGGTTACCCTCTCGGGTACGATGAACACCTATGAAATGTCTTCGTATCGTCCTGGTCACACCGCGATTCTGGCCGTTGTTCGGCGCCGCCGAGGATGCCGTCGCCGAATTGGCAGTGGGCCTGAAACAGTGCGGAACCCATCCGACGGTACTGACCGCCTCGTGGGCGCCCCACTGGGCCGAACATCTGTCTTACCGGGGCGTGCCCGTTGTTCGTTTGCCCCATCCTGCCGTGCGTGGTTGGGGACAGTGGCGATATTTGGCAGCCCTCGCGCGCACCCTTCGGCGATGCCGCGATGCGGTTGATCTGGTCTACGTGGTCGGCTCGGGGCGCGAAGTGTCCGTGGCGCTGGCCGCCGCCCGCCGACGCAGCGCCCGGGTCGTCGTGCGACTGGACTGCGAGACGGATTCTCCCGGCGGCTCGCTCGCGAGCTGGGCAACGCGCCATCGCTGCAACGGCGTGGACGCCGTCATCGCGGGCGATCCCTGTGCGGCGCAGGCCTGGGCGGACGCGGGACTGGCCACGCAGCCGGTCTGCGTGATTCCGGACGATGTCCCGGCCACGCTGGCCGATCATGATGCCGATCGCTTACGAGCTCGCAGCGCACTGGCCGCCGCCAATCCCGACCTGACGGCAACGGCCGATAGTTCGATCGTCGCGTGTGTGGGGCGGCTGGCCCAAGGCCGCGGGCTGTTGCGGCTGCTCGAAGCGTGGCGCAACGTGTCGCGCCAGTTTCCGCTGGCCAAGCTGTGGTTGGTTGGTGATGGGCCGTTTCGTGAGCGTCTGTACGCACGCATCCGGGATCTAGATCTGCGTCGATCCGTCGCCATGCCGGGAAGCTTCGATGACCTGAGCGACGTGCTGACGGCGGCGGACCTGCTGGTCGATCCCGCGGCCGATCCGCGATCGCCGCGCGCGGTGCTCCAGGCGGCCTGTCTCCGGCGCCCCGTCGTCGGCTGCCATCTCGAGACCTTGCGGCACACGCCGTTGTGGGACGCGGGCACGGCCCGGTTCGCCAGCCCGACGGGCGCCGACGAGCTGTGCCAGGCGATCCGCCTCATGCTGGACGCTCCGCCCGCGGCCCGGTCGCTCAGCCTGGCACGCGATCGCGTGCTGGGCGAATGGGCGTGCGGCCGCATGGTCGCCAGCCATCTGCAGTTGTTCCAGCGCCTGTGCCAATGAATCACGCCGCGCCCGACCGCCGCAGGATTCGTGTGACGCCGCGGCGGGTGCGACTCGAACCCCGTGTGGCCAGCGTCTCGACGTGTGCCACGGCGAACGAAGATCGTCAAACGCTTACGGAGCGGGCGTCCCCGTGTCGGATCGCGCCAAGGCCTGGATCTCGCGGAGAACCTGCTGGAACAGCGGGTCCGCGGGTCGGAGTTCGACCAAGCGGGCGGCGAGCGGCAGCGCGCGTTCGGGCTGGCTGCGCTCTTTGTAGAACAGGACGATGCCGAGCAGAAATTGCGGATTGTTGGGTTCCAGTTCGGCCGCCTTGCGCAACGCCTGTTCCGCTTCGTCAAAGCGGCGGCTCAGGTACAGCAACATGCCATATCGGTACTGAACGAACGCGACGTCGGGGGCGAGCCGTGCGTCGCGAGCAAACAGTTCCAACTCTTGCCCGCGGAGCCGCGTTGCCTCGGCTCGCAACCGATCGGCCTCGGCCGTGGCGGCCGCGGCCGCCGTCGCGGCGCCTCGAGCGGCCGACTGCGCCGCGCGGCGTTCCTGGCCGTCGGCCAGCCGGTCGTACAGCGCGGCCAGATTGGTGCGCGGCCCGGTCGCCCGCGGCTCGACGCGCATCGCATCGCGATACGCTTGAATCGCCCGGTCGTCCTGATCTTGATTCTCGGCCAGGATCCCCAGCATGACGTGCCCGCCGGCGCGGTCGTTGTTGATCAGCACGCCTCGTTCGTATTCGGTCAGCGCATCGCGCAAACGCTGGCGCTGCCCGCCGCGCAACAGGCCCGGATCGACGGCGCTCAGCAGGCGCGCCGCCTCGCCGCGCACCAGCCGAATCGGGTCGTCCAGCAGAGGCGTCAGCGCTCGGACCAAGCCCGATTGGTCCAGGCGGCCCTGGAGATTATCGACCGCCGCCGCGCGGACGTCCGGATCCGGATCCTGCAACAATCCCACCAGCGCGCTGGTCGTCTGTGGGCTCTCGAACTGCCCCAACTCCAACGTGGCGGTGGCCCGGATGATGGCCGGCAAGGCTGAATCCCGCGCGACGCGGATCAGCCCCGGCTCGGCCCGCGGCTCGCCGCGACGGGCGGCCGCGAAGATCTCGGCATAATACAGGGCGACATACGAGGATTTCAGCCCCCGATCGCCATACCACTCGTCGCACGCCCGTTCCATCTGGGCATCGATTTCCGCCAGGGCCGCGCGGACCGCTGCATCGCCGTTGCGGGCCGCCAAGATCCAGTCCAGATATTGCCGCAGATCTTCGCGATCGCCAAGGCCGGTCTTGTCCTTGTCCTTGTCCAGGTGACAGCGCGTACACGCATTGGGCGTGCCCAGTTGCACGCTCAGATCCGGACGCGGGATGCGTAGGCTGTGATCACGCCGCGGATGGACCTCCATGTAGATCGTCTGCGGCATGTGGCATTCGACGCACAATGCGCCGGTCGATCCGGTCTGATGAAAGTGGTGCGCGGGCGTATCGTAGACGGCCGCCGGATGCTGATGGCACGAGGTGCACAGCGCGTTGCCGCGATGCTTGGGTTTCGCCCGATGCGGATCATGACAGTCGGTGCAGCGAACGCCCGCCGTGTGCATCTTGCTCTGGAGAAACGAGGCGTATTCGTATACCTCGTCCAGGATCTGCCCGTCCGCGTGGTAGGTCAGACCGGTCAGCAATTCCGTGCGGAAATGGTCCGCGTACCGGTCGCCCGGCCGGAACTCCGGATAGACGCACGAGCGGCGCGAGTGGCACGGAGCGCACGTTTCGATCAACGTCTGGGCGCTGGCCCGCAGATCGGTAAGCCCATAGCCTCGCTTGCGATCCCAGAACAGCGAGCGGCGGTGGGCCAGTTCGACATGGATGCTGGCCGGGCCGTGACAGGCTTCACAACTGACGTCGATCTCCGAGAACGTCGTGTGGTACGTGTTGGTCGCGACGTCGAAGTTCTTCCGCAGGTTCGTCGAATGGCAGTCGGCGCACATGTTGTTCCAGCGCTGGGCGACGCCCGTCCAGTGCAGGTCGTCGTCGGGCGCCAGCTGCTGGCGGACGTCCGGCGGGTTCAAATAGAACCACGTTCCGCGTTCGGTGTCCCAGCAGATCCGCAGAACCTGGACACGGGCGATCTCGTCCGCGGGCATGTCCGCGGGCCGATCGAACTCGACCATGTACTGCTGCAGCGGGGCGACGCCGAACACCCATTTCACCTGGAAATCGGCCATCTTGCCGTCGGGCCCTTCGGTATGGGCCCAGTACTGGCCATCGCGGCGAAACAGACGCGAACGAATTCCGTACTGCTCGAACTCGACGTCGTCAAAGTCGCCCAACACGGTCTCTGGCGTGGCGACATCCATCGCCCGATCATGGTGCGACCCCTGCCAAGCCTCGTACTCGGTGCGATGGCATTCGAGGCAGGATTGACGCCCGACGAACGTCGCCTGGACATCGTCCGGCAGACAACGCCACCAGTCCGCAAAGACCAGGCCGCCGATCAGCGCCAGGGGCAGCACCGCCCAGAGAACATGGCCCCCGCGCGCAGACGGTCGGCGGGTCGTTTCCGCGGTGGGCAGAGTCGCAGGTCGTGGGCGTCGGTGCTGGGCGGACATGGTTGCGATTATAGTGCCACCCCCGCGAATTCCTACGGGCGGTCACCCGCTTGGCGCACGGGCATTATCAAGCGTCCAGCATCGCCGCGTCCACGAGGCTCGACAGTTCGCCCAGAATCATGGCGGTCGCGCCCCAGATATGGCGACCGTGGAACGCGACGCCCGGTGCGCGGAACGCGAGCCGGCCGCGGACGATCTGCTCGACACACGAGTTGTGCCCGTTGCCTAAATGGCCCCAGGGCAGTTCCAGCAACTGGGCGACCTCGGCCGTGTTCGGACGGAAGCGAGGCCGGTCCGGCGTCAGCGCCACGAAAGGATGGACCAGGAAATTGCTCGCATACACGTAGATGGGCGGCAACACGCCCAGCGTTTCGACGGCGGCCGGATCGACGCCCAGCTCTTCGTGCAACTCGCGCAGCGCGCCCTGCCGCGGCGACTCGCCGGGATCCAGGCCGCCGCCAGGCAGGCAGACCTGCCCCGCGTGGTCGGCCAACGAAGCGGGACGCACGATCAACGGCAGATGCCACTGGCCCGCGAACGGATAGAACAGGGCGATGACCGCCGCCCGACGCGCATCCGGACCTGCCGGCCCGCGATGCCGACCGTAGCTCAGCTCGGGCAGAAATCGCCGGTAAGCAGCGGACCACGGCGTCTGGGCAGCCAAGCCGCGTCGCAGACTGGCGACGAATTGTTCGCAACCGATTCCTGTCATGCGTCCGTTTTTTTCGCGCAGTTGGTCGCCTGCTTTTTTTCGTAACACGGGCTTGGGGCCGCGATGGCTCGGCTGAGCATCACTCGAGCGTCAAACGGCGCACGCGACATGACGGCTTGGAACCAAGGCCGCGTCGTGGTGAACTTGTCTCTCAGCCGGCCGGATCGTCGCCTCCCGGTGACAAGGCCGCTGTGGGTTCAGCATCGCCCCCATCGGGAAACGGCGTGAGATAGGGCGTGATGGCGTCGAGTTTGACGGCGCCAATGCCGGGCACGCGCAGCAGGTCGCGCGCTTGACGAAACGGGCCGTCGCGCTGGCGCGACTCGACAATTCGCCGCGCCAAGGCTTCGCCCACGCCCGGCAGCAGGGCGAGTTCGGGCCAACCCGCTTGATTGAGATCCGTGCGAAAGTCGATCGCGATCGGGGCCGCCATATCGATCTCGATCAAGCCCTGCGTCTGGCGCCCACGGAGAAACACAGCCACCACCAGCAGCAATGCCGCCGCCGTCGCCAGGACGGCAATGGCGGCTTGATCCGCGCGCCGCAGCCACGGCGGTCGTGCGTCCCGACCCCTGTTGGTGCTTGTCGAGCGTTTATCCATCCGCACTCGTCTTGCGTCTATTTTTCCGCGAGCTGCCGGAGCTGTCCCAGGCCGTCGGCGACGCGGCGGTGAATCGTGAAAAACTGGTCGAGCTTCGTCGTGTGGAACACTTCGGCGACGATCGGAGAAGGTTCGCACAGGTGCAACGCGACGCCCCGCTCGTCGCACTTTCGTTTGACGCGCACCAGCATCGTCAACCCGGCCGAGGTGATCGCCTGGACAAGTTGCAGGTCCAGCAACAGATGTCGGGTCCGGCTCGCTTCGACCTGCGCCACAATTTCTTCGAACAGCTCGGCCAGGCAGTTGTCATCACCAAGTCGAGCGTCATCGATCACGACGATAGGCACTTCCGTTCGCGGCGCGCTGCTAAAAATGGTCATAGCCCCGCCTGTAGTCCTTTCCAACGTCCAGCGTCGGCCGTCGCCCCCCCGAGGAAGGTCGCCATCGATTCCGGATGCCGCGCCATGCCAATCCGACCGTCACAATCGGACCGTGTGCCAACCTAGCACGGGATGCCGACAGCGGGTAGAACCTGAACCGTAAGATTCTAGTCTACCGTTTTCCGCGCGAGATGACTATCCAGCGCGCCGCAAAAACGCCCGACCGCCAACGTCCCGCCGCCCCCATTGACACGCGCCGTGCCCCCAATGGACGTACCCCAATGGACGTGTGCCGGCGGACGTGTGCCGGTGGCGTCGAACTCGAGTGGCCATCGCCGCTGGACGACGACCGAGGCGAAGTGCGCCGGCCTGGAGTGGACGCGCTCCGTCGCGTCCACCTGGTTGCGGCCACGCATGAAGCGCGGCCCTCCATCGGCTGCCGAGGCTTCTTTCGAGGGATGCGCTTCGCGCTGACCAACTGGTCTGTTGTCCAAAGACGCTTTTCGGATTGTCGCACTCGTCAGAGCACGGAATTCCGGCGGCCCGGCAATCGCGGCTGCCCAGTCATTTAGCCTTGACGCCATGCTCGGCGACAATGGGGCGTAGTGAGTGGCGAATTCCGGCTTGCGGCGCTAGGAGCGTGTCCGAGTATTCGAAAATACCACAACAGGTTGTGTTGCTAGCGATCGCGCCTCCACAACATGTTGTGGGTCGAGCCCATTTCTCGGACACGCTCCTAGGGCGCGGTCGTCGGAGCTGCGCCGCAGTCGATGAATGAATTGCCGTCCGTGACCGCGGCGGACCAGAGGCCGGGGACGTTTTCCCGCAGGGCGGTCGAACAACGCTGGATGATGTTGTCGCGATAGACGCTGGCGCACGGTTCGCCAAGCCGCCCGGGCCACAGCGCCAACGCCGCGGCGCCGTCCTCGTCGAACCCGCTGATCCGGTTGCCGATCAGGTCGAAACGCCCGCGGATCTCGACGGCCGTCTGGACCCCAGTCGCCGCGTCGCGGGTGATGACATTGGCGCGAACCACCGAGGTCTCGCTGCCGTACGAGTCCAGCACGAGCGGGCGGCCACAGCCGGTGATGATGTTGTCGTGAATCGTCCAGTTCAACGCCGGGACGAGGACATCGAAGCGGTCGCCGGCCTGCATCGGCCGAGGCGCGGACAGCCGAAAGCGGAGCGTCTGCGGGTCGAACGATTCGATCACGGATACGGCCCCCGCGGGCCGATCGTTGCCATCCAACCAAGCCAGACCCCAGCCTTGGCACAACTGGGGTTGGATTCGCGCCAAGGGCAAACCCGTGGGCCACGCCGCGCGCACGAAGGTCCGGTCGTCCACGACCTCGAGGACGCCGGATCGGCCCCGCGTGGTGACCAGCCCCAGGCCGCAGTTGCGGATCAGGTTGTCGTGCACGTTGACGTTCACCGCCGGCTCGCACAGGCGGATCGCGGTGACCTCCGCGGCCACCGCGCCGCGAACGTAGATCTGGTTGTCGCCGATGTGCGTGTCGTCGGCGCTGATGTCGACGGCGATCCGCGGCGACGAGCTTGCCTCGACGCACGTCATGTCGATCATGTTGCCGGCGATGAGCGTGTTGCCGGGTGGATAATCGCGCGGGCCGCTGTAGCCGGACGCTTCGATGGCTGACGATCCAAAGTTGACGAACAGGTTGTTGCGGATGATCACCTGGGTCGCTCCGCGAGCCGAACGGATCGCACAGCCGCCGTAGGGCACGGTCTGTTCAAAGACGTTGTCCGCGACGAGGTGCTGGCCCGCGCCCAGCTCCGGATAGGTCGCGTCGCGATTCGCCGGTCCCAAGTTGCCCATGGCGACGGTGCCCGCGTTCCGCACATAGTTGCCGACGAACTTGACGAAGCGCGAGGCGCCTTCCCAGGCGCAGCCCCCGACGTCGACGATGCGGCACTGCAAGACGGCCGTGTTCTCGGCCCCGCACAGCACGTCGTTGAACGCGTTGCGGGCACAGTCGGTCGCGGAACAGCGGAGGTAGGTGATCGATTGCGAATACGATTGGCCGCCGCGGGCGCCCGTTCGGCTGGGACTGGCGCCGACAAAACACTCGCTCGACATCCGGCTGGCATGGCAATTCTCGACCAGCGCTCGTTGCGTTCCGTAGATCGAGATGGCGTTGCAGGACTTCAACGCTTGCCCCCAGATGGCCGCCGCGCCGCGGGTGTTCAGCGCGCCGGCCCGGTCGCGCTCGTCGAATCCCATAAAGCCGACCATGCGCACGTCGCGGACGGTCACCTCGGTTCCCTCGAACACGCTCAAACAGGCCCCTTCGCCGTCGCTGATGTCGAGCACCGTCCGCGACGCCCCCGCGCCGGCGATCGTCAGTCCGTCGGGCTTGGCGATCCGGACCGATCGGACCAGCCGGTAATGTCCCGGCGAGACGTATACGTTGCGCCGTTGCTTCAGCGCCTGGTCGATGGCCGCCTGCAAGGCCGGGGTGTCGTCATGCCGAACGATGGCGTCGGCCGCCGTTTGGTTGGCGGGATCGGCCAGCGTCAGAACGTGGCCTTCGATCTTTTCGATCCGACTGACAAGTTGGTCGCGGACGCCGAACGCCACGACGTATCCGGCCTGCCAATCGCGGGGATTCAGCTTGACCTCGACCCCGTGGGCCAGCGATTGCCAGCCGTGCGTGATCGGCACAGGATCGTGCCACGTCCGCCCGAGATCGGCGGTCCAGCGGAACGCCGGCTGCGACGCGGGGGCGATGTCCAGCACGAAGACGGCCCAACTGCCGGCGCTGCCGTCATAGCCGCGCAGCTCGACGGCGTCCTCTGCGGCCTTGGCGTTGCGATAGGGCTCGCCCGTTCCCCACAGTTGGATGGGCGTAAAGCGACGATTGCCCTTCGACACCATCACGTCCTGGCCCACCCGGAAATCGCCCACGTCCGCGACGGTGATCTGTGGCGACCCGGCGACGGTCGCCGCCTGGGCCTCGAAGTCCGATCCCGACGCGCCGACGTCGCGAACGTCAAGCCACGACGGCCCGCCGGCCGCTGCGCAAGCCAGAGACGGGTCGCCGGATAGGCCGACCAACAGACCGCTGTCCAGGCCGACAAGCAGGCCCAGAACGATCGTCGCGATGTGGACCAACGAACGGCCGGATTGTCGCACGCTTGGCGCCGCGCGGGCCGCCTCGGTACAGAGGCTCTTGACCATCGTAAACCTCATCACAATCCTTTCGAGACCCTCGGTGGCGTCGCTCGCTGGGACCGTCTTTCCGAGGCGTGTTTCGCGGTTTCGCGACGTGTTTCGCGTTTTCGCGGCGCGCTGCGCCGGACGCCATCACTGCTTTGCGTCGTCTGCCCGCGGATCCAGGTACAGCTTGATTTTACGATCTGCGGCGCGCACTTTGAGCTCCCAGCGGCCATACTCGAACTCGACTTCGGTGATGACGCCAAGCTTCTGGGCCTCGACAGAGCGAACGATGACCGAGACGGCCCGCGCGTTCGCGGGAGGCTGCTCGTCGACCCGCGTTGCACGACGCCGTCTTTCCTCGCCGGTCCGCGGATCCAGGTACAGCTTCTGACACCCTGCGTCGCTACAGACCTTCACTTCCCACGCCCCGTCGTCGAACTCGGCTTCACAGATGCGCCCCAGATCCCGATCTTCGACCTGTTTGAGGATCTCCGAAAGCGGCTTGGCGTCCGCCGGTGGCAACTCGTCGGCGACCGCGCGAGCGAGCACCGACGACAGAAGACCGAACGTGGCGAAAATCGCCAAGATGCTGATTTGTTTCGACATGTCATGGACCTTTCATTCTGTTGGCGCGGCCATAGGCGTCACGGCGAACGACGGACGCGCCGAGCCGGGCCGTCGGGTGGAAAGACGTCAACGTGCTGCATTATACAGCCGCCGTCAATCATTGACCGCCGAGATTTGCGCACCGCGGCTCGTCGGGACATCCGGAAAGTGACACGCGGCCGCGGACCGCGTATAATGGGAGCTTTTCGCACGACCGCTGGACGACATCCACGGTACGGATCGTGCCGACGAAACGCGCCGCGTCGCTTGCCCCAGCCCGGGGCGATGATCGACGATCGGGCCGCGAGCACGAGATCCGCTTTCGCAGCGCTCGCGCCGCGTCGGTCGGCCGGGCGACCGACGTCGGGCAAAGCCTGCGCCGCTTCGCCGTGCCGTCTGTGTCCAAGCCTGTCAACCTGGGAGGAAGCAATGAGACGAACCCACCGACGACGCATCTGTGTTCTGGGGCGGACGCTGCTGATGCTGGGCGGTCTATGGCTGGCGCACTTTGCGTCCGCCGCGGCCGCGGCCGAACTGTGGATCGG
The DNA here is from genome assembly GCA_032229885.1 of Candidatus Anammoximicrobium sp. Classification (GTDB taxonomy): domain Bacteria; phylum Planctomycetota; class Planctomycetia; order Pirellulales; family Pirellulaceae; genus Anammoximicrobium. The sequence continues at coordinate 3,427 of JAVYAJ010000156.1, read as the reverse complement.
CGCCGCCACGGCCGACATCACCCCGGATCGGCCTATCCCATTGACCGGCGGCACGAGCGTGCGGATCGGCCGCGAGATTGAAAGCCGCCTGGTGGCGAACGTGTTGGTCCTCGAGTCGCGCGACGGCGCCCGGCAGCTCGACCAGGCGATCCTGATCGCTTGCGATCTGTGCGTGATCCGCCCGGGGATTCAGGACGGATTCCGAAAACACCTGGCCGGCCGCGTGCCGGGCTTGGATCTCGACAAGCTTTTTCTGGCGGCCACTCACACTCATAACGCGCCGGTCTTGCTGCAAGATCGCTACGACGTGAAGGACTACGAAGACGCGATGCAGCCCAAAGAGTATGTCCCGTGGCTTTACGAACAGTTGGCGCAGGCCGTGGCCAAGGCCTGGGACAGTCGCGCGGTGGGCGCCGCCGCCTGGGGGTTGGGGCACGCCGTCGCCGGCCACAACCGGCGCGTGGCCTACGCCGATGGTTCGGTCAAGATGTACGGCAACATCAAGGATCCTGCGTTCCGCTGTCTCGAGGGATTCGAGGATCACGGCGTCCAAGTGCTGTGCTTCTACGATGGGCAACGCCAGCTCCGGGCGGCGCTGCTGACGTTGGCGACGACGGCTCAGGCAGACGGCGGCAGCAAAGTCAGCGCTGATTTCTGGGACGACGCGCGACGGTTGATCCACGAGCGTCACGGCGCGGACGTGTGCGTGCTGGGCTTTTGCGCACCGGCCGGCGACCAGACGCCGCGCGTCCACCTGCGACGCGACAGCGAATTGCGAATGTGCGAACTGCGAGGCGTAAACTACCGTCAGGAGATCGGGCGACGCGTGGCCGACGCCTTTACCGACGTGTTCGGCGTCATCGCCAACGACATCCGCACGGACGTCCCCCTGGTCCACCGCGTGCAGACGTTGGACTTGCCCGCTCGAATCGTCACCGACGCCGAATCCGCGGTCGCACGCAAAGTCTGTGAAGACATCGACGCCAAGGCGACGCGCACCAAGTCGGACTATTGGGTCCGCGCGCTGTATCGATCGATCGTCGAACGGTATGAGGCCCAGCAGCGAGGCGAGGACAAGACCTACGAGATGGAATTGCACGTCCTACGGTTGGGCGACGTGGCCATCGCGACCAGCCCGTTCGAACTGTTCCTCGATTACGGCGTGCAGATCGAAGCCCGCAGCCCGGCGATCCAGACGTTCCAGATCGAGCTGGCCGGCGCGCGACGCCAACACGCCTACTATCTGCCCACCCCGCGCGCGGTGGCGGGCGGCGAGTTGGACGGCAACGCGTTCACCAATTACAGCGCGACCGTGATGAGCAACACGGTCGGCCCCGAAGGTGGCCAGGCGCTGGTCGAACACACGGTCGAAGCGCTCCAAGAACTGTTTCCCAAAAAATGACCCCCCGAGCCGAGGGAGACTCAACCGATGCAATGCGTGAAACGACGTCCCCGCCTGGCAAGTCTGGCCGCGGCATTGATCTGGACCGCCACGGTGTGCGCGGCACAGCCAGAACCGCCGCAAGACGCGGCCAGCGCAGGGCCGGCCACAATACAGTCGGCGGCGACAACGCCAGACGGGTCGATCACGGCGCCAACATCGCCGTCCTCGACGGCGCCCAACGGCGCTGCCTCGACGGACAACGCCTCGACGGGCAACGCGGCAATGGGCGCTGCGCAAACGGGCCCCGCGCCAAACTCGGATGACGGCGCGGACTGCGGCCGAGTCTCCGTTCGCGACCTGGGCGCAACGGGCGACGGCCAGACCGACGACACGGCGGCGCTGCGGCGCGCCGCCGATCGCGGAGGCGAGATTCGCTTCCCTCGCGGCACCTATCGCATCACTCAACCGATCGTGGTCGATCTCGATCGCGTCGGCTGGACTTCGTTGGTGAGCGACGGCACGGCGACGTTGGTCATGGCCGGGCCGGGTCCTGCGCTGCAGGTGCTCGGCACACATGGCGGCACGGCGGACCCCAAGACGGTTCGCGACAACGTCTGGCAGAGGCAGCGAACGCCGCTGATCGACGGCCTGGAGATCGTCGGCGAGCATCCCGAGGCGATCGGCCTGTGGCTGCAGGGCACGATGCAGCCGATCGTCACTCGGTTGACCGTGCGTCGCGCACTGCACGGCGTCTATCTGACCGGGCGCAGCCGCAACGTGATCGTCAGTCAGTGCCACCTGTACGACAACCAGGGAGTCGGGCTGCTGTTGGACAAGCTGGATCTACACCAGGTCAACGTCACGAACTGCCACATCAGCTACAACCGCAGCGGCGGAATCGTCGTGCGTGGCAGCTCGGTTCGCAACCTGCAGATCGGCAGTTGCGACATCGAAGCCAATATGGCCGCGGATGGCCCGCCAGCCGCCAACATCCTGCTGGACTGCACCGAAGACCGTTCCTCGGTTCGCGAGGGCGCCATCGTCGGGTGCACGCTCCAGCACAGCAGCGAGCCCGTCGATTCGGCGAATATCCGCTTTCTCGGCCACAGCGCCGAGGTGGCGAACAAGGTTGGCTATTTTTCGATCGCCGACAACCAGATCAGCGACACGGGGATCAACGTGCACTTGGTCCACGCCCAAGGCATCGCGATCACGGGAAATACGTTTTTTCAGGGCCATCAACACAACGTGCTGGCCGAGGGCTGTTCGCAGCTCGTGATCGGCTCGAATCTGTTCGGTCGAAACCGAGACTATCCACCTGGCAGCCGGGATGGCGTGCTGCTGGCCGACTGTCGCGATTGTACGCTCAACGGACTGCAGATCTTCAACGCCCTGGCCGAGCCGGCCGCCTTGGCCTTGCGTCGCTGTCAGCGGATGAACGTGACCGGATGCACGATCCTGGACTGCGACACGTGCGGAATCCTGCTCGAAGATGTCCACAGCGTGCGCGTGTCGGGATGCCTGGTGCGCGACGACCGCACGGACGATCCCCGTCCAATTGCCCTGCGTCTGACCGGCGGACAGGGGAACATGATCGTCGACAACTTGCTGGCGGGCCAGACCGAAATCGCGCCGAACACGGGTGTGGTCCGCGGCAATGACGACGCGGCCGCGCCATAGTCCGCGACCCGCGTTTCGCGCCGCCACGCCGCGCCGGATCGGCCCGGCATGGCCGACGCGCGCCCAGCGCCCGCCCGAACGCACGCCCGCTGGGGCGCCGCGTCACGTCTCGCGGTAGTGGCCCCGATGGCCGCGGGGCAAAGAGCCGGGGAACTGCGGAGTTTAGGCGGAATTGGTTCTCCAAGGCTATTGCGCAGCACGGACGCCCCAAGTCGTCTTGGCCGAAGGCGATCTTCACCGTAGCCTGGGGCAACGCCCCAGGAGGCAGAGACGACAGCACCTCTGTTGGCTGAAGGCCACCGTCACCGTAGCCTGGGGCAACGCCCCAGGAGGTAGAGACGACAGCACCTCTGTTGGCTGAAG